>CABUKW010000067.1 GCA_902492275.1 uncultured Peptococcaceae bacterium
TCGAAAACCTATAATTTTTCGTCTCTCTCGCAGCGATTGGATGTGGAATTGGTGGATTTATCAATCATTATTATCAATTATAATACAAAAAAGCTGACAAAACAGGCGGTAGAAGCTATTTTTTCTACAAAACCTCGAGTTCAGTTTGAAATTATTATTGTAGATAATTCTGATTGCTCCAGTGAGTATTATGACGTTCTGGATAATCGAGTCGTTTTGTTGTCTCATATTGAAAATCATGGCTTTGCGCACGGTTGCAATGCTGGCGCTAAGGTGGCCAAAGGACAATATTTGTTGTTTTTAAATTCCGATACCGTTATGCAGCGAAACACGCTGGACGCTTCTGTGGAATATTTAGAACAACATCCAGAGGTAGGCGGTTTGGGCGTACAGGTGGTATTGGAAAACGGTGAATTGGATCATGCTTGTAAACGCGGTTTTCCTACGCCGTGGAACGCATTGTGCTATTTTATGCGCTTAGATAAAGTGTTCCCGAAAGTTCCGTTGTTTAATGGATATCGCTTGAATCATTTAAAGCGCGACCAAATCCATCAGGTAGATGCAGTGACAGGCGCTTATCTGATGATGCCGACAAAGTTATATCGAGAGCTGCGGGGTTTCGATGAAGGCTTTTTTATGTATGGGGAAGATTTGGATTTGTGTTGGAGAATAAAGGCGGCCGGTTATCAGGTGGTGTATTATGCGCCGGTTCAATGCCTGCATCTGAAGGGACAAAGTGGACGAGCCAGCCGCAGCCCTTTTGTGCAGTATCACTTTTATAACGCAATGTTGATTTTTTACGATAGGTATTATCAGGACAAATACCCGAAATGGCTGACAGGCTTGGTGAAATGGGCGATTCGTAAAAAGATGCCAATATTGGACGGTGGACAAGGATGATCGATATTTTGATGGCTACCTATAATGGAGAAAAATTTTTACGGCCTCAGTTGGACTCTATCCTGCAGCAGAGCAATCAAAATTGGCGATTACTGATCCGCGACGATTGTTCCACCGATGCCACGGTGCAGATTATCAAAGAATACCAATTGCTGCGTCCAGAACAAATTGAATTGATACGGGCAGAACAGCCCAGCGGTTCGGCGCAGAATAATTTTTTTCAGCTGCTGCAATACAGCGAAGCGGATTATGTCATGTTTGCCGACCAGGATGATGTCTGGCTGTATCAAAAGATACAAGTTACATTAGATAAAATGCGACAAATGGAGCAGGAATACGGAACCAATATGCCGTTATTGGTACATACCGATTTGACTGTTGTGGACGCAGCGTTAAGGGTGATAAATCCTTCATTGTTCCAGATGCAGAACATGGATGCGGCGCGCAGCAAGCTAAACAATATTTTGGTGCAGAATATTGTGACAGGTTGCACCATGATGGTGAATCGTGCATTGCTGGATTTGGTCACAGAAATCCCAAAACAAGCCGTCATGCATGATATGTGGCTGGCGTTGGTGGCTTCGGCCTTCGGACAGATTTGCTTTATTGATCATGCTACCATGTTATATCGGCAGCATGGCGATAATGCCAATGGCGCAAAAAATGTAAAAACGCTGCAATATTTCTTATGGAAGCTGCGTTGCGGCCAAGAAATTCATCAGAATTTGTTAAAACAATATGGACAGGCAGGAGCGTTCTTAGAATGCTATCAGTCCAAGTTAAGCCAGGAACAAAAGGAATTGTTGCGAGCGTATCGTTTATTTCAGGATAAAACAATGATTGAAAAAATAATAGCATTAAAAAAATTCCGGCTATGTAAGAAAGGCATTGTTCGGATAATGGGACAAGTTTTGCGATAACAATGAGAGGAGTTAGATCATGAAAGGCATTATTTTAGCAGGCGGCAGTGGGACGCGGTTATATCCTTCCACACTGTCGGTATCCAAGCAAATATTAACGGTTTATGACAAGCCAATGGTGTATTATCCCATGTCTACCTTGATGCTGGCGGGGATACGGGATGTACTGATTATTTCTACACCGCGAGATCTTCCCGATTTTCAGGAATTATTCGGTGATGGCAGTCAATTAGGCATGACAATTCAGTATGCGGTGCAGCCGCAGCCCAATGGGTTGGCTGAAGCCTTTTTGATTGGAGAAACATTTATAGGCGATGACAATGTTTGTCTGGTACTGGGTGACAATATTTTTTATGGATATGGTTTTAGTGAACGGCTACAGGCAGCGGCCAACCGGAAAGAGGGCGCGACGATTTTTGGATATCATGTCAGCGATCCGCAGGCCTTTGGCGTAGTAGAGTTTGATCACGAAGGCAATGTGCTGTCCATCGAAGAAAAACCGGTGCAGCCCAAATCCAATTATGCGGTACCAGGATTATATTTTTACGATAATCAAGTCATTGAAATTGCCAAAACCGTGGAGCCTTCTGCCCGTGGAGAAAAAGAAATTACAGCAGTCAACAACGCCTATTTGGAAATGGGAAAGCTAAAGGTAGAGTTGTTTGGCCGCGGTATGGCTTGGCTGGATACGGGAACCCATCAGGCTATGCAGGACGCCGCTAACTTTATTGAAGCCATTCAGAAACGGCAGGGATTATATGTAGCTTGCTTGGAAGAGATTGCCTATCGAAATCAATGGATTAGCAAGGAGAAACTGTTGGAACATGCTGAACATTATAAAAAGAGCGATTATGGGAAATATCTGTTTAAAGTGGCCGACATGGTGCAGGAGGGTTGAGGTATGAGATTGTTTATTACTGGCGCCAATGGTCAATTGGGCACTGAATTACTGGAAATGCTGCACAGCGGAAGGGTCGAGATTGGCGCCATTCCAGCAGCTTATGCGACGGCAGAGATTTTAGCAGTGGATAAAACGCAGCTGGATTTAACAAATTTTACGGCATTACA
This sequence comes from uncultured Peptococcaceae bacterium, assembly GCA_902492275.1. GTDB lineage: Bacteria > Bacillota > Peptococcia > Peptococcales > Peptococcaceae > UBA7185. Next base: position 2,889 of record CABUKW010000067.1, read on the forward strand.
GCAGACGCTGCAGCAGTTTAAGCCAGATGTGATGATCAATTGCGCTGCGTTCACAAATGTGGATGGCTGCGAAATCAATCAGGATACCGCTTTTCTGGTGAACAGTGTGGTGCCCCAGCAGCTGGCGCTGTATGCGGAAAAAACAGGTTGTAAGCTGGTGCAGGTTTCCACCGATTATGTGTTTGCCGGCAATGGAACAATGCCCTATCGAGAGTGGGATGTTTGTGCGCCTAACAGCATTTATGGGAAATCTAAATACTTAGGAGAACAGTATGCCTTACAGTGCGGTAGAGCTTTTGTGGTGCGCACCGCTTGGCTCTATGGCTATCATGGCCATAACTTTATCAAAACCATTGTAAAAGCAGCCAAAGCAGGTAAGTCATTAACGGTGGTAAAAGACCAGTTGGGCAATCCTACCAATGCCAATGATTTGGCCTATCATATTCTGAAATTGGCTGTCACGGAGCAATATGGGATTTATCACTGTACCAACAATGGTATTTGCAGCTGGTACGATTTTGCCTGTGCCTTTTTGCAAATGGCAGGAATAGAAAATCAACCGGTTGCCTGTAGTACAGAGGAATTTTATGCAGGAAAAGAGCCAAAGCCAGCCAATCGTCCAGCTTATTCGGCGTTGGATAATATGGCTTTGCGCAATACAGTGGGCGATGAAATGCGCAATTGGCAGGATGCGTTGGCCCAGTATATGAAGAATGGATTAGAAAGAGGTATTTTTGCATGAAAACCTATCTTGTAACCGGCGGCGCTGGGTTCATCGGCTCCAATTTTATACTATATATGCTGAAGAAACATGATGCAGTTCGTATCATCAATTTAGATAAGCTGACCTATGCAGGAAATCTGGAAAATTTAAACGAGGTTGCGTCGGATGAACGTCATATTTTTGTGCAGGGCGATATCTGTGATAGCCAATTAGTAGCAGAGCTTTTCCGGCAATATGATATTGATTATGTAGTCAATTTTGCCGCGGAAAGTCATGTAGACCGCAGCATTAGCGACCCTGGCGTTTTTTTGCAGACCAATGTATTGGGCACCATGAATTTATTGAATCAGGCCAGGGCAGCCTGGCGTATTGGCGATGATCAATACAAGGAAGGCGTAAAATATTTACAGGTTTCTACCGATGAAGTATATGGTTCGCTGGGTGCAGAGGGATATTTTACGGAAGAGACGCCGTTAAATCCCCATAGCCCTTATTCGGCCAGCAAAGCCTCGGCCGATTTATTTGTGCAGGCATATCATGACACATACAAGCTGCCAATCAATATTACCCGCTGCTCTAACAACTATGGTCCCTATCAGTTTCCGGAAAAGCTGATTCCTTTGATGCTGAACAATGCCTTGCAGCATAAAGCACTGCCTGTGTATGGCGACGGCTTAAACGTGCGGGACTGGCTTTATGTGGCGGATCATTGTAAAGCCATTGATATGGTGCTAAACCGGGGACGTATTGGTCAGGTATATAATGTGGGCGGACATAATGAACGCACTAACATTACCATTGTGAAAACCATTTTGCAGCAGCTGCAGCAAGTAGACAGCACGATTGATGAACAGCTGATTCAATATGTGCAGGACCGTAAAGGCCATGATCGCCGTTATGGTATTGATCCGACAAAGATTCGGGAAGAATTGGGCTGGTGTCCGGAAACTGATTTTGAAACAGGTATTCAGCTGACCATTGCTTGGTATTTAGAGCATACACAGTGGACAGAAAACATTGTGAATGGAGCGTATCAACAGTATTACGAAACGATGTATGGAAACCGATAATGGGACATAGTTGCGTTAATGAAAAAACAACAAGTTTTTGCGGGGCCAAGTCCCCGCAAAGTACATACTTTTGCAGAAAAGGAGCACATAACATGAACATAATTGCAACCAATGTTTTGGATGTTTATATCATAGAACCGCAGGTGTTTGGCGACCATAGAGGCTGGTTTATGGAAAGCTGGAGTCAGCGCAAGCTGGAAGAGAAAGGCCTGTATTATAATTTTGTGCAGGATAATCAATCTTATTCGGCCAAGAAAGGCACCTTGCGAGGGCTGCACTTTCAAAATGGCGAGGCCAGTCAGGCTAAACTGGTGCGCTGTGCCAGAGGGGCCGTGCTGGATGTGGCCGTAGATTTGCGGAAGGGCTCCCCTACTTATAAAAAGTGGGTGGCGGTAGAATTATCTGCGGAAAACAAGCGGCAGCTCCTAATCCCTCGCGGCTTTGCCCATGGCTTTGTAACCTTGACTGATGATGTGGAATTTTTATATAAGGCGGATAACTATTACAATCAGCCTGCGGAACGCAGTATTTTGTGGAGCGATCCAGAGTTGGCAATTGATTGGGGTATAGAAACGCCGATTGTAGCAGAAAAAGATGGAAAAGCACCGCTATTGCAAGATAGCGATGTGAATTTTGTGTATAGAGGGTAGAAACCGTGAAACAACAATTAAAGCGCATACCGGTATATGCTGCAATCTTCGTGTTGATATTTTTCGTTTGCCAGGTTTTTTTCACGCCAGGGTTGGATGAAACTTCTGTGCGGTTGCAAATGATATGTCCGTCAAATGATGAGTATCAGCTATTTTATCTCAATGAACAAGTTGTAGAATTCAGTGAAGCTGCGTCGCAAAAGCAGGCGATTGTCGGCAATAAAAATATGCAGGAGGTCAAATTTGATTTAACGGGCCAAGATTATACACAGGTGCGGATTGACTTGGGTACGCAAGCAGAAAAAACAATTTTACTGAAAGAAATTTCATTCTTAAATAAAAATCTGAAAAGCGACTATGACGCTGCAAAGCTTCGTAATGAGATAGCCGTGGGACAAATCACGCTCCATGATCTAGAGATACAAATGGTAGATGATGCAGATGCAGTACAACTAAAAACGTTGGGAAATGATCCGTTTCTGCAGTTTTCACAATTGGATCTACAGCCGATTTCAACTAAGACTCCATTATTTTGGCCTTTTTTGATTGCTGCTGTTTTGACAGTGTTTGTTTACCGTCATGTGTATTTAAAAGAAATCGCAGGATTTTTCAGAGATTTATGGCAAAATAAACGCTTAATTTTTTCGTTAGCCAAAAATGATTTTAAAACCAAATATGCAGGCTCTTATTTCGGCATTGTTTGGGCTTTTGTGCAGCCCGTTTGCACCATTCTGGTGTTTTGGTTTGTTTTTGAAATTGGTTTCCGCTCTGCGCCTGTATCCGATGTGCCGTTTGCCTTATGGCTGTCCTGTGGTTTAGTGCCATGGTTTTTCTTCTCTGATGGTTGGAATGGTGCTACGAATGCTTTCATGGAATATAACTATCTGGTAAAAAAAGTGGTTTTTAAAATTAGTGTTTTACCAGTGGTAAAAATATTATCGGCATTGTTTGTACATTGCTTTTTTATTGTGTTTCTATTTGCGTTATTTGCTTGCTACCGGATTTATCCTACCATAGCAGCATTGCAGATTCTTTACTATACAGTTTGTCTTTGTGCGTTGCTGGTAGCGCTTTCTTTTATCACATCTTCTGTTATTGTCTTTTTTAAAGATTTAGGACAAATGATTGCAATTTTTCTGCAGTTTGGCATGTGGCTGACCCCCATTATGTGGTCCATTGATATTATGCCGGCAAAATATTTGAGCCTGATTAAATTAAATCCTATGTATTATATTGTGGATGGATATCGCAATGCTTTGATTACTGGACTGCCACTGTTTTCAGACGTAAAACTCAGCTTGTATTTCTGGGTGGTAACCATTTGTTTATTTGTAATTGGGATTGTGCTGTTCCGCAAACTGCGTCCCCATTTTGCCGATGTATTGTAAGGAGCGTTGTGATGGAAACCAAAACGATGATTGAAATTCGTGATTTGACGAAGGTATATAAGATTTATGACAAACCCATTGACCGGTTGAAAGAGTCCTTGAGTTTAACCCATAAGCAGTATTCTAAAGAGTTTTTTGCATTGAATGGGATTAATTTGACGATATGCAAAGGGGAAAATGTGGGCATCATCGGTACAAATGGTGCAGGAAAATCGACTTTGTTAAAAATCATTACTGGCGTACTGTCTCCAACCAGCGGCAGTGTAAAGGTAAACGGGAAAATTTCCGCATTGCTGGAATTGGGCGCTGGGTTTAATCCAGAATATACAGGCTTAGAGAATATTTATTTAAACGGTACGATGATGGGATATTCTCATGAAGAAGTAGACATAAGAATAGAAGATATTTTGCAATTTGCCGATATTGGGGATTTTATCCATCAACCAATAAAAACATATTCCAGCGGCATGTTTGCGCGCCTGGCTTTTGCAGTGGCCATTAATGTAGAGCCTGAAATATTAATTATTGATGAGGTATTAGCAGTTGGCGATTCTAGATTTCAAATGAAATGTATTGAAAAAATGAGGGAGTTAAAAGAAAAAGGAACCACGATTCTATTTGTATCACATGCGACGGAGCAGGTAAAACGATTCTGTGATAAAGCGGTTTGGATAAAAGATGGGATAGTACATATGCAAGGGGAAGCCAGCCAAATTGTTGACTTATATGAAAATTATATGAAATATGGGGTAGCTGGAGAAGTCAATTTGTTAAGCACATTTGAAAATGAGGATATGTTAAATGATTTTCAGATGCCTGAAGACGATTCTATTATGGCTGCGATTGTGGAAGTAGAAATGCCTAAAACACATTACAAGACATTTGATACTTTGATTGTTGATGTAACTTATGAAATTTATGATGAAAAGATTGAAACTTTCCTACTTGGAGTTGCAATTTATACATCTGATAGGAAAGGATATATTTTTGGTCCTAATACATTTTTGGATAAAGAAAAGATTCCTCAAAAAAGAGGACGACATAAGGTACAGTATGTAATTCCGAAGTTGCTATTATTACAAGGCAGCTATGCAATAGATGTTGGTTTATTTGCGAATGAAGGAATTGTAATGTTGGATTATCGTGAAAGTATCTGTAGTTTCGATATATCTAATTTGTATTTTTCGGAGGGTCAATTTTACATGGAACATCTTTGGAAAATATTAAAATAATTTAAGTTTGGATGTGTGTAAAAATGTCAATAGCGTTTGATCAATATCAGAGATATAAAAATGTACAAATAGCAGTTGATCAACTGAGGGAAGATGGACAATATTATCGCATTTTAGAAGTTGGTGCGAATGAACATAAAAATTTAGAAAAGTTTTTACCGCAAGATGAAATTTATTATTTAGATATTCAGTTATCGGAAAACTTATTAGGCGATCCACGTTATTTTTTAGGTGATGCTACTGCGATGAATTTTGATGATAATGAATTTGATGTTATAGTAGCATTGGATGTGTATGAGCATATTTCTCCAGAAAAGCGAGAATCGTTTTTATCTGAAGTGAATCGTGTAAGTAAGAATTTTTTTATCATTTGTGCGCCCTTTTATAGTCCAGAGGTAGTTAATGCTGAAATTAGAGCAAATTTGCTGTATAAATCAATATATGGAGTGGACTATATTTGGCTGAAAGAACATCAAGAAAACAGCTTACCGGATTTTGATGACACCAAAGAATTTCTTTTTAAACAGAATATTGACTTCTTTTGTTTTTCTCATGGTGATATTAACATATGGGAACAGTTGATGAATGCGCATTTTTTATCGGTGAAGGATGCTTCTCTTGTATGTTATTGTGATGCTATTGATGACTATTATAATCAGTATATATTTGAAGAGGACTATGTAAATGATGCTTATCGAAAATTTATTGTTGGTGTTAAAACACAAAAAAAGAAAAAGATAAGTTTCCCAGAAAAAATATTATTATCTGATAAAAAATATAAAAAACTGCATTTTTTATTAGAAAATTTTAATATGTTGTTTGGTAATAAAAACAATGACCAACTATATGCTGCAGTAAATCAAATGAAGGTCTATGAGACACATAATCAATTGCAGATTTTTTATGATTATGGAGAAGGCTTTTCTGAAGAGAATTCTTTTAAAGTTGCATATGGCGATTTTACATTTTCGTTGAGCCTGACGATTCCAGATGCTGTACAGCAAATAAGAATTGATCCTGTTGAAGAGAAATTATGTATGATAGGTGATTTGCTTGTACAGAATGAGTATGGAATAATAGAACCTTTGTTAAATGGTGGAGAAATTTTAGGTAACTGCTATATTTTTGACTCTAGAGACCCCCAAATTCTTATAAATAGACGTGGCAATTGTTTTAAAACATTGTTTATTCAGGGGAAAATCTGGTTTTTAGAGATGTTAGAAATTCAAACGTTGGTAGGATATTTGCAACAAAGTAATATAACTAAAAAAGAATATGAAGAACGCTTGCAAGTACAAGAAGCCAGATATAAAAATGATTTAAATGAAATAAAAGTAGAAAATGAAAATCTTATTCAGAATTTTGAAAAACAAAAAATACAATATGAAGAAATGGTGCGAGCACTAGAAAATAAAGAGATACGATATGAAGAAATGGTGCGAGAACTAGAGAATAAAGACATTCAATATAAAGAAACTACACAAGAAATTAAAAATCTGAAGCAGGAGTTGAATCACTATCAGATTCATTATCAGGCAGCAATTAATCAGCGTGAAGAGTTAAAAACTCAGTTGCAGCAAGTGCAGCTGAGTTATGATGTGATTTCCAATGCGAATTGTTGGAAAATGACAGCGCCATTGCGTTATATACTGGATGGCACAAAACGGATTTTAAAAAGTAATAAGTATACGTATCTGTTTTGCAAAGGACTAAAATGCTTGAAACAAAATGGATTTGCATATACTTGGGTCAAAGTGAAAGGGTGGAAAAATAATCGACTGAATTTTCAGAATGTATTACAGCCGTTGTATACAGAATCGGAGTTAGAGGCGCAAAAAAAATATCAATTTTCTAAAAATATTAAATTTAGTATTTTAGTTCCGCTTTATAATACGCCAGAACAATTTTTGCGTGAAATGATAGAATCTGTGCAGGCACAAACATATGGAAATTGGGAGTTATGCATGGCTGACGGCAGCGATGAAAACCATAAGGATGTTGAAAAAATTTGTAAATCCTATGTAAAGAAAGATAAGAGAATCAAGTATCGTAAGTTAGAAAAAAACCTTGGCATATCTGAGAATACCAATGCTTGTATTGAAATGGCAACCGGTGAGTATATTGGTTTGTTTGATCATGATGATATATTACATCCAGCAGCGTTATATGAGAATATGAAAGCAATTTGTGAACAGGGTGCAGATTTTATTTATACCGATGAAAACACATTCCACGACACGCCGGAAGATGCATATTGTCCGCATTTTAAACCAGATTATGCGCCTGATACATTGAGAAGTTACAATTATATATGCCATTTTACGGTATTTGAAAGAAAACTGCTTGAAAAAGTGGGTGGATGTCGTTCAACATTTGACGGTAGTCAGGATTATGATTTGATTCTACGATTAACAGAACAAGCAAACCACATAGTGCATATCCCTAAAATTTTGTATTATTGGCGTAGTCATGCTAATTCTGTGGCTTCTGATATCTCGGCTAAACCATATACAATTATTGCTGCAAAAAAGGCATTAAAGGAGCATCTGGAGAGGTGTAGCCTGCAGGGAATCGTAAAAGATTCAAAGATTCCGTCAACATATCAAATTGAATATGCGATAAGTGGAAAAGCGTTGATATCAATAATTATACCCAATAAAGATCATATTGAAGATTTAGTAAAATGTATTCAGTCTATTATAGAAAAAAGCACTTATCCATACTGGGAAATAGTCATAATAGAAAATAATAGCGTTGAAGAAAAAACCTTTGAATTTTATAGAAAAATAGTAGAAGATCCAAGGATATGTGTTGTACATTGGGACGGAAAATTCAATTATTCGGCTATTAATAATTTTGGTGTCCGATATGCAAATGGAGAATATGTATTGCTGCTCAATAATGATGTTGAAGTTATCACACCTGATTGGTTGGAACAAATGCTAATGTTTGCTCAGCGTGGAGACATAGGGGCAGTAGGAGCAATGCTTTATTATCCTGACGATACAGTTCAACATGCAGGTGTTATTTTGGGAATTGGTGGAGTAGGAGGACATGCTCACAAATATTTTGCAAAAAATGATTATGGCTATATGAGTCGATTGACAATCGCTCAAAATTATTCTGCAGTAACAGCTGCTTGCATGATGATACCGCGAAGTGTATGGGATGAAGTGAATGGATTGGATGAAAGTTTTGAAGTAGCCTTTAATGATGTTGACTTGTGTATGCGCATCCGTAAAGCGGGCTACTTGATTGTGTGGACACCTTATGCAGAATTGTATCATTATGAATCGAAGAGTCGTGGCTTGGAAGATACGCCAGAAAAAAAGAAACGCTTTGAAGGAGAAGTAAAACGGTTCCAGGAACGCTGGGCGAAAGAATTGCAGGCTGGGGATCCGTATTATAATCCGAATTTTACTTTGGAACGAGAGGACTTTAGTTTACGGTGATTAGTGTATTCTACATGCTATGCAGTTACGGGTTGATAGTAACTTCAAGGCTGATTGTTTAAAATAAAGAAAATACTGTATAAATGTTAATTATTAAATGAGGTGGGCTGTTAATAATGAAAACAGGAAAAGAAGCCTTGCGAAATAGTGTGAGAGAAAGACACATAATTTATATAATGATACTATGTATTTTTTTTATAGCAGTATTTTTTTTGAAGCTAAATTTTTCTTCAATGGATGCTTATAGAATGTTCCTTAATGAAAATATATCTCAGTCTCAATCAGTACAACTAGGGGAAACTAGAATGATTCGTTCTGATGAGTGGGGAGTATTAACGCCTTTACAATTTTCTCAGTATTATAATAACTGGTCATTATCTAGCCGAATGCTTGGAGCAGAAAGTAATATTTCAGCAGTATCAGGGGGAGTCCCAACAAAAAGCTTAAGTATTTTAGGAAAGCCTGTACTTTGGGGATACCTGCTATTTGGTTTGGAAATAGGATGCTCCTGGTATCATGTTTCAAAATTATTTTTATTAATTATTTTTTCGTTTCTTTTACTTGAACTTTTAACAAACAATAAAAAGGCTTCATTAATTGGAAGTGGTATTATTGCGCTATCACCAGGAATACAGTGGTGGTTAACAACCAATGCCTTAGTGACGGAAAGTATTATTTATTTTGAGATGATTATAGTATCATTTTGTAATTTGTTTATGAAAAAGAACTCTTTAAAAATGCAAATAATCTCAGGCGTTTTATTAATGATTTCTTTAATAGGTTTTGTTTTGGTGTTATACCCTGCTGTGCAGGTGCCGCTCGTATATTTGGGTGTGTTGTTGGCAGGAGGAATTTATTTAGATAATAAAAATGAATATGTGATCTCAAGCAAACGTATATTCATTTTTTTTATAAGTTTTATATTTGCCGGTGTGATTATCTTAATAGACGGTTTGAAAATGGCACCAGATTATTTGAAAATTCTAGATACAGTGTATCCAGGGAAAAGATTCGTTTCGGGTGGAAATCTATCCATTATTGATTTATTTAAATATATTGTTGTACCAATGTTGCCATTTAAAGAAGTGACATTTTCTAATTCTAGTGAAGTAAGTTCTTTTTTTACATTGTTTCCGTTAGTTTGGGTTTCACTGAATTGGAGTAAAAAGAAAGAATACGTGATAAAAGTAATTTTTGGATTCTGCTTATGGTGTTTGATTTTTATGTTAATTGGGATACCGAATAGTGCGGCAAAATATACATTGTGGAGTTTTGTAGCGGAAGAAAGGTTATTAATTACTTTTGGATATGCTTCAACTCTATTAATTTGTTGTATCGCGGGAAGAATAACGAATTCAAATAATGATATAAAATTAACGGCGCAAAATTTAATATTTATGGGTTTAGTATTTTTGATTGTGTATCAACACAGTCCTGATTTTCAGGGATATATTCTAAAGGATACTTATATGGCGTTTTTAGTTCTTTTTCTTTTATTGATATATCTTTTTATAGAAAAAAAAGAAGAATTCTTGGTTGCATTTTTATTGCTTACAGTTATTAGTGGCGCGACTGTGAACCCGATTCATTTTGGCATAGACGTTATGACTGATACAGTTTTTGCAGATACAGTCAGAAAAATTAATGATGAAGAAACAGGAAAATGGATTACAATAGATGATTTATGGATATCGAAATATTTACTTGCCCAAGGAATTGAAACTGTAAATGCGTTGAATTATCCTCCAAAGTTGGAAGAATGGAGTTCGGTGGATAGCGGAATGAACAATGTAGAGATATATAACAGATATGCACATGTGAAGGTAATTTTAAATGAGAAGGCGGAAGAAAAGTTTGAATTAATACAAGGTGATGTATTTCAAGTGAGCTTAACGGATGCAGATATAAGACGTTTGAATATCAGGTACGTTGTATCAAAAAATGAAATAGTGAAAAGAGAACTTCTTCAAGAGCTTTGCGTTGTACCAGAGGATAATATTCATATTTATAAAGTAATATATTAAATTAATTTGGCGGAAGAAGGTGCAGTATTTTTGAAAACGCTTGTGATTATTCCAGCTTATAATGAAGCGTTAAATATTGAAAAGGTTATAGCTGAAGTTACAACAATTGGACAAATTGATTATCTCGTTATAAATGATTGCTCTACAGATAAGACACAAGAAATTTTAGAAAAACAAAAAGCTGCTTATGTCAATCTGCCCGTTAATCTTGGTATTGGTGGGGGGGTTCAGACGGGATATATCTATGCTCGGGATCACGATTATGATATTGCGATTCAAATGGATGGTGATGGGCAGCATGATGCGCAATACTTATCAGCTCTAGTGCAACCAATTTTGGAGGATAAGGCTGATTTTGTTATTGGATCTAGATTTATAACAAGGGAAGGTTTTCAATCTTCTGGTCTAAGACGTTTGGGAATTAATATATTGAGTTTTTTAATAAAAATTTGTTGTGGCGTAGAAATAAAAGATGTGACAAGTGGTTTTAGGGCGGTAAATAGAAAATTAATTGAATACTTTTCCAGTGAATACGCTCAAGATTATCCTGAGCCAGAAGCAATTGTTGCTGCTGCATTAAATGGTGCTAGAATTGTTGAAGTTCCAGTAAAAATGAGAGAACGCGAAGGTGGAGTAAGCTCTATATCCGCTTTTAAATCGGTTTATTATATGATAAAGGTATCAATTGCGATAATGTTACAACGTCTTATGCTAGGGGGAAAGAAAAAATGAACCATGTATTGCAACTTTTTTTACTATGCGCGCTTGGGGTGTATTATTGTTCCATTTTTTATTTATTAAGAAGAAAAAGTCTGATGTTAAAATATACATTAGTTTGGTTGCTTTCAGGGATAATTATGTTCCTGGCAGTAATTTTTCCATCAGGAATACAGTGGATAATCACACGAATGGGTATCATTGAGATGACAAATGGAATTTTTGCCGTTTGTATCTTCTGTGTGCTATTGATTCTAATATCACTAACTGGAATTGTCTCAAAAATGAGCAAAAAGAATAAGGACGTAATCCAACAATGTGCATTAATGGAAAAAAGAATACGTGAATTGGAACGGGGAAAGCAATCATGAAAATGACATTAATGTGTTTATTAAATACAGCACTTTTGATAGTTGGTCAGATGCTTTTTAAATGTGGGTGTAATGGGCGCGAAATTAATTCGCTGGCCAGTATTGTTTCTTTAATTTTTAGTCCAATTATATTACTGGCGTTGTGTTTATATGCAGGAACAACAGTCCTATGGCTTTATATTTTGAGTAAAGTTGATATTAGTTTTGCATATCCAATACAAGCATTGGCATTTCCACTGGTGTTAATACTAGCTTCCTTAATTTTTCAGGAAACGATTCCATTGAATCGTTGGATTGGCGTAGTAATTATATTTATTGGAGTGTTTATTATAACAAGGTAAATGAAACATCAGAATGATATGGGGGATTTGCAATGAAATTCGGCTATGCCAGGGTGTTTGCGGAGGAGTCTCATCCTCAGTGGGAGAAGCTGCTGGAGCTGGTGGGCGACGACCGCTTTGTCTTTGCCGATCGGCGTACAAAAGAATATGAGCGTAAAAATTATCTGTTTCTGCGCAATATGCTGCGCCCTGGCGATACGCTCTATGTGGATGGGCTGGACAGTCTGGGCGGCACCTTGGAGGAGATAGCCGAGGA
>CABUKW010000068.1 GCA_902492275.1 uncultured Peptococcaceae bacterium
TTATTTCTGATGTTTCATAACTTCTTCTTCAACTAAATCAACTTCACAGTCCGTAACAGGTGTGCAGTCTTCAACGGCTTCCAATTCTTCTTTGGTCAGACCGGATTTGTCGCCCAAAATCAGATAGCCAACCATACCGTGAGAGGTAGCGCGGAACCGTTTCATAGCAACAAAGTAGAAAATAGCGCCCATGATAATCCAAACAGCCAATGCGCACCAGCAAGGCTTACTTAAGAACGCCGGCATACCAGGAATAACCTGCAGAGCGATGATAGCCAGAGATACAATAGCGCCGGCAGCAGCCATCACAGGAGAGATATCATCGTCAGATTTTGGACGCAATCCTTTGGTCAAAACCATATAAGCGCCGGCACAGGTAAAGAAGTAGCCAACACCAGTACCAACAGCAGCCATGTCAACAACCCAGTTCAGAACTTCACGACCAAAGAACGGAGCGATGGAGCAAACGCACATTACGAAAAGAATCCCTTTGGAAGGAGTTTTGTGAACAGGATGGATATAAGCAAAGAATTTAGGCATCATTCTGGCACGAGCCATACCGAAGAGCAGACGGCTGGAGGACATATAGAAGCCGTTAATACCAGTCAGCATACCAGCCAATACAGCGATAACAACGAAAGCAATCCCTAAGCTGCCCAATGCCTGACGAATCATAGCGCCGGTTCTCCAGGATTCTGGCTGACCGGAAGCATTGGTTAAGTCAACCATTTCCATCCAAGGCATAACGGCAGCGGTCACAACAGCCAGAGCGGCATAGATTAAAGCACCAACGCCGATAGCGCTGAAGATTAACAGTAAGGTTTTGTTGGCAGGGAAGTTAAATTCTTCTGCAGCCTGAGGGATACAGTCAAAGCCCACATACAGGAACGGAGCCATGGCGATAATCAGAATAATCCCTTTGATGAGCGGTACATCATATTGATTAGCAGCGGGCTGCAGGTTTTCCATGTGGAAGTTGCCTGTGATCATGGTACCGAATACGATTAACAACACAGCAGCACATAACAGGATACATAAGAACAGCTGCACATTCCCAGTAGATTTAACGCCGCGGTAGTTTACAAAACCCAGCACCCATAACAGGGCTAAGGATACAGCAATTTCACCGGCGTATACCGGCCAGCCTGCAATGGTCCATAGTAAACCTTTTTGCAGCAAGCCCGGCGTTAAAATACTGAACAATACGGGTACAGCGGTGGCGTTCAGTGCAACGATGCCGAAATAGCCGACAGAAAGCATCCAGCCGCAGACGTAGGATGCAACTGGCCCAAAGCCAACATAAGCATAAGCAAATTCACCGCCGGCTACGGGGAATTTGGCAATCATGTAAGCGTAGCTAAAACCAACAATCAACATCAGGGCGCCGCCCAATAAGAAACCAAGTACCAATGGCAGAGGCCCGCCAGCCTTTACCATCCAGTTTGGCGACTGGATAAAAGCGCCCCAGCCAATAATAGAACCCAGAGCAACGGCCCAGATATTGGCAGGGTTCAAAGATTTTTCAAGTTCAACACGTTCATGTTTCTCAGCCATAAAAATCGCCTCCAACTCTTAAGTAAAAAATTTTGAGATAAAATTATAAAAGCGTTTTTTCTGAATGATAGAGAGTGTATTTTTATAAAATTTTTTAAATAAAAATAAAAAATACAAATTCAGAAAGTAAAGTAAAAGTTTTTTCATCAGCAAGATATGTCTAATGTTTCGATGCTCCTTTTGTGACAGATTGTATCTGCGATGAAAAATAATGAACGCCCATTCCAACAAGGTGCGTTGAATGACGAACAATACTTGTTTGAAAAATAGGACAACGGTTCACATGAAAAGTATTATCAGCAAGTAATTTCCAGGTGAAATGATAATACATCAGAAAATTTTATACACTTTATAAAACAAAAAACATGTAATTGCCCAGTAAAATTTTTCAATAAGATGGATTTATTATAAAAGACAAAAAAATAAATTGACAATAGGTTTTGACCTAATATTATATATGCTATGACACAACTGGTGAAGAGAACTTCGAGAAGAAATGTGGATTTTTTCTTGCCTGACGGGAATTTGCAAAGTATGTTCTGCCTAAAAAATTTTTATAAAAAATATCAAAGAAAGATAACGCCTTCAAAATACTAATAGGAAAATCAATAACTCACAAAAAATGAATATTTAGAATTGGCTTTTTCAGTATATGAAAAAAGAGCAAAAAAAGAACTTCATTGCAAAATAAAAAAGACTACCGTCAAAAATACGATAGTCTTTTTTGTGTTTACAAGATTCAGAAATATTGTTAGAGGATATTATTTCTGATGTTTCATAACTTCTTCTTCAACTAAATCAACTTCACAGTCCGTAACAGGTGTGCAGTCTTCAACGGCTTCCAATTCTTCTTTGGTCAGACCGGATTTGTCGCCCAAAATCAGATAGCCAACCATACCGTGAGAGGTAGCGCGGAACCGTTTCATAGCAACAAAGTAGAAAATAGCGCCCATGATAATCCAAACAGCCAATGCGCACCAGCAAGGCTTACTTAAGAACGCCGGCATACCAGGAATAACCTGCAGAGCGATGATAGCCAGAGATACAATAGCGCCGGCAGCAGCCATCACAGGAGAGATATCATCGTCAGATTTTGGACGCAATCCTTTGGTCAAAACCATATAAGCGCCGGCACAGGTAAAGAAGTAGCCAACACCAGTACCAACAGCAGCCATGTCAACAACCCAGTTCAGAACTTCACGACCAAAGAACGGAGCGATGGAGCAAACGCACATTACGAAAAGAATCCCTTTGGAAGGAGTTTTGTGAACAGGATGGATATAAGCAAAGAATTTAGGCATCATTCTGGCACGAGCCATACCGAAGAGCAGACGGCTGGAGGACATATAGAAGCCGTTAATACCAGTCAGCATACCAGCCAATACAGCGATAACAACGAAAGCAATCCCTAAGCTGCCCAATGCCTGACGAATCATAGCGCCGGTTCTCCAGGATTCTGGCTGACCGGAAGCATTGGTTAAGTCAACCATTTCCATCCAAGGCATAACGGCAGCGGTCACAACAGCCAGAGCGGCATAGATTAAAGCACCAACGCCGATAGCGCTGAAGATTAACAGTAAGGTTTTGTTGGCAGGGAAGTTAAATTCTTCTGCAGCCTGAGGGATACAGTCAAAGCCCACATACAGGAACGGAGCCATGGCGATAATCAGAATAATCCCTTTGATGAGCGGTACATCATATTGATTAGCAGCGGGCTGCAGGTTTTCCATGTGGAAGTTGCCTGTGATCATGGTACCGAATACGATTAACAACACAGCAGCACATAACAGGATACATAAGAACAGCTGCACATTCCCAGTAGATTTAACGCCGCGGTAGTTTACAAAACCCAGCACCCATAACAGGGCTAAGGATACAGCAATTTCACCGGCGTATACCGGCCAGCCTGCAATGGTCCATAGTAAACCTTTTTGCAGCAAGCCCGGCGTTAAAATACTGAACAATACGGGTACAGCGGTGGCGTTCAGTGCAACGATGCCGAAATAGCCGACAGAAAGCATCCAGCCGCAGACGTAGGATGCAACTGGCCCAAAGCCAACATAAGCATAAGCAAATTCACCGCCGGCTACGGGGAATTTGGCAATCATGTAAGCGTAGCTAAAACCAACAATCAACATCAGGGCGCCGCCCAATAAGAAACCAAGTACCAATGGCAGAGGCCCGCCAGCCTTTACCATCCAGTTTGGCGACTGGATAAAAGCGCCCCAGCCAATAATAGAACCCAGAGCAACGGCCCAGATATTGGCAGGGTTCAAAGATTTTTCAAGTTCAACACGTTCATGTTTCTCAGCCATAAAAATCGCCTCCAACTCTTAAGTAAAAAATTTTGAGATAAAAAATTATGAATTCCCGTTTTTAAAATAAAGGCTCAATAAAAAATGGGGAATAAATGCAATTTATTTTGCTGCAGTTACGCCAGTACGCTGATGCTCCTTCTTCGGCCTAAATTGTAAACTGTAACAAAAATAAAAATGTAAACAAAAAAGTATATATTAAATAGGAAAGAATTAATTTTAAATTTATATATTATTAACAAATTGTAAAAGCAATTTGGGATTCTATAATTGCAGAAATCAGTTTTTTGAAAATCCGTTATGTAAATTATTCAAAATACAAAGAAAACCAACTTAATAATTAAGAAATAAAATTAAGTTTAAATAAATATCGTGATAAATACAATTAATTCTATGAAAACGATTTATTAATAAAATTATAACATTGTGAAAAGGAAAATGTAAAGAAAAAATATAAAGAAGATTAATCAATATTAAAAAATTGGTCTATCGCTCAAATTTTGTTGTGCTAAAACATAATAAGGGAATCAAGGTCGTTTTCATCTTTACCGCTCTAATAGTGTATAAGATTGCTGTGACGATATATTTCCCGTTTTAAGAAGTTGAGGTGGTGAAAGAATAGGGGAATGCGATGTGTAAATTAAAAAATGGTAAAATCAAAAATAAACGCGTTTCAGGTGATTTTTGAGAACGACATAAACGTTCTTGTATCTGTAACATAAAAAACGCCGCAGCTAAAATATTTTCATCCCATTTTAGCTGCGGCGATAAGTTCTCATATCAGTTGCCGATTCATCAAAAGATTATTCCTGACAAATAACAGGACAGGTAGCATCTTTGACGCCTTTTTCATGTAAGATTGTATCCATATCCTCATCGTTAGAGAGATACCGTTTGCGCATGATGAAAAAGAAAATCACGCCCATGACAGTCCAAACAGCCAGTGCGAACAAAGACTGCGGCGATAAGAAGCCCGGCATGCCAGGAATTAGCAACAGTGCTAGGAAGAATACGCCGGCAACAACCCCCAAGGCGCCAATAAAGCTCTGCCCTTTGCTACCATGCTTCCAGGCTAATACAGCGGCGGCGGCCGTCGTATACGTAAAGGCCAGAGAAGCGCCTACGGAAGTCATGTCTACAATCCAGCCCAACACTTCACGGCCAAACCAAGGCGCAATCAGTGAAATGGCCATAACAAACAAAATAGATTTTTTTGGCGTACCGTACTTCGGGTCAATTTCTGCGAAAAAATTGGGCAGCGCGTTAACCTGCGCCATGGCATACAGCAAACGGCTGGTGGAAAGATAAAAGGCGTTCATACCGGAAACAACAGCGCACAGCATGGCAATGCCTACTAAAAACAGGCCGATTTTGCCGATGGTCATTTCAATTACCATACCGGTAGCCCAGAAAGGATCCTGCGCCAGTAATTCCTGCCAGGGCATAACGATGGCAGTGATGGTGTTAATGCATATATATAAGCACGCAGCCACTAAAACGGCAGAAACCATCAAAAAGAGAGATTTTTTGTGAGAAAAGCTGTATTCCTCTGCAGCCTGCGGGATACAGTCAAAACCGATAAAGGCCCATGGTGTCATGGCAACCACTGCAAAAATACAGGAGAATACAGTGCGGTTATTTTCTGTTTGGAAGGCAGGCATCAAATTGGTGAAATCATGGCACTTAAACAAAACGATAGCCGTCACCAAAACGATAGAGAGGACTAAAATCAACGATACAGCAGTCTGCAATGCACCGGATCCTTTTACCCCTTTGATGTTTAAAAACGCCAACGCGATCAGAAAAAAGGACGCTACCAAAATCTCGCCGGCATAGACGTCCCAGCCAGCGATGGAATATAGTTTACCAACTTGGATAATACCAGGGAACAAGTAGCGACTAATTAAACCGACAGCAGTGGCATTGAGCGGAATGAGTGACCAATAAGCCAGAATTAAAGCCCAGCCGCAGATAAAGCCATGAACCTTGCCAAATGCCGAGTCGGCATAAACAAACTCGCCGCCGGAAACAGGGAATTTTTGGATAAGATACCCATAGCTCAGGCTGATTAAAATCACAATTCCAGCGCCTAAAAGCATACCGATGGCCATACCAAGCGGGCCAGCTTTTGGCAAAAAGGAGTTACCAGGCAGCACAAAGCAGCCCCAGCCCACAATAGCGCCCAGGGCAAGTCCCCAAACGTCGATGGGCCGCAGTTCTTTTTTGAAACCTTGTTCATCAGACATGAAAAAACCTCCTGAAAATAGATTAAAAAATTGTTTTGCTTCTTTCTGCTGTAATGTTTTTGTAATGGGCAAAACAGTTACGTATTACAGGAAATTTTTATGAAAAGTGTCGTTACTTCAGTTATGTTGGAATCCTTACTACATGAGTTTCAGCATCACAAGGTTGTTTACTGCAGAAAGAAACGCTCTAACTTAGTGTAAAGTATAAAGAATTCCTGTTCTTTCTGACAACGGTGCGCCGACTAATTTTTTTTAGGTTAAAGCACAGAGGAACCGTAGGATATCAGAAGAGAAGTCAAAGACCATTTGTATTTTTATGCATAGAGGAAGAAGCGGGTATAAAATGCAAAAGAGGATTGTTACATGAAATGAAGTAACAATCCTCTTTTGTTAAGTAGTGGGTAATATGCAAGAGAAGACGCACTGTTTACACAGCTTGTACAACATGTTGCATGTTCAAAATTAGTATACCACACAATGGTTGTTATTTACAAGCGTACAATATTTCCTGCATGAAGAAATATTAGCAAGCCTGAGAAATAAATATCCATCGGCGGCGTTATCGTAATCATAGCAGAAAACACAGAGTATGACAAGAAAAAATAACTGGCAGGATTAGATATAATTGGGGTGTGGAAGGATTATGAAGGGCAGAACAGTAAGGAGCATGGAGGGCAACAGTACAAAACTAAACGCAGCGCAAAAGTCAGGCTGTCACATTAGCAAAACGCGACAGCCTTTTCCATGCAGTTTCCAGATGGTATGGATGATTCTATTGCATCATTTTAATTTTTAACAGAGAAACGCCTTGCAGCAAATCGTCGTTAAATTCACGGCTCACCTGCTTCACCATGCGATTCATACGGATCAGGTACTGTTCTAATATTTTGCTGCTTTCAGCCCGCACGCGGGGTGAGATTTTGCGGATGCGGGCGTATTCCCGCAGTAGTTGATAAAATTCGTCTTGGTAAGCATCCAGCTTTTGTTGAAATGCTGCTAATTCTGGATTCATGCTCATTCCTCCTTCATGGCTTTACTATCAGTATATTCAAAATTTTAAAAAAATATAGCAGTATTTCTTGATTTATCGTTTTTCGATAAATCAATATTGACAAACAATAATATTCTTTTTACAATAAAAGACATCATATAAAACTGTCCTGGAAAGAGGAGGAAGCAGGATGTGGAATCATTCTAAATCGTTGGTGTTAACTGCCTGGTGGATTCGTGCCGCGTTGGTGCTGTGGCTTGGAATTGCCGTTGGATTACCGTTTTTTCTGCGGGAGCCAGCCATCTTGGTGTTGTTTTATTTGATTTTTGTGCCGGTGCTGGCAGCGCTGTATGGCTTAGATAAAATGCTGCGCAACATTCGGCAGGGCGTGGTTTTTGCGGCGGTCAATGTTTCCTGCTTGCGCTTGGTGTCCTGGGCTTGCTTCTTTGCAGCGGTTTTTTCACTGGCAGCGGCCTGTTTATGGCCCATGTTAGTATTGGCTGCCGGAGGTATTGGGTTTTTAGGTCTGTTTGTGCGCGTCATAAAAAATATGCTGGCAGAGGCAATCTCCTTAAAACAGGAAAATGATTTGACGATTTAGAAAAGAATTGCCTTTTGTATCAAAAGGGGGCGGTGAAATGCCGATTGTTGTAAATTTGGATGTGATGATGGCCAAGCGAAAAATGTCGTCCGGTGAATTAGCGGAACGCATCGGTATTACACCGGCCAATTTATCCATTTTGAAAAATAATAAGGCCAAAGCCATTCGGTTTTCTACACTGGAGGAAATTTGCAAAGCGCTGCAGTGTCAGCCTGCCGATATTTTGGCCTATGAGGAGGAAAAATCCCATGATTAAATTATCACAGCGGCTGCAGACTATTGCCGACATGGTGCCAGAGGGAGCCAGAGTGGCCGATATCGGCACCGACCATGGCTTTTTGCCCTGTTGGCTGGCTCAGCAAAAGAGAGCGGCACAGGTGATTGCCTGTGATGTCAATGCCCAGCCTTTGGCCTTGGCGCAAAAGAATATTGGTGATTATCAGGTGGCGGACACGGTAACGACACGCTTGGGGGACGGGCTGCAGGTCATTAAGCCCGGCGAGGTGGATGTGGTTACCATCGCAGGCATGGGCGGCAGTCTGATGCTGGAAATCCTGGAAGCTGCGCCGTCGGTAGTGGACAAGCTGCGGCGCATTATTTTGCAGCCCAATGTGGGCGCTGAAGCGGTGCGCATTTGGGCCGAAAAAAACCGCTGGCAGATTGTGCGGGAGGATTTGGTGCGGGAAAACGACCGTTTTTCTGTCATCATTGCCTTAGAGCCGGGACGCAGTCTGCAGCCTATGTCAGCGGTAGAATTATATTTGGGGCCTAAATTGCTGGCCAACCAGCATCCGTTGCTGGGGCTTTATATCAGCGAGGAATGGGACAAAACGCAAAAAATATTGGCGCAGCTGGCGCAAAGCGAAAACGAAGAAAGCCGCCGCAAGGAAAAAATGCTGCGGCGCAAATGGGATGATATTAACGGGGTGATAAAATGTCGATTAGGTGTCAGTCTTTCTTAGAAAAACTGGAGCAGTGGGCGCCGCTTTCTTATGCAGAGGATTGGGATAATCCGGGCTTGCAGGTGGGCGACCGGCAAAAACAAATTCAAAAAGTGATGATTGCCCTTACGCCGGGTGAAGCGGCGGTGGATGCGGCTATAACGGCCAAAGCTGATTTATTACTGACCCACCATCCGCTGATTTTTAAGCCGGTCAAAAAAATTAACAGCGATACCGCTTTAGGACGTATCCTGTTAAAGCTGATTGGCAATGATGTAAATTTATATTGTGCGCACACCAATCTGGATATTGCCAACGGCGGCGTTAACGATGTGCTGGCTGCCGCTTTGGGCTTGGAATACATACAGCCGCTGGCTGATATTGTACAGGAACTTTGCTATAAAGTGGTGGTCTATGTGCCAGCAGGTCATGAAGAAGTGGTGCGGCAGGCCATGTGCGTTGCTGGGGCAGGGTGTATCGGCAATTACAGTAATTGTACCTTCCAGGCCAGAGGAACCGGCACCTTTTTGCCCGGAGAAAACACCAGTCCATTTTTAGGCCAACAGGGCCGTATGGAATATGCCGACGAATACCGGCTGGAAACCATTGTGCCTCAGGCAGCATTAGCGGCAGTGATCAAAGCGATGGAAACTGCCCATCCTTATGAGGAAGTGGCTTATGATGTGTTCCGTCTGGAAAACGGCGGCGCTCCACGGGGCATCGGCAGAATTGGACAACTGGCCGAACCGTTATCCTTGGCCGAATTTTTGGATTTAACGGGGGAAAAACTGCAATGCAACCATCTGACCTATCAGGGTGATTTAAGCCAGCCAATCAAAACAGTGGCCCTTTGCGGCGGCAGCGGAGCCTCCTATCTGCAGGAAGCCAAAAAAGCCGGTGCCGACGTGTATGTCACCGGCGATATGAAATACCATGACGGTCAGGCCGCCAGCGAGTTGGGCCTTTGTGTTGTCGATGCCGGTCATTTCGGTACCGAACGCCTGATTACTCAGGCCTTAGCCGATTTTATCCGGGAGCAGGGGCTGGAAGCGGTGATATTTGAGGAAGAAGAGGATTATCTCCAGCACTGGAGCAGATAAGAAAGGCGTGTTATAGACATGAGTCATAAAAAACAATCTAAAATTCTGGCGGCTCTATTATTGGGGGCTATGTTGCTGACCGGCTGCGGCAGCGGCGCGGCACAAGAGGAAGAAGAACAGACAACAACGGAAGGTGATGCATTGCAGGTAGGCCTTCTGCGTATCGACGACAGCTTTCCCTTTTATGTAGCGCAAAAGGAAGGTCTGTTTGAAAAACACAAGGTAGACGTGGAGCTGAAAGATTTCAGCAGCGGGCGGGACCAGGCTACCGCCCTGCAGGGCGGCGAGCTAGATGTACTGATGACAGACCCGGTTGTAACGGCGCTGTCTATCAAAGGCGGCTCTGACATCCGCATTGTAGCCATGGCCTTGGGCGCTGAACCGGAAGAAGGGCGCTTCCTCATTGTGTCAGCGCCAGATAGCGGCATTACCACGCCGGAACAGTTAGAGGACAAAAAGCTGGCCATCTCGAACAATACCATGATGGATTATCTGGTAGAGCAGTATGAAACGATTTTAAATTTAGATAAAACAGCTATTACGACAGTTAATATGCCTGACTTGATGCTGCGCACCACCGCCTTGTTAGAGGGCAAAGACATTGATGCTGCTATCCTGCCCGACCCGTTGGCCGCTTATGCCGTCTCTGAAGGTGCTAACGTGGTCATTGACGATGCCCAGTTGGGCGAAAACTTTTCCCAGTCGGTGGTGGCGGTGACAGTCGAAGCCATCGAAGACAAACAGGAACAGGTGGCAGCTATGCTGGACGCTTATAACGAAGCCATCGAGTTGATTAACAGCAATCCAGAGCAGTACCAGTCCTTTGCCTTAGAATGTGCCAATGTGCCGGCATCCCTGGTTGATACCTATCCAACGCCAACCTTTACGGCTCATGCCATCCCCAGCGAAAGCGACATTGCCCGCGTGAACGATTGGCTGGTAGCGCGAGGTTTGTTGGAAGGGGAAGGGTATTTGTATGAGCGGATGGTAGACACCCGGTTTGTTGCGGACTAGCCAAGTTTCCACCTGACGTCGTTGTTTGCAAATTCGCTTGCTCGCGTACCTCAAGTACGCGTCGCTGCCCAAATTTGCAAGCCGCTTAGTCAGTTGAAAACTTTGCAGAGTCCGTAGGCTGAAAATAAGATTTGCTCTGCGGAAAATTTCCTGCGCCTAGTGGGAACGCAGCTTGTCATATCAATTTGCAAACCATTTAGTCGGTTGAAAAATTGTCAGAACCTATAGGTGAAAAGTAAACTTTGTTTCGTGGGAAATTTTTTAGCCCTGGATTATAATTCGAATTTGTAAAGAAATTTAGTTTTAGAAAAGCAGGTGAGAAAGCCATGTTGCAGCTGCGAGAGGCTGTTTTGCAGTATGCCCGTCCGGAGGGCGGCGCACATACGGTACTAAATCAAATCAATCTGACCATTACACAAGGAGAGCGCTGGGCTTTGATTGGGCCGTCGGGCTGTGGAAAGAGTTCGCTGCTGCATTTGCTGGCCGGCTTGCAGCCGGTGACAGCGGGGCAGGTGTTGTACCAAGGGCAGCCCTTGTCAGCGCCCCATAAGGAAATCAGCGTCATTTTACAGGAATACGGATTATTTCCCTGGAAAACGGTGGAACAGAATGTGGCGCTGCCTTTGGTGCTGCAGAAACGTCCCAAAGCAGAGATAAAACAGCGTACAGCGCAATTATTGGCGCAACTGCAGCTTGCGGAGCATAGCAAAAAATATCCGGCGCAGCTATCCGGCGGTCAGCGGCAGCGTGTTGCCATTGCCCGAGCCTTGATTGGACAACCTAAGGTATTGTTGATGGACGAGCCTTTTTCCGCGTTAGACGCGCTGACAAGGGAAACCATGCAAAATATTGTGTTGGAGCTGTGTGAACAGCAGCAGTTGACCTTGGTTCTGGTCACGCATAACATCGAAGAAGCCATTTTTCTGGGACAGAAAATAGCGGTGTTTTCGGATTATAGCGGCACGCTTAGCCGGATTGCGGAGAATGGGTACAGCGGGCAGCAGTCCTATCGGGGTACAGCAGAATTTTATCAGCACTGCAATCAGTTGCGCAGTTGGATTGGAGGCATGCAGCATGAAAAGTAAATTTGCCAACGGCTTGTTGGGCCTTGTATTGGTTCTGCTTTGCTGGCAGCTAGGCAGCATGGCGCTGCAAAAGCCTTTTTTGCCCACACCGGCGGCTTCCTTTGCCGCCTTCTTGCAGATGCTGCTGACTGGAGAATTGGGGCAGCATTTTATCATCAGTACGGCGCGTATTTTGTGCAGTATTGGGCTGGCTATGGTGTTGGCAGTGCCGGTGGGCTTGGCTATGGGCCGCATTGCCTGGCTGGGACGGTTGCTCAATCCTATTGTATATCTGCTCTATCCTTTACCCAAAGTAGTGTTTTTGCCAATCATTGTTGTGCTGATGGGTTTGGGTAACTGGCCCAAGATTTTTTTGATTGCGCTGGTCGTATTTTTTCAGATTGTGGTGGTCACCCGCGACGCTGCTAGCAGCATTCCCCAGGCCAGTCTGCAATCTATGCGTTCCTTGCATGCCACGCCTTGGCAAACCTTTCAGCATTTGATTTTGCCCAGTTGTCTGCCGCAGATTTTGACTTCTCTGCGCATTACATTGGGCACAGCCATTGCCATTTTATTTTTTGCGGAAACCTTTGCCTCCTTCGACGGCTTGGGCTATTTTATTTTGGACGGCATGGAAACCAGAGACTATCCGGCTATGTATGCCGGTATCATCGGTTTAGCCTGTTTGGGTTTGGTGCTGTATTGGTTGGTGGATTTGCTGGAACACCGGCTATGCCGCTGGCAGCAGAAGGAGCGGTAGCAGCAAATGAAATAGTTTTTGAAACATGAATATAAAATAAAAAGGGGCACAAACAGTGGCGATCTCCAAAAACGGAACCGCCATTGTTTGTGCTTTTTATAAAATGGCTTTCATATAGGAAATGAAGAAGGCATAATTGTAACAAGTTTCCTCTGATAAAAATTAACACAACCGGCATACTAAGTAGCGAAGAAATATTGTCATAAGAGCATATTCGGATGGGAGGATGTTCGGATGAATGACCAGGTGTGGAGCATTTTTGGCGTGGTACAGATTTTTTTCGCCTTGGTAATTGGTATTTACTTTTTGAATTTGCTGCGCAATCAGCGGAGTGATAAGCAGCGGGTAACCTTCAATACGGAAAAGGAGCAGGAGAAGCTGCGCGCTATGCGGGAGATCCATTTGACGGAACCGCTGACGGCCAAAACCAGGCCCGCTTCTTTTGCCGATGTGATTGGGCAGGAGGAGGGCATCAAGGCTTTGCGGGCGGCTATGTGCGGGCCCAATCCGCAGCATGTGATTATCTATGGACCGCCCGGCGTGGGCAAAACCACCGTAGCCCGTTTAATTTTGGAGGAAGCCAAGCGGATGCCGGGCAGTCCTTTTGCTGCCGACGCCAAATTTGTGGAGGTGGACGGAGCCACTTCCCGTTTTGACGAACGAGGTATTGCTGACCCGCTGATTGGTTCGGTGCATGATCCCATCTATCAAGGGGCAGGCTCCATGGGAATTGCCGGAATTCCGCAGCCTAAGCCCGGCGCAGTGACAAAGGCCCACGGCGGCGTACTGTATATTGATGAGATTGGGGAGTTACACCCCATGCAGATGAACAAGCTACTGAAGGTGCTGGAGGACCGCAAAGTGTTGCTGGAAAGCGTCTATTACAGTGCGGATAATGAGCGCATTCCCAAGCATATCCACGATATTTTTACCAATGGATTGCCAGCTGACTTTCGCCTGATTGCCGCTACTACGCGACAGCCGGCTGAAATTCCGGCGGCCATCCGTTCCCGCTGTTTGGAAATTTATTTTCGCAGCTTATTGCCGGAAGAAATCATTGCTGTGGCCCAACGGGCGGCAGAACGGTTGGAAATGCCAATCGCCCGGCGGGCATTGCAATTAATCAGCAATTATGCCACCAACGGCCGGGAGGCTGTAAACATGGTGCAGATTGCGGCGGGCATGGCTACCACAGAAAATCACAAGGAAATTAGCCGGGAAGATATCGAATGGGTAATTAACAGTTGTCACTATAGCCCGCGGCCTCACAGCAGCATTGCCGCCCAGCCTGATATTGGCTTGGTCAATGGTTTGGCAGTCTGCGGCCCGAATATGGGCATTGTCAGCGGCGTGGAGGTGGCAGTCAGTCCGACAGAGGCGGAGCATGGTACGCTCAATGTGACAGGTATTGTGGAGGAAGAAGAATTGCCCAGCGGCAACGGACAAAAAGTGCGGCGTAAAAGTATGGCCCGCTGCTCGGTGGAAAATGTGCGGACCGCACTGAAAACGGTGCTGCATATTGATGTGGACCGATACAATATTCACGTTAATTTTCCTGGCGGCACACCTATTGATGGCCCGTCGGCTGGGGTTACTATCGCCACAGCGGTGTATTCGGCTATTTGTAAAAAGCCGGTGGACAACCAACTAGCCATGACCGGCGAGGTGTCCATTCGAGGTAAAGTACTGCCAGTGGGCGGTACGCCCGCTAAAGTGGAAGCCGCCCGGCAAGCTGGCTTAAAGCGGGTATTAATTCCCCGGCAGAACTGGCAGGATTCTTTTTCCCATCTGCAGGGCGTAGAGGTCATTCCGGTAGACGAGTTGGAGGAAGTGGTGCAGTTGGCAGTGAAGTGGTAAACTAAAATTGGACACAGAGGGGGTCATTTTTAGACAGAGAGATGTATAATTTATGCATGAAGATTACGAACTGTGAACAAAATACAGTCCCATG
>CABUKW010000069.1 GCA_902492275.1 uncultured Peptococcaceae bacterium
GCACATTCTGCTGATGATAAGCCCCCGTTAAATTGGATTTCTCAATTTTCAGCCCATTGGCCTGTGTCCATTCGGTTTCCACGCCCAAAAAGCGGCAGTCGTAATAGGTTATAGGAAAATAAGTAATGTTGTTGTATACCAACAGCGGATACTGCCGATAGCTGTTATCAATCACAGTGCCGTTTAACGTCACCGGAAAGCCGGGCAGCGTAGCCTGCACATTGGCCGCCATAGCCGGCATCGACAGCCCCGCCGATAGCGCCGCTGTTAATAATAATGTTTTCGTCAGTTTTTTCATAAGAATTCCCTCCATTTTTACTGTATATTTTTATTATAGCTGCACCTGTACCAACTGATTGGTGACTTCCAGCCGATACACCAGCAGCCCATCGGCATTGATTACCGCCTTATCGCTGCAATCGGCGGTGGCGTACACCTGCTTCATAGCCTGCCCGGACGGCGCAAACACCATCAGCCGATAGGGATTTTCAGGCGTTTCCTCAAAGTAGGCAACGATATAACCGCTACATTCCGTCAACCCTTTCACCTTTTGACTAGCATTTAAAATTTCTTTTTCTTCCGTATAACGATTTGCAAAAATCAAATGACCACTATCGGCATCCCGATAGTATACGCCGTTTTTCGTAGCTGCATATACCACAGTTTGCTCTGCCATGCCCACAGCGCCAAGATAGTGCTCCTGCTTGTTAGATAAATCCAACGCGTACAGGTGGGGACGGGTATCCCTTGTGCCAGCGGGCTTATCATAACAGCTATAATAGGCGATACCATCAACAATTTTGAAATTGGTGGCTGTGGGCCGACTGATGGGCGTTGTTGCACCGGTTTGCAAATCGACCTCGCAAATATGACAATCATACGAAATACCTGCCACTTCCTGATAAGCCAGACAATACAGCCGTTGCTCCCATACATCGGCATAACCTCTCCCCACACCCAAGTAAGAAGCGCGGTAGCAATACCCCTCCTCACCAAGCCGTCGCGTGCCATTTTGATCTTCATAAGTCATTTTAAACGGCTCTGGTGGAACCAATTCAGGCGTTTTAATCTGAAATTCGTCAAAATCAAAGTAGCTGAATTTCCCATGGCCAATTTCGCGCACTTGCCCGCTTTCTTTGATTTCATAAAGATGGCCGCTGCCCATTGTCGCACCGCCCGTATAATAATATAGATAAATCTTGCCCCGCTCCGCATACAGAGCGCCAGGCACATAATCAACGGTAGCCTCTGTAAGCTTTTCACTCTGGCTCTGCTTTGTCAACACAGCCAATGGCCTGCGGTAAACAGTGTAAGACACTCCAGAAGCATCGTTGCCGCCTTTAAAATTACCCATATAGTAAAAATAATTTTCATCAATGGTAAAGGAAAAATGCTCATACAGTTCTGGATTGCCCAAATCCTCTAAGGAAAACCTACATGGTTTTCCAACTTGCAAAGCATCCGTTTCCGGATTGCTAACTGCCGAACAAGCTGTCAATAAAAAAACAAGACAAAGGAAATAGAGAACCCTTCTTGCATTTTTTCGTATCATTTCTCTACCTTGCGCGATCAATACCATCATCCCCTTCCCGTTCAACACGCCCATGTTGCCCAAACTAAATGGGCGTGTTGTCCTCCAGCCAAGTCAATTATATCACATTATTTTAGATTTGTAAAATCATATTTCCAGAACTTTCTCGTTTTTCCGTTCCGCTTCCGGGGTATATTTTCAGTGAGAAACAAAAATCCAGTTTGTCTTGCCAGTTTCATTGGGCTTATAATTTTTCTTGATACCTCGGGAAATAGATGTTTATTATCAAAGTTCGTCGGATTGCAAAAAAGATTTGAAATTGCCTTGCAATTCGGTATAATGATATTTAGTAGGATTTTGCGCTGAAACATCGTGCCGTTTTGCTGCGAATCAGGCGGCGGAGCAAGGCGAACATGAAGCGGCGCACAGAAAAATTATAAAAACAACCAAGGAGGTACTAGTATGATTTTAACTCTAATTTGCTGGGTTGCTCTCATTGCATTCATCGGATTAACTGTAAAGAAATTCATGGAATACGGAAAACTCCCCCAGCATGGCAGACAGGATCTGTATCCAATCCCACTGGAAAGTGAAGAAAAAATTCATTATGGCGGTTCTTACATGGAAGATGATAAATGGTATGAAAAAGAACGCCACCACAACCTGAAAGGCGAACTGCTGGACATGGGCGTGGAAATGCTGTTTATCAAAAAATTGTTTGTAAACCAGAATAATTTCTGGTGGTTATCCTACTCTTTGCATCTAGGTATGTACGCTGCAATCGCCTGGAGCGTATTGGTATTGATCGGCGCATTCCTGCCAGCCGGCGCTTTGCTCACCATTGACATTTTCTTAACCACACTGGCCGGTATTATCGCCGGTGTATTGATGACCGTGGGCGCTATCGGTCTGTTGTGCAAACGTCTTTTTGTAAAACAATTCAAAAGCTACACCACACCGCAGGAATATTTCAACCTGGTCATTCTGTTGGCCACTTCTGTTTTGGGGCTGTTAAACTGGTTGGGCGATATGAACTTTGAATTTGGCCGCAACATCGCGCGGGCTATGTTCCAATTCAAACCGCTGAACGCTTTCTATCCAGACGGTGTGCCGGTGGTTCTGGTGCTGTTCATTCTGGTATTGGCTTTCATCAGCTTCTATATCCCGCTGACCAAGCTGAGCCACTATGTAGGCAAATACTATACTTTCCATAAGGTCATCTGGGACAACGAACCCAATATGCCAGGCAGCAAAATTGAAGCCAATATCATCGCCGCTGCCAACAAGCCAAAAGATCCAAACGCTTTGAAATGGAGTTCTGCACATACACAGGGCCAAGTAGAAGCTGAAACACCTGTGAAGAAATAAAAGAGAAACGGAGGAATTTGTCGTGATAAAAGGCCAAGATTTAAGACCTCGTGATATTAGCATCATGGGAGATCAGCTCATCGAACTGACTGTGGCTGATTTAAAACCACTGCCAGCACCTTTTGATAAACCAGAAATGGAACCTGGCTTTAAAACTCCAAAACCAGACTGGAACGAAAAATACAACAGCCATCTGGACGGTTTTATCGCCATTGATACCTTTGAAAGACCAAAAACCAAGGAAGAAGAAGACGAACTGGTACAGAAATTCCTGCGCGGCGTAGAAAAAATGCTGTCCACCGATACCAACGGCGGGATTTTACAGGCATTGAAT
This sequence comes from uncultured Peptococcaceae bacterium, assembly GCA_902492275.1. GTDB lineage: Bacteria > Bacillota > Peptococcia > Peptococcales > Peptococcaceae > UBA7185. Next base: position 3,234 of record CABUKW010000069.1, read on the forward strand.
TTATCTATGGAATACTGCGCAAAATGTAACACCTGTTCCAACGCCTGTCATATTTTTGAAGCAACCAACAACAACGAATTGTACCGCCCAACCTACCGGGCCGAAGTACTGCGCATGATTGTGAAAAAATACTTCGACAAAAACGGGAAATTAATTCCCGGCGGCAAAAAAGGCGTCATGGTGAAATTTATCGGCGGCGATATCGACTTAAACTGGCAGACTGTAGCCCGTTTAGGCGAACTGGCTTACCGCTGCAATCTGTGCCGTCGTTGCGCACAGACCTGTCCATTGGCTTTGGACAACGGCCTGATTGCCCGTGAAATCCGTAAAATTTTCAGCCAAGAACTGGGCTATGCTCCAAAACCATTGCACGAAAAAGGCACCCAGTTACAACTGAAAACCGGTTCTTCCACCGGTATGAGCAAGGTGCCATTCCTGGATACGGTAGAATTCCTGGATGAAGACGCCACCGATTTGTTTGGCGAAGGCACTACCGAATATAAAACACCAATCGACGTAGAAGGCGCAGACATTCTGTTAATCCACAACGCCGGTGAATTTAACGCATGGCCGGAAAACCCCATGGCATTCACCATGCTGTTCCAGGAAGCCGGTTTGTCCTGGACCTTATCCAGTGAAATCGGCGGTTACGATAACGTAAACTATGGTTTGTTCTATGATGATACCCAGGCAAAAAAAGTAGCCATCAAACAGAACGAAGCTGCCAAAAAGCTGGGCGTAAAACGGATTGTGATTGCCGAATGCGGCCACGCCCACAAAGCTGCCGCTATTACAGCAGACCGGTTCTATCCAGGCAGCGACCGCGTGCCTGTACAGAGTTTCCTGCCTCTGATGCGCGATTTGGTATTGGGCGGTACCTTTGATATTGATCCAAACCGCAACGATTTCCCTGTCATTTTACACGACCCCTGCAACGTGGTTCGTCAGATGGGTGTGGTAAAACCACAGCGCGACATTTTGAAGGCTATCATGAAGCCTGGTCATTACGGCAACATGGGCCTGCCCTACTATGAAATGAAGGAACACGGCGTAAACAACTACTGCTGTGGCGGCGGTTCGGGCTTTGCCATTATGAACTCCATGAGCTTCCCAGCCTGGAGAGATAACGTAGCCCACAGAAAGAAACTGGCTCAGATTTTAGAGGCCTTCGGTCCAGAACTGATGGAAAACACCGACGTGCCAAAATACATCTGCGCACCATGCTCCAACTGTAAAGGCGCTATGCGTGATATCATCGAACATTACGAATTAGACCGTTTCAATGTACATTACGGCGGGTTGGTAGAACTGATTGTCAATGCAATGACCAAGTATTCGACACCATATATGGAATTCTTGCGCGACGAATAAGAAACCGCGTTCATTTTCCATATAGCCGCGTTATTTTGAAAATGGTTTGTTCGCATATCTTATGTATAGCCTCACTTCGCCGTTTTCAAAGCCGCCTTGCTCTATGAAAAATGCTCCGCATCTTTGAAATGTTCCGCATCTTTGAAAAATTTCACACTTTGCTGACAGATCTCGCTTCGGCGGGGTCTGTTTTTCTTTGCTAAAACCGTCTTGCCACCTGCCTGCATAGATATTCCGCCATAGCCTATGCCTGCCCCACCTCAAAATCACGAAGGATAAAATATTTTTAGCGGAAACAACCTTTTTCCCTGTTTTTTCCTCTTTTCTTTTTCTCTCTGTTATTGTACAATGAATAAAATCAGTAAAAATGAACAAGCAGATGATACAGGAGATTTTTATATGAACCAATCACAACAGTCCAACAGCAGCAAAGCAGCATTGCTGCAAAGCTACCGCCAGCAGAGAGAAGCCCGTCAGCAACAGCGCAAACAAAAACAGACCAGACAACGTTTGCTGATTGGAGCGGGATTGCTGCTCTGCATTGTCCTCGCTCTTGTGCTGCGCGGATGCGTCTTGCAAAGTAAACCGGCCTCGGGGCAGGAAATAGAGCTGGAGGACCCGCTTGCCGAATCCATTGCGGACCAATGGATTACAGTGGGACAAGTTCAGCTAAAAGCGGGCTACACTGCCGAAAGCAACGCCGATACCATCACACTGGATGACAGCAACGTCCTCAGCGGATACGCCATTCTTATTGACGAAACAGACAACACCATTGTGGCGCAAAAAGAAGCCCAAACCATCATCTGCCCCGCCTCTATGACAAAAATTCTGACTGTTCTGGTAGCAGCGGAGCATATCACCGATTTGAACGACACCTTCACCATTACCCGGGAAATTACCGACTACGCTTATCAAAACAAGTGCAGCACTGCCGGCTTTTTGGATGAAGAAACTGTCACCGTTCGCGATTTATTCTACGGCACTGTACTGCCTTCCGGCGGTGAAGCTGCTGCCGCGCTGGCTGTCTACACAGCAGGCTCGCAGGAAGCCTTTATAGACCTGATGAACGGCAAGCTGGATCAGCTGGGCCTGTCGGAAACAGCCCATTTCACCAACTGCGTAGGCCTGTATGATGAAAACCATTACTGCACTGTCTACGATATGGCCATGATTTTAAAAGCAGCACTGGCCAACGATATTGCCCGAGAAGTCTTAGCGGCCCGCACCTACACCACCTCTGTCACCGAACAGCACCCCGAAGGCATCGTGCTGTCCAACTGGTTCCTGCGCCGTATCGAAGATAAAGAAACCGGAGGCGCCGTCTTAGCGGCTAAAACAGGCTTTGTCAACCAATCGGGCAACTGCGCCGCCAGCTACTTTGTATCCAACAGCGGCAAGCCCTACATCTGCGTTACCGCTAACACCTACAGCAGTTGGCGCTGTATCTATGACCATGTGGCAATCTATAGTATGTATGGAGTGTAGGATGCGTTGCCACTAGTGCGTTTGAAGCACGTTTTTTGTGCGAATGCGCTGGGAACGGCCCGCTGGCCGTCAGGCCAGATTTTCCACCTGTGTAGGTTTTTCTTTCATAAACCAATGTTTTTTCTAAAAACGTTGGCAATGGCTGTCTGCCATAATAAAAAAGCCAGTGGTTTTTCAAGTGAAAACCACTGGTTCTTTTTGACTATTTTTATTTTCCCTGCATTTTACGCAGCTGCCGTTTGGTGATATCTTTGGGCACAATGTTCTTGAAGATAATAGCGTCTAATGGCTGGGTATAATGCTGTTCTTCCTCCGGCAACTGGGGAGTGGACATAAAGTACAAGTCTTTGGCTACTTCCCGTACGGTGCCTTCGTTGAATTTACATTCCATGCCTTCGGCTATGACGTTAGCCCGCAGGGTATCCTGCAATTCTTTGCTCAAGTTGGTAACAAATTCGTACAGCGCGTTGAGGTTATCGGCGTTATACAGCAAGCCTTTGATTAAGGCCACATAAGCCATGTTCAACGGATAAGGCAGCGCGTCGACAAAGTGCAGTTCCAGCCCGTTGGCGGTGGCTTTTACTTCTGGCATTACCATATCCAACACGCCTGCTACCTGGTCATCGGTTAGGGTAACTTCGTCGTAGGCTTCTTCGTTACTCTGCGCGGTGGCAACGATTTGCTGTCCTTCTTCTATGGCGATGGCTGGCGCAGCGGCTACAAAGTTGGCGTACTGGGCATATTTAAAGCTATGGCCGGTAATGATGTTTTCCACTTTGGCCAATGGGGTCTGCATGGCGTCTTGCAGGGCAATGCCGGCTACAAACTGGGTATAGTCCTGACCGTCCACCACCGGCACGTTATCCAGCAGTGCGGCGAACACTGGCGCTAAGGTGCTGACAATGCGGTATTTTTTTTCGAAGTCATCGCTGTGGGCATAATCCAGCACCACCACGGTTTTGGCGGTGCCTTTGATTGTTTGCAGCGCGGCTTTATCGTTCTGCAGGGCTGCTGTCAACAGCTGGGCTTTCACCATGGGCACGGTTGGGATTTCTTCGACTTTGCTGACCGGCTGATACCCGATAGATAACAGCAACTGGTTTCTGGCTTCCAGTTCACTGCCCAAACACTGCAAAAAGTCCAGATAGGTTTTGTCGATGACTTTCAGGCTATCGGTTTTGGCGATTTCCAAGTCAATCTGTCCGCCAGGCTGCACCAGTACGGTGGCATTGTCTTTGCGGGCGCCAATCAGCGCGTCTTCTTCATACAACCCTTCCCAATCGTCCCGGGTTAAATATTCCAGCAGGCTTTCAATGCCCTGCTCGCCGTCAAAGGGAACGGCCGATAAATCGTCCCGGTTTACCAGGAAGTGCCCAAAATGCACGCCGATTTGAAATTCTTCGTGAACCACTTCATTTTTTTTCAGAGATGCTACAATCTGCTCTTTTAACATGTACAACGCTCCATTTCCCAAAAATTCATATGGATATAGTATACCATTTTGTCGTTAGAAACTCTATAACCGGCTAGTGAAAAATTGATGGCATAACTTTTTTTTCTGATTTTCGTTTATTTTTCTTCGTCTACAATGGCCACAAGCTCCTGATATTCCTGCTGCAGCTTGGCGTATTCTTCGGCGATATTCATAGCGGCCAGCACTGCTACATCGCGGTAATCCAGCCGGTTCTGTCCATTGCCGATTTTATGCATCATTTGGTCTACATGGGCGGCAATGGCCTCCACCTGGGCCGTTTCCTCCGGCGCTACCCGCAGGGTATAGAGCTGGCCGTAAATTTCGACGTTCAGTTTCTGCCGCTCAGTCATGGAAACGTCCCTCCAGCGGATATTGGCCCTGGAACACTGCCGTGGCCGGACCAGTCATATATAAATGGTTGTCTGCTTCGTCCCAGCGCACTTGTAAATCTCCGCCGTCTAAATGCAGGCAAATCTGGCGGCCGGTTCTGTTGTTCAGGATACAGGCTGTTGTGGTGGCGCAAGCGCCGGTGCCGCAGGCCAGGGTTACAGCCGCGCCCCGTTCCCACACCCTCATAATGACTTCGCGCTCGTTGAGTACCTGCACAAATTCCACGTTGGTTTTGCGGGGAAAGTAGGCGTTTTTTTCGATGCGCGGACCCCAATATTCGATGGGGAAATTTTTTACGTCGTCCACAAAAATCACGCAATGGGGATTGCCCATGCTGACAGCGGTAATCTGGAAGGTTTTATCTTCAATTTGAATGGTTTCGTTGACCGCTTGGCCGGTCCCCACCATAGGAATGTCTGCTTTTTCCAAAATGGGCTGGCCCATATCCACTTCCACCTGTGCCACTTGGCCTGCTTGGTCTAATAGGATGCGCGGCACCATAATGCCGGCCAAAGTTTCAACGGTCATCACGTTCTTGGGAACGATGCCCTGTTCATACACATAACGGGCAAAGCAGCGAATGCCGTTGCCGCACATTTCCGCTTCACTGCCGTCGCTGTTGATGATACGCATCCGGACGTCGGCCTTGGCCGAAGGCAGCACCAACAGCAAGCCGTCGGCGCCGACGCCGAAATGACGGTCGCACAGCTCCACCGCCAACGACTGATAGAGCTTGGCTGGAATAAAATTGGCTTCATCAAGACAATCGATGAGGATAAAGTCATTGCCCAAACCGTGCATTTTTGTAAAATTCATAACGGATCCCTCCTATATTGTTCAAGCCAACCGCAGCGCCAGACCGCACCGATAAAAGGGTTGTCTGTGCGCAGCACGGTATTTACTTGTTCAGTATATCATAAAAATCCTAGCATACAATAGAAATTTCTTAAAAAAATCCTGTAACCGACGGCACAATTTGTGATACAATAACAGGCAGACATCATAACAGAACTAATTCTACTGCTTTTGGCAGATTTATTGAAGGACGGTACGACATGAGGCTGGTTATTGCAGAAAAGCCCAGCGTAGCCCGCGATATTGCCGCGGTGCTGGGCGCCAATCAAAAACGAAACGGTTATCTGGAGGGCGGCGGGTATCAGGTGACCTGGTGCATTGGCCATCTGGTGCAGTTGGCCAATCCAGAGGAATACGGTGAAGAATACCGGCGCTGGAAGCTGGACACGCTGCCCATTCTGCCGGCGCAGTTTCAATATGAGATTGTGCCGGCTACCAAAAGTCAATTTCAGGTGGTGCAGCGGCTCATTGCGCACAGTGAGGAGATTATCTGCGCCACCGACGCTGGGCGGGAAGGACAGCTTATTTTTGAATATGTGCTGCAGCTTTCTCAGCCGCCGCAAAACTGCTCCATCCGCCGGCTCTGGATTAGCTCTATGACCGATGAAGCCATCAAGGAGGGCTTCGCTTCATTAAAGGATAACGCCCAGTACCAGCGTCTTTATCAAAGCGCCCGTTGCCGCAGTGAGGCCGACTGGCTGGTGGGCATCAATTTTACCCGGCTGTTTACGCTGCGCTACGGCACCAAGCTGACGGTGGGCCGAGTGCAAACACCTACGCTGGCCTTGATTGTGGAACGGCAACAGGCTATTGACGCTTTCCAGGCCGAGCCATATTTTCAGTTAGAGGGTCATTTTGGCACGTTGCGGGCCTTATGGCACCGAGGCAATGTCAACCGCTTAGCGCAAAAGGAGCAGGCGCTCAAGCTGCAACAGGAACTGACCGGCAGCAACGGCACTGTGACAAAGCTGGATACCAGCCGCAAAACCGAGGATCGGCCTTTGCTGTTTGACCTAACCGAGCTGCAGCGGGAGAGCAACCGCCGCTTTGGCTATACGGCCCAGGAAACGCTGAGTATTGCCCAGAGCCTTTACGAAAAGCACAAGCTGATTACCTATCCCCGCACCGACAGCCGCTATCTGACTGCCGACATGAAGCCGCTGATTCCGCAGCTTTTGCAGAAAATCGCCGCTGTTTATCCGGAAAGCGTGCCCTTCATCAAACAGATTGCCAGTAAGAAGCTGCCGCTGGATAAGCGCATCATCAACGACAGCAAGGTCAGCGACCACCACGCCATTATTGTAACCAACCGCATCCAACAATATCAGCCCAATCGGCTGACGCAGCGGGAAAACAACGTGCTGAAGCTGATTATGGTTCGTATGATTGCGGCATTATCGGGCAAGAAAATTTTTGAGGAAACCAAGCTGGAAATCACCATGGACAATCAAAAGGACACCTTCAAGGCCACCGGACGGATCATGGTGGACGAGGGCTGGACGCTGGTGGAGCGCACCCTTTTGGCCAAACCGGCGGCCCAGCAGGAGGACGGCAAGGCCGGCGAGCAGCAAGATGAGGAACAGATTTTAACCGGCATTGCCTTGCACCAGCCGGTTCATCTGGACAGCATGGCGATTTTGGAAAAGAAAACCACGCCGCCCAAGCCTTACACCGAAGCCACGCTGCTAACGGCCATGGAAAAGGCCAGTCGGGAGATTGACGATAAATCGTTAAAGGAGAGCATGAAAGGTAAGGGGTTAGGCACACCGGCCACCCGCGCCGGTATCATTGAAAAGCTGATTACGGTGGGCTATGTGGAGCGGCGCAAGAAAAACCTGTATCCCACCCAGCAGGGCATAACCTTTATACAACTAGCGCCTGCGTCTATCCGTCAGGTGGAAATGACAGCCCAATGGGAGCTGGAGCTGCAGGAAATTTGCGACGGCAAGGGCAATCCGGCCCGGTTTATGGAGGAAATCCGCCAATATGTGCAGCAGATTGTGCTTGACAATCAGTCGCTGACGCAAGTGCAGGCGGTGAGCCGCAAGGGCATGCTGCGCCGAGTGGTGGGCAAATGCCCTAAATGCGGTTGCAATGTCATTGAAAGCGATAAATCTTTTTATTGCGACGGCTTCCGCCAGGCCCATCAATGCAAGTTCAGTCTTTGGAAAAATAATAAGTATCTGCAAGCCCGGGGCGTGACATTAACCGCCGACTTAGCCAGCGAACTGCTGGCCACCGGAAAAATGCAGGTCAACGATTTGGTATCTAAGGCTGGCAACCATTACAACGCCGTCTTTTATATGGAGCCCGGCGAGCAATATGTCAACTTCCGTATGGAATTTGCACCGCGCACACCGACGCCAGCGGCTCCAACAGAAAATCAAGCGGAAGCCAATCGGCCATCTGAAGCAAAGGAGCATCCCAAACTATGAAAACGCTACTGCATACCTGCTGCGCCCCCTGCTCTATCTACTGTGTGGACAGTCTGCGCCAGGAGGGCATCGAGCCGGTATCCTACTGGTTCAATCCTAATATCCATCCCTATACCGAATACCGCAGCCGCAAAACTACGCTGGAGGAATACGCCAAGTCGATCCAGTTGCCGCTGATTATCGACAACATCTATGGCCTGCGCAGCTTTGTGAAAGCGGTCATTGACGATTTGGACCACCGCTGCTTTTACTGTTATCGGGTACGGCTGGAGCAAACAGCGCTTTATGCCGCAGAGCATCACTTTGACTGCTTCAGCACCACGCTGCTGGTCAGTCCCTATCAAAAGCATGAAGCCCTCATCGCCGCTGGGGAAACTGCCGCCCAAAAATACGGCGTGCCTTTTCTCTATCGGGACTTCCGCGTGGGTTTTCAGGAGGGACAGGCCAAAGCCAAGGAGCTGAGCCTTTATATGCAAAAATACTGCGGCTGCATTTTCAGCGAAGAGGAACGCTACCGCGCCAAACAGTTAAGAAAAGAGCGGGAACGGCTCCAGCAGCAAAACACCGCCCAAGTCTGATACCGCTCTGGTATGCTGCGCCATCGGCCAAGGTTAAAGGCTGACAAGGCACGCGATACAGCGACCAACAGTCAGGCCCCCGATACTGAACAAAACAGCATCGGGGGCCTGATATTTTTCTATTCTTTTATACTATCTCTGCCATCTGCGCCCGGACAGCAGCTTCACAATCCCGCATGGCCAGAATGGTTTTGGCAAACAAGTCGTTTAATTCCCAGCCTAACCGTTCCGCGCCCTGGCGGATGACGTCGCGGGAGCAGCCCGCGGCGAATTTTTTGTCTTTGAATTTGCGCTTCACGCTGTCCGCTTCCATGTCCATCACGCTTTTAGACGGGCGCATGCGGGCGCCGGCGCCGATTAAGCCGGTCAGCTCGTCCACAGCAAACAGCACCTGTTCCATCTGATGAACCGGTTCCACATCACACACCAAGCCATAGCCGTGGCTGCAAACGGCGTGAATGAACGCGTCGCTGGCGCCAATCTCCTGCAGTAGCTCCGGCGCTTTTTGGCAATGCTGGTCGGGATAGCGTTCAAAATCGATATCGTGCAGCAATCCGGCCAAACGCCAGAATTCCTCGTCGTCGCCATAGCCCAATTCCCGGGCATACCAGCCCATGACGCCTTCTAAGGTGTAGGCATGTTCTAAATGAAAGGGCTCCTTGTTATATTTCTGCAGCAGCGCTATCGCCTGCTCTCTTGTGATATTGGCTTCCATGCTAGTATCCTCCTCATATCCTATAAAATTGATAACCGGACAGCGGCAACGGAGTCTGCCAACTGTTCTTGTCAGCAAAAAAGCTGCGAACTCTGGCAGAATCCGCAGCTTGCTTTTGCCTATCGGCTTTTTATTTATCTTCTTTGCTCAGCAAAACCTTGCGGGACAAATTCACGCGGCCCTGTTTGTCGATTTCAATACATTTTACCATGATCTCATCGCCCACTTTTACCACGTCTTCTACTTTTTTCACCCGTTCCAACGCCAACTGGGAGATGTGTACCAAGCCGTCTTTGCCCGGCAACACCTCTACAAAAGCGCCGAAATCGGTAATGCGTACTACCTTGCCCAGATAGGTGCGGCCCACTTCTACTTCGGCAGTCAAATCTTCAATGATTTTGACTGCTTTGGCGGAGGCTTCGGCATCGTTGGACATAATCATCACGCGGCCATCATCCTCGATATCGATTTTAACGCCGGTTTCTTCCACAATCTTCTTGATGACCTTACCGCCGGGCCCGATCACATCGCGGATTTTATCGGGATGAATCATCATGGTCAGTACCCGCGGCGCATATTTGGACAGTTCTGGACGTACTGCCGGAATAGCTTCCAGCATTTTGCCCAAGATAAACATACGACCGTCGTGGGCCTGTTTCAGCGCCTGTTCTAGAATAGCCCGGTTGATGCCGGCAATTTTAATATCCATCTGAATAGCGGTAACGCCTTCGGTAGTACCTGCCACTTTAAAGTCCATATCGCCCAAGGCGTCTTCTAAGCCCTGCAAGTCAGTCAATACGCTGAATTGGTCTTCTTCCCGAATTAAGCCCATGGCCACGCCGGAAACAGGCCGTTTAATCGGCACGCCGGCCGCCATCAGCGACATGGTGCTGCCGCAAACGCTGCCCATGGAGGTGGAGCCGTTAGATTCCAGCGCTTCCGATACCACCCGAATGGTGTAGGGGAATTCTTCATCGCTGGGGATAACCGGTTCCAACGCTCGTTCTGCTAAAGCGCCGTGGCCGATTTCCCGACGGCCCGGTCCCCGCATTGGACGGGCTTCGCCTACGCTGTAGGGCGGGAAGTTATAGTGATGAATGTACCGTTTGCTGCTTTCGCTGTCCAGACCGTCCAAAATCTGTTCTTCTCTGGCAGCGCCCAAGGTAACGGTGGACAAAATCTGGGTTTGTCCGCGAGTGAACAACGCGCTGCCGTGGGGACGGGGCAGAATGTCCACTTCACAGGTAATCGGACGAACTTCGGTCATAGCGCGGCCGTCGGGACGGATTTTGTCCACGGTAATCAGACGGCGCACAATATATTTCATTAACGCGTCCAGTGCAGCCCGCAGGTCTTCTTCCTGTTCGGGGAACTGCTCTAACAAATGCTGTACCGCTTCTTCTTTCACAGCTTCGGCGGCAGCGTCGCGGGCATGTTTTTCTTTGATGCGGATGGCTTCCAGCAGATTTTCATAAGCGTAGTCCTTAACTGCCACTTCAATTTCTTCTGGAATGACTTTCAGTTCCGGCATCACTTTTTCTTTGGCCAGTTCCAGTTCCAGCGCTTCTGCCCGAAATTCTTCAATAGCGGCTACGATTTTTTTGATTTCTTCATGGCCAAACATGATGGCGTCTAAGATGGTCATTTCCGGCACTTCTTGGGCGCCGGCTTCTACCATCATCACTGCGTCGGCCGTACCGGCAACGGTAAGATGCATCAGGCTTTTGGCTTCCTGCTCCTGATTGGGGTTGATGATAAATTCTCCGTCTACCAGACCGACTACCACACCGGCAATCGGGCCCATAAACGGAATTTGGGATAAGTGCAGCGCTGCCGAAGCACCCACCATAGCCAGCACATCCGGCGTGTTGTCCATATCCACCGACAAAACGGTAGC
>CABUKW010000070.1 GCA_902492275.1 uncultured Peptococcaceae bacterium
TGATACTTTGAACTTTTTCTCTTTTTTCAGTCTCACATCATTGACTAATGTACACTGGGCAAAAAAGTTGCTGCGCGGCAATTTCTGAAGGGGCTATCGGGAGAGGATTGTTTCGGATACAAGAAGCAGAGGCTTGGCAATAAAAAAACTGTGGCGCAGCGGGAACTTTTTTGCTTGCGCTGCGTCTGAATAGTAAGCACAGCATATGTGACAAGGAAAAGGGATGAAAACGAAAAAGGAGTGTATTTCAAGATGAAACATAAAAAATTAGTGACCTTAGCGTTGGCCACTGCTTTAACGGCCAGCCTGTTTACGCCGGCTTTTGCAGACAGCAGCGGGGCAGCCGTAACCAGAACAGATTGCGCAGCCGCCGCCAATTCTGCGGCAGCCATGCAGGATAAACGGATTCTGGACTATGCTGCCACCATTGGTACCGTACAGCAGGTGGGAGAAAACAGCATTTTGGTAAAAAATGATCAGACAGAAATTCAGTTCAATCTTGATGAAAGCACCTGGCTGGTGGACGGGCAGCAGGGCATACCGGTTGCACTGCAGGATTTGCAGGGCAAGGAGGTTGTGGTTTCTCACAGCATGGCCATGACCAGAAGTCTGCCGCCGCAAAGCTATGCTTACGCGGTTATTATCAAGGGTGATGTGATGCCCAATTATGCCATCGTGGAAGAAGTGGCTGACAGCCAAATCGGCGCGGTACGTTTAACCACCAACAATGGCGGTATGTGGGTAACTGTGGCAAAGGATGCGGAAATCAAACCGCTGAAGACGAAAAATATTGTGACCGTGCAGGATCTGCAGCCCGGCGCAGAAGTGCTGCTGTATTATGATATGGTGGCTTTGAGCTATCCAGGACAGGCCGGCACCGACCGCGTTGTGCTGCTGAAGCCTGCAGAGGAGCCTATTGCGGAAGAACCTGTTGCAGAGGAAGTCGAATCTATGGTAAGCTTGCGTGAAGCTGCCAGCCAGTTAGGCTTACAGATTGATTGGAATGCAGAGCTGCAGACAGTAGTATTGAGTAAGGAAGGCTACAAGGCAACGATTTCCATTGGCAGCGCCAAATATGGGTATACGAAATCAGTAGAAAAAGATGGAGAACAGACCGAGCTGATTGCCGACGCGCTGGCTGCGCAAGCGCCGGAGCTTCGTGACGGCCGTACCTATGTACCGCAGAGTATGGTAGACGCGCTGAAGCAGCAGATGCAATAAGTACAAGGAGCGACAGAAAAACGTGGGACTGCATATTTTTGAATATGCGGTCCTATTTGTTTTTGTAATTTTCAAATTTTTGTGAAAAATCACTTTATTCCAAGGACATAATCTTATATAATCGTAGTAAGAAATTTGTCTGCGTACAGAGAATGACGCTGGTATGATAAGGAGGCGGCTGATGCGGATTTTGATTGACGCTGATGGCTGTCCGGTGGTGGATTTGACCATTGGCTTGGCGCGGGAGTTTGGTCTGGAATGTATCATTTTGTGCGATACGGCCCATTATTTTAATCGGGAGGGCGCTCGCACGGTGGTGTTATCCCAGGGCGCGGACAGTGTGGATTTTGCTTTGGTGAATATGGTGCGGGCCGGTGATATTGTGGTAACGCAGGATTATGGCTTGGCGGCCATGTGTCTGGCGCGCAGCGGCAAGCCACTCAATCAGAATGGGATGCGTTATCATGACGGCAATATCGACGGCCTATTGGCCAGCCGGCATGCAGCGCAGAAAATCCGCAGAGGCGGCGGCCACACCAAAGGGCCGGCAAAACGTACTAAGGAGCAGGATGAGGCATTTATCCGTCAGCTGCGCAATATGATTATGGCAGGGCTGGCGGAAGAAGAGAAGGTTCAGACAGCAAACAGGCAGCAGAATGAAGGAGGAAATGAGCAATGATGCAGGAAACCTTGAGACGGCAGCGTGAGTTTTATCTATGCGGGACAACGCTGGACATCGAATGGCGGCTGAAGCAGCTGCGGGCGCTGCGAAAAACCATTAAAAAGTACGAGGAAAATTTGATTTGGGCCTTGGAGGACGATTTGGGAAAATCGGAATTTGAAGCCTATACGACAGAAATTTCCATGGTATATGATGAAATTAATACGGCCATTAAGCATTTGCCTAAATGGACGGAAATCCGTCATGCCGACGGCGGCGGGCTGACCCAATACCCGGGGCGGCTGTTATCCTATACAGAGCCGCTGGGGCTGGTGCTGATTATTGTGCCCTGGAATTATCCGGTACAGCTTGTATTTTCGCCGCTGACGGCCGCAATTGCAGCCGGCAACTGTGTGGTAGTCAAGCCATCCGAGCTGGCGCCAAAAACCCAGGAAGTGGTGCAGACCATCATTCAGGAAACCTTTGACGACACCTATATCAGCATTTTCACCGGCGGACCGGATGTGAGCCAGGAACTATTGAAAGAAGATTTTGACCATATCTTCTTTGTAGGCAGCCCCAAGGTGGGCAAATATATTATGCGGGCGGCAGCTGAGCATCTGACCTCTGTTACGTTGGAGCTGGGCGGCAAAAGCCCTTGCATTGTGGAGGATACCGCCGACTTGAAGGTAGCGGCGAAGCGTATCATTTGGGGGAAATGCTTAAACTGCGGGCAGACCTGTATTGCGCCAGATTATGTGCTGGTGGACCGCAAGCGCAAGCCCGAATTGCTGAAGTATATGCAGCAATATTTAGAAGAATTTTATCCCGGCGATATTTTCTCTAATCCCGATTATCCTCGAATTGTCAATGAGCGTCATTTAGACCGCCTGCTGGAATTTTTAAAGGACGGCCATATTGTTTACGGCGGCAAGTATAATCGGGACATGGTACAGCTGGAGCCTACGATTTTAGACCAGGTGGATCCAGAGAATAGCAATGTGATGAATGAAGAAATTTTTGGGCCGATTTTGCCGGTTATTCCGTACGATCATTTGGAAAATGCGATCTGCTATATTCAAAACCGTCCTAAGCCGCTGGCGTTGTATCTGTTTACCCGCGATCCCAATGTGGAGCAGATGGTGATGAATCAGATTTCCTTTGGCGGCGGCTGCATCAATGATACGGTGGTGCATGTTTCCGGTGCGGAAATTCCGTTCCGCGGCGTAGGACAGAGCGGCATGGGCGGCGCTTATCATGGCAAAGCGGGGTTTGACACCTTCTCCCATCAAAAGGTGGTGCTGAAGCAGTCCAACGAAATTGAGCTGCCCTTGCGGTATGCGCCGTATAAAAAGAAATTGAAATGGGTGCGTACCTTAATGCGATAGGTGCTTTTCCACAAAGTTATCCACAAATTTGCCCAGTTATGCACAGGAAAAAGTGGATAACTGCCGTATTTATGACTGTTTGTGTATAAGCATGACACAGATTATACACAATTTGCACAGAAAAACTGTTCGCTTATAAAAAACACCATAGCGGCAAAAAATAAGCAACTAGCAAGCTGCAGGCTGAAAGCAAGCGTCTTTCGCCTGCAGCATTTTTTATAGGTCGGTTCTCCAAAATAGGGTAAAAATTTGCAATATCGTGATATATTTTTATGCTTTGACGGAAGCGCCGTTCCTATTTGTAAGCACCTGTTATATTTTTGCGGGCGGATTTTGTCTGATATTGGTACATTGCCGAAATCCTGCGGGATTTGCCGATTCTTTTGAGTTTCCTTTTTTTGTAATCTGTGTTATGCTGGCAGCGTAAAGGAGGGATGCAGGATGCAAAAACAGAAAACAGCGCATCTGGCAAAAAAATTATTTGGCAAGGCAGCAGGGAAAGGCGGCTTCACATTGGTGGAACTGATTGTGGTCATTGTGATTATGGGGATTTTGACCGCAGCCATTTTACCAGTGGTAACGGGCTATGTGTCTACTGCACGGGAGCAGGTGAGCAGCTCCAACCAGCACATGGTTGAGCAGGCAACGCGGCTCTATCTGACCAGCTGGGAGATGGAAAGCGGCGGAGCCGAAAGCGCCAGCCTTACGGCGTCGGAGCTGGTGGACAAGGGCTATTTGTCGCCACTGCCTGAAGGGGAGGATTATACCGTAGCCATTACCAAAACCGATAACCGGTATGATGTGACAGTGACGCCAATTACCAGCACTGGCGATTAAGGGCCAGCGAGTCTGAACCAATCCGGCGATGACGAAACGGGGTCGCCGGATTGGCCTGGGGGAACGAACTGCCGGTACAGCGTCTGTCGGAAAAACCCCCGCTTTTTTGACAGACGCTGAATGCGGCAGCATGGTCAAGGCCTTGCGACGGAAGAAGCAGGCAAGGACAAAACATACATAAAAAATGAACCGCTTTGGATAGTTATGACAATATATCAGTGAACGGCCGTAAATGGAACACAGAAAGGAGGAGCATTTTATGGAGCTGGCAGGATTAGAGCAGTTGGTGGAGCAATACGGCAACGTCGTGTATGCCTTTTGCAATCAACTGACAGGTTCCCGACAGGAAGGGGAAGAGCTGTATCAGGAAACCTTTTTGAAGGCGGTAGAGCTGCATCGGCAAATTGATGGAACGCAAAATCCGAAAGGCTTTCTGATTGCAGTGGCTGCTCGTCTGTGGCGCAATCGCCGCCGAAAATATGCCTGGCGGCAGCGTATTGCGCCTGTCGAGCAGTTAACCGAACAGGCGGAGCAACAGCCTGCACAGGCATACAGCGATAATCCAGAGGAGCTTGCTTTGCAGCGGGAACAGCAGCAGTTGGTCCGTCAGGCTGTCTCAGAACTGCCGGACAAATGGAAGCTGCCGGTATATATGCATTATACAGCGGGGCTTTCGATAGAGGAAATCGCCAGCTTACTGCACATTCCAGCGGGAACGGTGAAGAGCAGATTATATAAAGCGAGAAGTGTATTAAAAGAGAAATTGGAGGTGTCGTGGCATGAACAATGACAAAAAGCTGGACGATTTATTGCGTCAGAGTTTACAGGCGGAAACAGCAGGCTCTGTACCCTCGGCACAAGTCCAAAAGGAAACGATCGAAAAAATGAAGGAGCGATATACCATGTTATCAGGAAAAACGCGCAAATCGTTGTGTTCCGCTATTTTGGCTGCGGCGCTGGTGGTGGCGGTGCCGGTGGGAGCCTTTGCAGCCTGGCAGCTGTTAAGTCCGGCGCAGGTAGCCCATGAGCTGCAGGATTTTGCTTTGGAAAAAGCCTTTGCCGGCGAGGAGGCGGTGGTCATCAATCAATCGGTGCAATCCGGCGGTTACCGCATTACCTTGCTGGGGCTGGTATCTGGCGCTGCCTGCAGCGATTATCTGCCCTCTGATGTGGAGGTCAATCAGGAGCGCTTATACGCCGCTGTCGCTATTGAACATGCCGATGGCAGCCCTATGCCCAATACTGGCAGCGAAGAATACGGCGAAACCTCTTTTTTGGTGACGCCGCTCATTCAAGGACAGCTTCCCTGGCAGGTCAACATCTTTACCATGGGCGGCGGTTATAGCGAATTTGTGCAGGACGGCGTGCAGTACCGTTTGGTGGAATGTGATGCTGTGACGGCCTTTGCAGACCGCAATGTGTGGCTGGCTGTTACCGATGAATTTGCAATCAGTAACGGCACCTTTTTATACGATGCAGCGACTGGAAGGATTGCTGAAAATCCCGATGCTAACGGCGTAAATGTATTGTTCAGGCTGCCGTTGGACGCTGCTGATGCAGACCAAGCCAAAGCGGAGCAGCTATTGCAGCAATGGAAGGCTGACAGCCCGTACAATCCAGAATATGATGCGGAGGCTGCCGCCGCCCACGAAACGCAATATCAGAAAATCATCCAGGAAGGCAGCATGCGGGAGCATAAATTATTGGAGCAGAGCGCCGGTGGCAGCTGGTGGTACTATTATGGCGACGGCGGACAGATGGAATTGCTGCCGGAAGATGCGGAACGGATTGCCAACGGCACGGTGTATACCGATAATCTGGTTACTATGGCCGACGCAGAGAGCTGGCAGGCTGTGCTGTTGGGGCGGGATGAACAAGGCCGTTTATACGGAGAGCTGTATGTGCTGCCAAAAACAGCGGAGGAAAAGGCCGGCGGCGAGGACGATACGCTGTCTGTTTCCATTGGCGGAAAATAATCGTAACAATAGCCCATTATTTATATAACAGAAAGAGAAGCAGTTTCAGAATTTGTTATTTGCCCGGTTGCGCAGATAAAAAATTGGAACTGCTTCTTTTTTTGATAAAATTTATGCAATTTCCGATACTTGCCTATTGACAGATTGTTTATATTGTATATAATGAATATATACAATATAACATGAGGTGCGCATCATGAACATTATTATTAGCAATCAGAGCAGTCAGCCCATTTATGAGCAGATTGCCAATCAGGTAAAAGCATTGATCATCGGCGGCTCGCTGAAAGAAGGCGATATGCTGCCGTCTATGCGGCTGCTGGCCAAAGAGCTGCGTATCAGCGTCATTACCACAAAGCGGGCTTATGAGGAACTGGAACGAGATGGCTTTATCGTTTCGCAAACCGGCAAGGGCAGCTTTGTGGCAGGTACTAACACCGAGCTGGTAAGAGAAGCGCAGCTGCAAAAGATTGAACAGCAATTAACACAAGCGGTGGAGACGGCGCGAATCAGCAATGTATCGCTGGATGAATTGCAGGAAATGCTGTCGCTGCTTTATGGAGGAGACGAATCATGACATACGCATTAGAGTTGAAGCATGTGAGCAAAGTGTATGAAAATTTTACGCTGCAGGACATTTCTCTGGTCTTGCCCAGAGGCTGTATTATGGGGCTGATTGGAGAAAACGGCGCGGGCAAGAGCACCACGCTGAAGCTGTTATTAAATTTAATCAAGCGGGATAGCGGAGAAGTGACTGTGCTGGACAGTCCGGCGGAAATTTTCTCTGCGCAGCGCAATGCAGCCATCGGCGTTGTGATGGATGAGTGCCATATTCCCGATATGCTGCATGTGAAGCAGGTCAATCAGGTTATGAAGGATATTTACTTTAATTGGGAGGAAGATACGTTTTTTGCCTTAACCAAGCGGTTTGGACTGCCGGAAAAGGCGAGAATCAAAACCTATTCCCGCGGCATGAAAATGAAATTGTCTATCGCTGTGGCTTTGAGCCATCATGCTCAGCTTTTGATTTTGGACGAAGCCACCAGCGGCTTGGATCCGGTGGTGCGCGATGAAATTTTAGATTTGTTCCTGGAATTTATGCAGGATGAAAGCCATGCCATTCTGATTGCCTCCCATATCACCAGCGATCTGGAAAAAATCTGCGATTATATCACCTACATTCACAAGGGCCATATTGAGCTGAGCATGGAAAAAGACCGGCTGCTGGAGGAATACGGCATCTTCAAAGGCAGCGAAGAACAGCTGCAGGAATTGCCTGCCGATGCAGTGCTGCGGGTGCGCCGCAATCAGTTCAACGTGGAAGCGCTGGTAAAACGGGAGCAGATTCATACCGGCATTCTGTTGGAGCGGCCCACGCTGGAAGCCATTATGCTGTTTTTTAACAAGGGAAGTCAACTGGAAAGGAAGGTTCTGTCATGAAAGGATTATTGCGAAAAGATTTGTATGCCTTAAAAAATACCTTTGGCATTCTGGTGGCCTTTATGCTGGTTTATGCAGTAATTGGCTATACGGGCAATAACGCCAGTATGCTGACCGCTGTGGCGGCTATGATCGTTATGATGCTGCCGGCCAATTCTATCTCTTATGATGAATTTTATCATTGGGATCGTTATGTGCTGACCATGCCGGTATCGCGCAAAATGGTGGTGCAGAGCAAATATGTGCTGTGCTTTCTGCTGTGCTGCTTTATGCTGCTGGTAGGGACTGCATTCACCTTGCTGGTAGGCAGCAGCTTTTTCGACGCCTTTGTTTCCACCTTATGTGTAGCGGCTATGGCTCTGATTATCTCCGCGCTGGCGCTGCCCTTTATGTTCAAATGGGGCGCGCAGCGGGGCCGGTTGATTTTAATTTTCATCTGCGGCGCTGCCGGTGCTGTGCTGGCCATTTTGCTTATGACCTTCAGTTTTGGTAATCTGAGCGGGTCGGTCGGCGGATTGATGGCGGGAGAAGGGCAGCGCAGTGGAGTTTTGACAGCCGGTATGCTGACAGCAGGTCTTTTGCTGCTGACTGCCATTGTCACCGCCGTTTCTTACCGGATTGCCTGCGGCATTTATTTGAAAAAAGAATTTTAAAGGGGTGGGATTGTGCTGGCCTTACTCAAACACGATTTGCGTATTATGCGTTCCTATTTGCTTGTTCTTACAGTGATAGTTTGTCTTTATGCCTGGCTGCTGCGCTTTAGCAAATTGCTTGTGATTACCACAAGCATGGCAGTCATCTTGTCGCTGTATATTGGCCTTTTGGAAAGTTTGTTGGCTGCGGAGCGGAATTGCCGCTGGGATCGCTACGTGCTGACCATGCCCATTGCCCGAGAAACTGTGGTGCAGGAAAAATATTGTCTGATGCTGCTGGCAGCCTTGCTCCCCTGTCTGGCTGGTATGTGTATGGACGGCTTGTTTTACGGCGGCGCACATCTTTTTATGCATCTGTTTTTGCTGGTTTCTTGCGGCCTGCTGTTAAGCCTCATTGGGCCAATCTATCTCAAAAAAACGGATACAGGAAAATCGGCGCTGGCTGTTATCTTGATGATGATTTTGTGCGGTTTTGCTGTCGGCGGTCTCAGCGTGCAGCAGGTATGGCTTGCCTGGCGCTGGCCGGTTTTAGCTTTGCTGAGTGTGATTGCTCTGGCGGCCTTATGGAGTTCCTATCGCATCGCGCTGCGGATTTATCTGCACAAGGAATTTTAAGACAGCAGGAAAAACCATGGGCAAAATGTTTATCGCCTTTGCGGAAGCTGTATGCTATAATAGAAGCAGCAAATGTGATAAAAGCTAGCAGAACCCATAGAATCGTTAGGCAGAAAGAGAGGAAGTCGTTATGGTTAAACATATTGTAATGTTTCAATTTCGGGAACAGATTTCCGCAGAGGAACGGCAGCAAAAAGGGCAGGAGGTAAAAACCCGTACCGAAGCGCTGATTGATATCATACCAGGCATTCAATCGCTGCAGGTACAGCTTGTGCCAGTCGGCACAAGTACCCATGATATTTTATTGGAAGGGCTGTTTGACAGTCAGGAGAGCTTAATGCGATATCAAACCCATCCTGCACATATGTCCATCGGTGACGTACTGAAACAGGTGGGCCAATGCCGTGCCTGTTTTGACTATGAGCTTTAGAAATGGCTTTAATATGGGCAATTTGTAATAATAAAAAAAGTTTTTATGAAAAATTGTTGTCAAAAAAAAGAGAATGGCGTACAATAAAGACAGCAAAGTTGTGAAGTGATTCGCATAAGTCGATAAACCAATCAAACACACACAAACCGACTGGCTTTGCTAATAGATGCTTTGAGGGTTTTTCCCTGAAGCATCTTTTTTTTTCGTCTGCTTTCGTGTAGAATGGTAAGTATCATGCTATAAGAAATGAGGCTATCTTATGAAACGAAATTTTAAACGGGTAATGGCTGTTCACGACCTGTCTGGTTTGGGCCGTTCGTCGCTGATGGCAGTAACGCCGGTGTTGTCCG
This sequence comes from uncultured Peptococcaceae bacterium, assembly GCA_902492275.1. Lineage (GTDB taxonomy): Bacteria > Bacillota > Peptococcia > Peptococcales > Peptococcaceae > UBA7185. Next base: position 9,572 of record CABUKW010000070.1, read on the forward strand.
TGATGGGCGTACAGGTTTGTCCAGTGCCGACTGCGGTGCTGTCTACCCAAACCAGTGGCTTTACCGATTATACCTTTGTGGACCTAACCGATACCATGCCTGCTTATCTGCAGCACTGGAAAAACTTGCAGATGGATTTTGACTGTATCTACAGCGGTTTTTTGGGATCTGCCCAGCAAATAGATATCATGGAGCAGGCGTTGCAGGACTTTGTCGGTGAAAATACTCTGGTTGTGATTGATCCGGTTTTAGGTGATGACGGCGCTTTGTATGATACTATGGATCAAAAGATGGTAAAGCGTATGCAGCGGCTCATTGGAAAGGCGGATATTATCACTCCTAATATGACGGAGGTAAAGCTGTTATTGAATTTGCCGCCTGACGCCAATTTATTTGCTGAGCATCTTCCCCATTTACTGCCTATGCTGGCTGCCAAAGGGCCGGAGAATATTGTGGTTACCGGTGTGCATAAAAAAAGCGGGGGCCGTTGTGTTTGTTATTATCACAAAACGGAGCAGCAATACCAACAAATTGATTATACCGAGCTGCCAACTTCTTATCCAGGTACCGGCGACATTTTTGCCGCCGTGCTGATTGGCGGATTGCTGCAGGGCCGTACCTTGCCGGAAAGTATTCAGCTTTCTGCCGATTTTATCTGCAATACGGTAGCCGACGCTATGCAAGCAGGGGAACCGGTGCGGGACGGCGTGCAGCTGGAGAAAAATTTATACCGGTTGTTGCCGAGCAACACAGAACCGAACGCATAAAATTGTTTCACGTGAAACATTTGCAAATGTTGTAGGGCCGCATCGTCGTTCTTGTGTCAGCATAAGGACTGCGGTATGCATAAAATCGGAGTGCCTTACACACCCTATCCAAAAACGGATAGGGGTTTTCTTTATGAAACGATTTCGCGAAGAACAGCTTTTGCCGGTGGCCTTAGCTTGCGGCGTTTTGCTGATGATGGGTTGGTTTTCCTTAACCAGCGCCCAGCAGCACGGGCAGGCGCCGGCAGGCAGCGACCTGACAGAAGCCAGCGTTCCAGTGTTGATGTATCATCATTTGCTGCCGCAGGAGGATTTGACAGGGCTGTTTGCCGATAACAATGTAGCCGTCAGCGTGGAGCAATTTCGTCAGGATTTGACGACGCTGAAGGAGCAGGGCTACCGAACAATTAGTCTGCGGCAGCTCAGCGCCTTTGTGCAGGATGGCGCCGAACTGCCCGGCAAGTGTGTGCTGATTACCTTTGACGATGGCTATTTGAGCAATAAAATTTACGCCCAGCCTATTTTAGAGGAATTGGGCTATACGGCGGTGATTTTTGCTTTAACCGGCTGGATAGAGGAACATCCGCAGACGTTTCATCCCAAAGGACTGCAATATCTCAGTTGGCCGGAGATTGGCGAGATGAAAAGCACTTTCCAATTTGCCAGTCATACCGACAATTTGCACGATTTATCCTGGAATGGCAAAGGCAAGCTGACAACGGTGTCCGATGCAGACCTGGCCGCCGATTTGAACCGCTCCATCAAAAAGCTGCAGGGCACTCGATATTTTTCTTATCCTTACGGTCATTATACCGACAGCGCCCGCAAGATTTTAGCGCAGCAGGGTATCGACTTGGCTTTTACCGTGGAGCCTGTCAATGTGCGGGCCGGTGATGATCCGCTCACCCTAGGCCGTTGGGATATGTATCAGTACAGCATAGAAGATGTGCTGGCGCAGCGGCGCAAATAGAAATGTTTGCGCAGTCTGCGTTTTTTTGCGCATTGTGGTGATACAGGCGGTATTATATAATAGATAGTAAGAAAATAACAAGGGAAAAATGATTTATCAAAAGACTACGAAAATGAATTTTTTATTTGCGGCTGTATTTTTGTAGGCAACATAAAATAATTGGGCTGGCAGGCAATTCCTTTCTTTGCCGCCGGCAGGTTTTGTGATACAATGAAAGATATTGTGATGGGATCAAGATACAGAATATTTTTATAGGGATATCAATTTCGTCTGACAGGTGGTGAAGTCCTCATGCGTTTGCGAACGTTGCGAATATGGAAACGCTTTAAGCCCTTGTGGCTGTTTTTGCTGGGCTGGGCGGCGTTCAGCGCTGTCATGCTTGTGCTGGTGGGCTACCATCTTTTTGACTGGCGCGGCGGTTTGCCCAAAGTAGATGTGGCCAGCAGTCAGACGATTGCCGCAGAGGATGTGCGGGCCGTAGCGATTCGCGCTGAGGGCGTTACAGTAGAAGTCGGCTCCAGCTACGACATCCGGCAAATTCAAGTGCAGCTTTATGGGACAGGCTATGTCAATCAGAAAGCCAGCTGGCAGATGGATGAGACAGGCGGGCTGACCATCCGGCTGGATCGGTATCCCATTACAGCCAACGCCTATGGCAGCCGTTATGAGGACGAGCTGACCATGCGCATTTTGCTGCCGAAAAAAAGCTATGATGAAATTTCCATCGAGGGCGACCGGCTGCACGCAGCGTTTTATCAGTGCAAAGGAAAGCAGCTGACCGCCGATGTGGCTTACGGCACCATTGCATTGCAGAAAGCCGACTTGCAAAGAGCCGATTTATACAGCAACACCTCCACCATCGACATTCAGCGCAGCAGAATACAGTATCTGAATATTGAAAATATCAATGGCGATACCAATTTGCTGGACAACCAGCTGCGTTACTGGAGATATGACAGCAAAACCGGCGATTTAAACGCTCTGGTGAGAAAGATACAAGGCATTTGGGAATTAAACAGCCGCTGGGGCGATATCTATGTGGGCACAAAAAAATGGCACACCAATTTACTGCTGGATTTGCACAGCGATACCGGCACGGTGACGGCATCCAGCAAAAAGAAGCCATGGAAGAAAACCATCCCCGAAGCGCTGACCGACCATGATTTATTATTGTTGGAGGGACGGGGCGAAAATATGCTGCTGATTAACAGCGAAACGGGCGATATCACGCTGGATACGGTGAAATTCGCTCAGTAAAAAAGACATCATAAAAGAGGGACTATCCGCTTCTCGCCGATCGTCCCTCTTTTGCGTTAAGCGTTCCCACTGACTTTGCCATTTTTCAAGCAAAATGGAATAGGTGAGAGCAAGCGCCTGTTTGTTTTTGGATTAATCCCACACGATTTCTAAACAACGATAATTGGGGGGGAATTGGTGGTATGCGTGAACTATATAGAGCCGGTTCAGATGCAATTACACCATCAGAACACAACCAGTCACAAGCCACGATATTTTCCAGTGTATCAGAGTCCATATCCGTTTGAATACAGCTAGCGCTATCATTGGTATCAGCTCCGCTTTATTTTATCATAGTTCCGTCCGGTAAAATAATATCTCCATCGTCTGCACTCACATCAAAAAAGCCAACCTTGTGCTTTTGGGCTAAGCTACGCATAAGTTCGTACGCCTCGTCTGCCACCGACCAAGAAAAAGCGGCATAAATCATTTCATGTCCAATACTGTAATCAACCGTATGCTGCTCCAAATCTTCGGCTTCATCTTCATCAAGAGGGTCAAGATTTGGTGCATATTCTCCATTCATAGGTGGGAATTTTTCTTTCATTTCCATAAACCAATTTTGCAAAGCAGGAGAGGACACACCAATTGTTTGGTAATCGTGTTCTTCCTCCCATTCCGTTTGCTTTTCATACCATGCCATAAATTCTTTTTTGGTGGCAGGCGCTTTTGTTTTTTCAAAAACCATTAAATCATAACTCATAGCTGCAGCTCCTTTCAAATTCCGATTTAGCGTTCTTTTACCTTCGTCCTCTTTGTGGGTTCAGATTTTTCAGCCACTTTTTTCGACAGCTTCCCGTAGTTCAGCTTGCGCCGCCTGCCGATTGCCACCAGCAAGCTGTTTCAGCGTCAAGCCGCGCTCCGCAGGCAGAGCTTTCAAGGGTTTCTGCCTTGTCTGCCTGATAAGTAGGAACGATTATCTAAAGTCTACTGGCACATGGCAATATGGATCCTGTGTGAAATCCAGATGCTCAGGCTGTTCATCAAATAGGTCTTTGTCCCATTTAAGTCCAGTCTGGAAACCATTTGCAAGAGCCTTTGCTTCCATTTTTGTTAAAAGTAATGCCGTATCTCGGTTTACATCATCCTCACTGCACTTTGATGGGCCGCCATAGTTATCATAATAATAACTCGGCTGGCAAAGCCAGTACACCATTTTGGCAGTAACGATATCGCAGGCTGGATTCATTACAATCTGTTCAACGGTAAACATTCCATCATCATAATTGTAATCGGAAATCATGTAATGGAGTTCCTCGGCAGATGTGATATGTGCAAACTGTTCAGCAATCTCCTTTTGGTAAGCCTCAAACCCGATTTCCCTTTGACGGCAAAATCCTTTGTAAAATTCTTCTTCCTCGTTTCCTTCCATTTCCTCATCAAACTCGTCTTGCTCCATATCAAAATAATATTCATCTCCGGCACAAGACGCACGCTCCATCAGGCGGTCGAGTTCTGTTTTTCTTTCTTCTGAAAACATCATAATCTCCTCCTTTACGATAAAGACCGATCAATTTTAATTTATTGGTTTGCTATATCCATTGTACCACAATCTGTAGAACGTGGAAATAGTGAGTTTCCCCGGGCTGATTTCTACAATCAATCTGACCAAACGGCCCCTACAAGGTATCTGCCGGATAGCATATAAAAGAATTGAGGCACTTTCTACCCTTTTATGGGTCGAAAACTCCCCGCTACCTTTGCCCAAATTCCGACTTGGGATGGATAGCGCTGCAGGCTGTGCAAAGCGTGATGAACGTTAGTTCAGCTAAGCTGCACAGACAAAGCGATGTC
>CABUKW010000071.1 GCA_902492275.1 uncultured Peptococcaceae bacterium
AAAAGCAAGCAGCCCACGGGCCGAGCGGAAAGCCCGGTTCGTGGGTTTGCTTTATTAAGCACCATTAGCTCAGTTGGTAGAGCAACTGACTCTTAATCAGTGGGTCCTGGGTTCGAGTCCCCGATGGTGCACCAAAGTACGCGTTGTAAGAAATTGCAGCGCGTTTTTTATTGCAATCTTTCAAAGAAGGTTCAATCTGGTGCACCAAGGGAAGGCGCAAGCCTTCTCTTTTTTGTTTCAAAACAATTTGACCCAGAACGAAAAACCTGGCTGCCTAGCAGTTGGGAGCTTTATTGTGGGCCAAAGCGTAGCCTAAAAGGAGTGATTTCTGGTGTTGGTTCGTACCAAATCATCAATGCTCAATAATGCTGTCGGGGTCAGAAGTCAAGGGTGAAATGAACTATATTTTCCCCCCTTGACATCCACCCCCCTCGGTGTTATGATGCCAACGAGACGGCAGCCGGACAAGCTTGATGCCGCCTCGAATAATTTTTGCTCTATTTGCACCCTGAATGTGGATCACACAGAGTTTGGGATTGATCCGAGGATTACGCCATGAACAAGACAAAAGATATGACCGTAGGCAGCCCCACCAAAACCATCTTCTTTTTCTCCGTACCCGTCTTGCTTGGAACCCTATTCCAGCAAATATATAACATGGCCGATACGATCATTGTCGGGCAATTTTTGGGTGAAGACGCCCTTGCTGCCGTGGGGGCGACCGGAAGCACTGTATATCTTGTAATTGGCTTTGCTTCCGGCCTTACCCAGGGCTGCGGTATTTTAGTCTCACAGGCATTTGGCGGGCACCGTCTGAACGAACTAAAGAAGGTAGTTGGCACAGCGCTCTTGCTCACAGTGGTGTTTTCAGTTATCCTCACGATTCCTACCGTTTCTTTTAGCCGCCAGATTCTGTTAGCGTTGCACACCCCTTCGAACGTACTCCTCTACGCACACGAATATCTTCGCGTCATCTTTGGCGGTATCCTGTGTACGATGGCCTACAATATTGCAGCCAGTATCCTTCGCTCTTTGGGTGACAGCCGCACACCTTTATATTTCCTCATTTTGTCGTCATTCTTGAATATTGTTTTGGATATATTTTTTATCGCGACACTACATATGGGAACTGCAGGCGCCGCTTGGGCAACGGTGTTGTCACAGGGAATTTCTGCACTGCTATGCTTTTGGTACATGTTTCACAACTACAACAATCTACGTCTCAGTATCCGCGATCTGTACCCCGATCCTTATCGGATTCTGTGTATGATACAAAGCGGCATTCCCATGGCTTTAAACCAAACCGTTACTGCGTTTGGAATTATGATTCTGCAGAGCGGCATCAATCAATTCGGTTCTTCCGTAATGGCGGCCTATACTGCCGCTTCTAAGCTTGAATCCTTGGTGATGCAACCTATGATCGCACTGGGCTCGGGCATTTCTACGTATTGCGCACAAAACATAGGAGCCAGGAAAACAAAACGCATTTTTGTTGGTGTACGCAGCACGATGCTCCTTTCCCTTGGTGCTGCAATTCTGGGTATGGCTTTGTATGGAATTGCCTCCAAAGCCATTCTGCGGATATTTTTGAGTGATCCCTCGCCCGAAATGGTACATTATGCACTGCAATATCTCTACACAAGCGTGTGGTTCCTTTTATTTTTGGCATGGATTTTTCTGTTCCGCAATGCTTTGGTTGGGCTCGGGAACGGCCTTATCACCATAATTGGTGGCGTGGCCGAGCTTCTTTGCCGTTTTTTGTGCATTCATTTTCTGCTTCAACCTTTTGGTTTCTGGTGTATTTGTCTAACCAATCCTATTACCTGGATCGTTGCGTGCAGCCTTTTCTGCGGATTTTATTTTCGTTGGGAACACCAGCAAAAACATTGCTCAAAAAGTGCGAGATGATCCATCTCAGAAGATTATCGGGGTCTCTGCCAGTGGGTTCTGTCTGAAGGAACGTCTTGGCAATCTCCGCAATGTCATCGACCAGAATTCCGACGAAATGCGAATCGCCATGATCGCCATGCAGGATGAACAGTTTGCCCATCAGACGTTTATGTCTGAACTGTGTAACCATAAACACTTCTTCTCGAATCAATTCCGGCCATGCCACAGGATCGATTTTAAGGCACCATACAGCACGTTTCAGTGCTAGATGACAAAAAGAGTTTACAAGAAGCAAAAACGACGTTACCACAGCCCTCCAGGCATCACGCAATGCATCGTATTCCCATGCAAGGTATATTGGATTGACCGGAGAAAATACCGACGGCTCTGTACGACTTTGAAAAAGATGAGTTGAAAACTATAAGCCTATTGTGTTGCGGAGCAATCAAGCGTTTCGTTTTGTAAATGAATCGTGCATACAAAAAGCAGACCCGTGAGTCCACGGGTCTGCTTTTTATATTTGCGATAGGGAAGAGTATGGACGGGTTACGCAGGTATCGATCCGGGAGATTCGGTTTCCAAACACCCACATCCGCTGGGCTTTTCGCGGATTCGTATGGCTTTTTATTTGTGGGCGGGCTCCTCGCCGGCTGGACATTCTCTCCCCATTTGGCAGCCGCTACCGAATGATTCGTGAAGGATTAATTGGTGGGAAGTTCGCGATAGGTCATTCTTTCAAAATCAGAATAACCACCAGCGTCCTCTCCATTGCCGGAAGCGTATAACCCCAGTGTACAGCCGACAAAACCGCCGGCATGTTCCGTGCTTAAAGAGCGCAGATCAATGTCGGAGATAACCGGTTTCCATTCACTATTGCTTTGGTAAAGAACACTGGCCACAAGCCCTTCTACGCGCAACTTCAGTTTGATGGGGAGTGCAGCCGGCAGATCCATTTGCGCCAAACAGCTGTCTTTACCATCTTTGCAAAGAGAAACAACAAGTTTGACCCCCGAATCCTGGGGATAGCACTCTGCCCGCAGATGGTTTTCGTTGCTTTGAACCATGGCAATACCGGCGCAATCACTCTCTTTGCAGAAATGCGGGATAAAGCTGGTTTCAAATTCGCAATTCCAGTGTTGCTGACGCAGCGCGAGGTATGCAGGCTCACCGCAATCCTTCAAGCTGTCGCAACGATGGAAAAGACGAACAATATGCTCTTCTGCGTGCAGTTCTAGTTCGTGATCGCGGTGATTGCGCAAAGTCAGCAATTCCAGCGGCAGAGAAGGTGTATCAAACGTATAGGTTTTACATTGGGGTACGTCGTCAGAAGGCTGCCCCTCGTAAGGCAGCGTGACTACTTCTTCAAGATGACCGACCCCCGCATTTACAACCGGCCAATCATCTTCCCAGGTGACCTTTGCCAAAAAGGTTTCACGCCCCAACAACGTGTACCCCTGGTTCGGCCGGCAAGCCAATACAACCATATACCAGTTGCCGTTTCCGTCATCCACTAAGTCGGCATGACCGACGCAGGTAACAGGATATTGGGCTCCCAAATGGCGATGCGTCAGAATGGGGTTGCAGGGGCAGTACTCGTAGGGACCAAACACATTTTTGCTGCGCGCGATCATGACGCTGTGGTGGATGGAAGTACCGCTTTCCGCATGCAAAATGTAATAGTAACCGTCCTTTTTGTACAGGTGAGGTCCCTCCGGCCAAATGGCTTTGCGCTGGAATCCGGTAAGTACAATGGTGGCATCGGGCTTTAACTGCATCGTGTCCAGATCCAGAGTTTGAATCCAAATTTCGCAGTCGCCATTGTAGCGGTACCCGGCAGAACGCGGCCGTTGGCCGATATAATAGCAGGTACCGTCATCGTCAAAAAAGAGACTGGGATCAATGCCACCGGTAGACTCACCAAATAGTAAGGCTCGGACCAGGGGCCGCGCGGATCTTTTGCAGTGACGATAAAATTTCCTTGGTCGGACACGTTGGTGGTAATCATATACCAGGTGCCCTTATGGTAACGAATGGTAGGGGCAAAAATCCCCTGGGAATGCTGACAGCCGGACAAAGGAACCTGAGAATCACGATCGAGCACATTGCTGATCAAATTCCAGTGGACAAGATCTTCGCTCTCAAAAACCGGCACGCCGGGAAAATACGCAAATGTCGAATGAACCGTATAGAATTTGTTCCCTACCCGGCAAATCGAAGGGTCGGGAAAGAAGCCTGTCATGATAGGATTTTTAACGGAAAGCATAGAAAACCTCCAGGTATAAAGGGGTGATATTCTGCATGCAAAAATATAGAGTTATGGCCGCTGCATCCAAGAGGAAAAACAGATGCAACGGCCATAACTATTAGATGGTGCCGCCGAACTGACTTTTCGGATTACAGGCACTGGAAAACAGGGGCGGATGGCAGGAAAAGAATTTTACTCTTTTACACTGCCAATGGTCATGCCGGATACAAAGTATCTTTGCAGGAAGGGATAAAGCAGAATGATGGGAAGCATTGTCACCACAGTAGCGGCGGAACGCACGGTAACCGGCGTGACGGCTGCGGTAGCGGTGTTGCCGCCGGTGGTGGCACTGCCGCTTTGCTGCATGACAGAGGAAAGAAGCTTCATCAACTCATATTGCAGGGTCGTATACTGGGTGTTCATCCGGTTGTACAACATAGCATCGAACCAGGAGTTCCACTGTCCGACAGCTACGAACAGGGCGACGGTGGCATACACCGGCTTGCACAGGGGCGAGATGATACGGGTAAAGATGGTGAAATCGTTGGCACCGTCAATCATGGCGGATTCTTCCAGCGCGCTGGGCAGACCTTCCATGAAAGTGCGCATAACCAGAACGTTAAATGCGCTGACCATGCCTGGAATGACGTATACCCAGAAAGAGTTGGTCAGGTTCATGTTGCGGTACAAAACCAAGGTGGGGATCATACCGCCGTTCACGTACATGGTGATGACCCAGAACAAAGACAGCTGGGAACGGAACAAAAAGCGTTTGCGGCTGATGATGTAGGCCAAAAGTGCGTTCGTTACCAGGGAGAAGATGGTTCCCAACACAGTTCTGGCCACCGTAACCACTGCACCGGTGAGGATGTTCTGCTGATGCAGAACCGTTTTATAGTTCGAGAGCGTAAAGATGCGCGGCCACAGATGGATGCCACCGCGTACGGCGTCGACACCGTCGTTGAAAGAAAGCGCCACCGTGTTCAGAACAGGATACAGCGTAATGGTGACGAACAAAACCAGGAAAATGGTATTGCAGGTAACAAAGACTTTGTCCATGGTGGATGATTTGATTTTCATGTGTACCCTCCCCTTAGAACAATCTGTCTTCACCGGCACGTTTGGCAATCCAGTTTGCGCCGAGAATCAGAATAATTGCAACGACGCTCTTGAAGATACCGGCTGCAGTACCCAAAGAATAATCGTTCTGGCTGATGCCCCAAGTCAAGGTGTAGATATCAATGGTTTCCGAAACACTCTTGACCAGGCCGTTGCCAAGCAGATACTGGACTTCAAAGCCTGCATTCAATACGTTGCCAATATTCATGATCAGCAGAATCATAATGGTGGACTTGATGCCAGGAAGCGTGACGTGCCAGATTTTGCCCCACCGGCCGGCACCATCCAAAGTGGCTGCCTCATACAGGCTGGGATCGATGGAGGTAATGGCGGCAAGGTAGACAATGGCATTCCAGCCGGTTTCCTTCCAAACATTGGCAAATGCAACGATTGGCCAAAAATAACCCGGATTGGCGAAGAAGTTGATGGGCGAATTCAGAATGCCCAGGTTCACCAGCATCTCATTGATGATACCGGTGGAAGACAGCGCATCGTGCAGAATACCGGTGACAACGATCCAGGAAAGGAAGTGGGGCAGATAGGAAACCGTTTGAACAAGCTTTTTGCCGAACATGTTGCGTACTTCGTTCAGCAGGATGGCGAAGATAATGGCCATTAAAAAGGTGGTCACCAGATTGAGAACGCCCATGGCCAGAGTGTTACGGATATCACGCAAAAAGACGTCGTCAGAGAACAGGAATTTAAACTTTGCCAGTCCTACGAATTTAGATCCGAAGAGGCCGTCTTTGGGTTTGTAGTCCTGAAAGGCCATTACCCAGCCTGCCAGTGGAACATAATAAAATACGATGCCGTATACAAAAAAGATAGCCGCACAGACCATCAGAAATTTCTGGCGTGAAATCTCTTTCCATGTAATACGCTTTGATGGATTTTTCATTGGAGAGTCCTCCTAAGGAACGTGTATGGCGAATCATGTGTTGCAAACTAACGTTTAAGGAGCTTGCGGGTTGAATGCATTTCATAAAAAAGTGGCCACAGCTACACCGTGCAACCGTGGCCACTTGTATGTGTCAACGTCTATGTCGCCTGCAATAACGGGCATCAAAGACCGGCACGGCGCTCAAGCTCAGTTTGCATTTCTGCCAAGAAATCCTGCGGATTGGCTGCGTTGTACGCAGTCATGTATTGATTCCAGGTGCTTTCAAAATCAGGCGCCATAACAACTTTGGGCAGCCATTCGTGTTTGACTTCGCCCATCTTGACCCAGGCAACACCACCGGGGGTTGCGGTAGTCATTGAACCGGAGTAAGAATACATCGGGAACCAGGGGCCCTCTTCTTCTTTCACAGAACCGATCATATCGACGTAGCTGTCTACGCCGTAGGCAGCAAACACTTTCTGCAGGGGGGTGGACAGGCCGTCCAGGAATTCGCTTGTCTGCTGCTCGGGCTTCATGGCGTTCTTGCCGTCCCGGCTGGTGCCCAGCCACTGCGGCATGTAGGAATAGCCGCACAGGTGTGAGGCCTTGTAGGTGGGATCCGCGCATTTCGTCCGCATTTCATCGGTGCGGTAATACAGGCCGTTTTCATCAACCAGGTAATCCTCACCTTCAACGCCCCAGAAGCGAAGATCGTGGATTTCCTGATCCAGCAGATCGTTCATAAACTTAAATGCAGCGTCAATATCGGAGCAGCTGGTGGTAACGGCCACGCCGCTGGAATTGTTCAGGGTATCGTCGTAGGTGTGCCAGCGGTTTTCCATTCCTTCGTCAATGGTCAGGCCCAGCGGAACGTAGTTGCAGCCCTGCTCGTCCAAACCCTGCTGTTTGAAAACATCATTGACATTGTTCGCGAAGTCCCACCACTGGTCGCACATGCCCAGCACAGCGCCGGTGGAAAGCTTGGCGATGTATTCATCGTAGGTCTGGGTGGCGAATTCTACGTCCACGTAGCCTTTCTGGTATTCTTCGTTCAATTTCTGGAAATACCTCTTGGCAGTAGGCGTGGTATTGTAGTCAACCACCTGCATCGTATCCTTGTCTACAATGACAGAGCCGTCGTTGGGATACCCATCAAGGAACTGGGGTGCATTCTCGATGCAGAAATAGCGCCAGTCTTCGCAAAGTGCCGTGTAGGGAATGTTCTTGGTACCGTTTGCCATGGTGGGGTTGGCATCGGCATAGCTTTCCAGCAGATCGAAATACTGGTCCAGGGTTTTGATTTCGGGGTAACCGGCCCATTCCAGAACACGCGCCTGAATCCAGAAGGCTTCATCGTTATGGGTGGTGGCACGATCTTCGCCATAGGTGTTCTGGAATACGTTGGCCCAATAGATTTTGCCGTCCTCCTGGCGGAAGTTGTCCCACTCTTTGTCGGTGTACATCTCTTTCAGGTTGGGATACTTTTCCAGGTAATCATCCCAAGGCACCAGGACGCCTGCATCGTAAAGAGACATCATGGCATCGCCGCCATTGATGAAGTCCGGATACTCACCGCCCGCGATGATTGTGCCGATGGCTTCTGCGTCGGTCTGGCCGGTCAGCCAGGTCTCTTTCAGTTTGGCACCGGTCTTTTCGGCAATGATGTTCATAACATCGTTGTCATCATTGATTTCGGAACCGGGCATTGCGGTAAACATCGTAAATGTTTTGATCCCATCGGACGATTCGGTGGAATTAGAACCGCCACATGCCGTTAAGCCCAGCAGCATGACCGCGGACATACTTGCCGCAAATGCGCGCCGCCACAATTTTACTTTCATAATTGGCCTCCTGTAGATAGATTTTCCGCCCTTGCGGGTTTCACTGATTTAAGTATATATACCAAAAATGTTTTACACAACCGACAAATTCCAGTAAAAACCCCTGAAAATTATAGCTTTGCAAATTCAACGAAAGAGGAAATCGCGCTAAACAGCGAAACAATGATACAAAAAAGACAGGCAGTCCCCCATCCTTGAAGTATTTTGGAAGGCAACATGCCCGCACTTTTGTTTGGCTTATCGTTGTTTTTTGAGAATGCAAAAAACAAAAAGCAAGTGTATGATTATTCTGGTGTGAATTATTTCCCGGGAAATTCAGAATGTGGTTTCTCGGTTTTGCTCTTCCGAAAATGGGAAGGCGTACAGCCTTTCAGCTCGATAAATTTGCAAAGGAAATAATCCACATCTTTATAGCCCACATCTTCGGCAATGTGGCCGATCTGCTTGTTTGTGTACAATAGCTGGCGGCACGCTTCGTTAATACGGTAAGAACACAAATAGTTTTTAAAGGACTGTCCGTATTTTTTGCGGAAGATTTGCCCTAAGTATGCACTGTTGATATAGTATTTTTTGCCCAAGCCCTGCAACGTCAGGTTTTCCGAGTAGTGTTCCTGGATTTCCTTGTCGATAGAATCCAAAATATCGATGGAGATATTTTTTCGCAGAAGGGAAAGGTAGTCTGCATACTCGCGTGCAAAGCGGAACAGATGCTGTCGGCTCCCGCGGGAAATTCCTTCCCGGAAAGACTGCGCGCTGATAAATTGCAGCATTTCCTTCTGGTTGGCTTCGTTGTCCAAATTGGATGCAAGATGCATAAGCCGGAACAAAAGATAATTTAAGTTCAGGTTGATATCTTTGTCATGTACGCCACGCTGCTGCATTTCGGCAAACAAATCGTCTATTTCGGAGCCGATGCGTTCTTGCTCATTCAGTTCAATGGCGGTAATCAACTGATCCAGGGTATCTTTGCACAAAACGGCTCTTTCTTGCGGAACCGATAACTCTTCCTCGTAATAATAGATCGATTTTGGCTGGCGGAAGGCGCAAAGGTTTTTCAGCCCGCAGACGGTATCATACGATTCAGAAACAGTGGTGATATCGTCCACTTTTTTGCCAACCAGAAATCGCAATTCGTGTTGTGTCGAAACACCCAATTTCTTATAAAAATCCTGGATATACTGTGTTTCGGAACAGCCGGCATTTCGGGCAAGCGCACCGCTGTAAACAAAAGCAATCCCATACCCAACGCGATCCAACGAAGCGTCACAGAAACACCGGCTCCGGTCCTCGCCTAAAATTTGCACACAGCTTTGGTACAGGTCACGCTGCACCATACGGAAGTGGTTCTCATCATCGTCATCTTCGTTGTCCGAAGAATGGCAAGCGGAAATTTCAATGTAACGAACGCCGCCCGAAAAATCCAGATGCTTATGCAGATAATCCACGCCGTTGGGATCATATTTGCCGAACAGCAACGAGATCAAACACCGGGCCTGATAGGCCAGTTCGTACTGCTCCTCCATTTTGCTGTTTTGCGAGATGTTATTGTATTTGCTGAGAATGGATAACAGATCTTGCTTTTCCACCGGTTTGAGAAGATAGTCGATACACCCGTAGCGCAGCGCTTTTTGAGCATAGGAAAACTCACTGTATCCGCTCAGAATCACGAAACCGGCGTTGGAAAGATTCTCCCGGCGAACAGTTTCCAGTAATTCAAGTCCGGTCATTTTTGGCATCATAACGTCGGTGATGACAAGGTCAACGGGTAACTTTTTTATGTACTCCAAAGCCTCCTGTCCGTCAGACAAAACGGCAGCCACTTCATAGCCTGCGGCGTTCCAGTCAATCAACGCCTGCAAACCTTGCGCAATAAACTGCTCATCATCTACGATAATAACTTTTAACATGTCACTCCGCCCTTATTGCTTTGTTTAGAGGGAACCGAATCGAAACAAGTGTTCCAATGCCCGGCTCGCTTTCCACCGAGAACTGTGCAGTATCCTCCGTCATCATGCGGATGCGCAGGCAGGTGTTCACCATGCCTACGCGTCCTTTTTCTTTTAACATTTTCAGGCTGGCGTTGCGCATCCGGTCTTGAATACGTTCTACCTCGGCCTCGTCCATACCGCCACCGGTATCTTCAATTTCCATGCAAAGCGCATCGTTTTCTGTATACACGCGTACAAAAATCCAACCGGGAAAAGATTTTGCTTCAATACCGTGCACACAGGCATTTTCCACAAAGGTGGTAATGGTCAATTTCGGAACCAGGATGTTCTGGCAATCTTCCTGCGCATTGATTTGATACGAAAGGCGCTCCCCGAAGCGATATTTTTGCAAGGACAGGTACGCTTCAACAAACGCCAGCTCACGCTTAATGGTATTGGAATCCGAGGACCAATCCACGTTTTGGCGCACCATTATGGCCAATTTCTGTATCATATCGGCGGTTTCTTCTTCTTTTTTCAGGATGCTGTGCATACGGATGCTTTCCAGTGCGTTGAACAGAAAATGGGGATTGATTTGGCTGTATAAAGCCGTCAGCTCTGCGTTCTGCCGGGCAATATCCATCTTCTGCTCTTTCAGTCGGCATCGGTAGGCGGTGTCAATCAGGCTGTTCATCCGGTCAGCCATGCGGTTGTAGTTGTCCATCAGACTGCCGATCTCATCTTGACCGCTTGGCCCGGAAATCTTGATCAACACGTCGCTGTCTATCTGGTTGAAGACTTTTTCCAGACGGAAAAGACGAGAAGTAATGGAATTCTCCAGCAGATTCATCAAAAGCTGCGGGGGAATAATGTTCAGGATCAGCAGCAGGATCAGGATATAGATGTTTTGGCGAATCAGGGCTAAAACGTTGCCGCTTGGTTCCATCACATAGATGTCCAGATCTTCCCCGTAAAGGGTAAAATGCTGGGACAAGCCTACCGAATCAGACGGGGAGAATGTGTCATAAGGCTGCCAACGATAATTGGGCATTGCGTTCGTAAGCAAAATCCGGTTACCGCTGCATACATAAACTGAATCGTTATACCCCATGTTCTGGAAATCGCGGTCCAGTGTGCTGTAATTGATTCCAATACACAAAAGGCGCTCCGCCTTATTGCTGTAAAGGCCATTCATCCCACGTAAAAACAACACCTGGCGCCCATCTGTTTCATCATAAGAAAAAAGAAGCCGCGGGCTGTAGCCATCCGCAGTATACTGCTGATACCAGGGCTCCTGCGAAACGGTGGATAACCGTGCAAATTCACTGCCGTTTATCAGGGTTTCATTGTCTGCATACACCCGTATGACAGAATTTGTGATCCGGGAAACACCCTGCAGCAAAGAATTGTGGATGTATTCTCGGTAACTTGAAAAATAGTCCTGGGGACTGGCATATTGCCGGCTCACAAAATCCTGAAGGGAGCTATCCATATACAGGCTGGTAGAAATCAGCGCGGAATCTTCTGTGGCGGCGGAAAGCATCGACTGCACTGATTTGGCTATTTTTTCCATCTGGTGCAGCTGCTCGGCATGCTCGTTCTTGGTTAATGCATGTAAAATTACAATATCGGTCAAAAATATGGGGATCAGAATACATAAAAAATAAAGATATCTAAGTTTTTTCTTCAGGCTTAAGTTATTGAGAAAACTTTCCAGCTTGATTCTGACATGATGAAACCGGTTCATACAAAGCTCCTTACCGGTGAATGTTGCAAAATGACCTTGCTATTTTTAGCGGTGCAAAGTATAATGCCAGTATCAGTATAATTCAGCCGCAGAACCATTGTCAATCAAATAACAGATTGAATAGTGCACAATCTGAATCGCTGTTTTTTGTGAATATTTACATCCTGAAAAAAAGGAGGAGAACTCATTGAGAGGCGTTTTTAATCCGGACAGCCCCATGATGCGCGCCCTGGGCGTTGTGTGGGATCTTATTGTCCTGAATCTGCTGTTCCTGGTTTGCTGCATTCCGGTGGTCACCATTGGCCCTGCCATCACGGCTTTACATTATGTCACCACAAAAATGGCGGGTGAAAAAGACGGCACTCCGGTGGTCGGCAATTTTTTCAAGTCATTCCGGGCAAATTTCCGCCAGGGCGTACTGATGGGAATTCTTTTTGGGGCCGCAGGGGGATTTCTGGGCTATGATATCTATCTTCTATGGCATTCCGGGAATTTCCAAAACAGCATCTTTAAGATTTTGGTTCCCGTGGCAGCAATCGCTTATATGATGACCTTCGTATATGCTTTCCCGCTGCTTGCAAGATTCAACAATACGGTTTTAGGTACCATACGGAATGCGTTTATCATGTCTGTGACCTCTTTGCCCAAAACCTTTTCCATGTTGTTGTTGATAGGCGCAAGTGTAGCATTGACCCTGTATACACAGACCACATTGCGCTATGGATTGTTTTTGTGGTTTGCGCTGGGGTTCTCTTCAATCGCTTATGCAAATGCATTTGTTTTAAATGACGTTTTCATGAAGTGCTCAGAGCAGTACTCTTCTCAGATAAATCAGGAGCAGTCTCAGGATACTACGGAGAATTCAGACGGCAAAAAGTAACCGTTTGACGGCATAGAAAAAAGCAAAAGAGCGCGGAAGTCATCTTCGGCGCTCTTTTGCTTTGGTCTGGAAATCAGGCTTTCAGCGTAAAGGTAGCAACGCTGCATGCGGGCAAGAGGAAAGCAAAGCTGTTGGTACCAACAGTTATGTTTGTCAACGGCTTCGGCTCGACTTGATGGGGATTATCGAACGTATTGTAGGCAGCCGCGCCGGCACCATCACCGCTAAGCACCTGACCGGTGATGGAAGTAAACTTGCTCAGGCCATCCCAGTGAATTTCAACAGGCACAAGGGTACATTATACCGTTGCTTCTTGCGGGAACCAGATGCGGTAATGCCCGCTTAAAGCAAGCAGCGCAAAAAGATACAGGCAATTGTCATAATAACGCCGCGGTCCGGAACGGAGCGGAGTGCTAAAGAACCGGCGGAGCCATTCATCCGCGCAGGCGTCATCCAGAATCAGGGAACCCTGCGCAATGGTAGCCAGAAGCCCTACAGGATGCAGAGCATTTCCTTCAACGGGTGTGCCGTCGATCAGATAGATGCCGTTTGTTTGCCCGTGTTCCTTTTCTTCAAAAAATTGCTGAATATGTGCAGCTGTTTCTTGGGCCCAACCGTCTTTGTCCCCGAACCATTGGGCATCCAAAGCAATGTTGCCCAACGTGCGGTATGCATCGCTGAAGAACCAGTCGTGACGGTCCGGCTGATCACCCCGATGCGGGCGGCCGTCGTACTCGGCATATTCGGCACTCAAACCGGTACGGGCGTGGCAGGCTTTGCGCAGGTACTGGCGGCTGGCCGCTGCGGCTGCATGCCAGAAAGGACGGTCGCATTCGTCGCTCCACAGAGCAAAAAGTTCATAGAAATGCGGCAAATGATAAGAGGGATCGGTAAATTCACAGTTGGGAACGAATTTGATGAGATGGTTTTCGGGGTTCCACATGGGAAATCCGGAACCGGCTTCTTCGCCTTTGTGTACACATGCGTGCAAGATGCGCCGTGCCCAGGAAGCGTAATCCAGTACTCCTTCGCCGGAACCCCAGCGGTTGGCCGCAAAAAACAGGGACATAGCAAAAAATTCTTCGCCGTCAGGGGCGGGTCCATCGGAATTTTTGCTGCCGTCAGTATGACAGGACCAGGCAAAATAGCCGGCGTTTTCCCCTTCGGTGAGGTACATGTGGGTCACGACCCATCGCCACAGGCAGTCGAATTCCTTCTGGCGATTCATTTGTACGCAAAACATCATTGCGTAGGACATGCCCTCGGTACGGACGTCATGGTTCCCCGTATCCTCTATGTACATCATGTCAGGTCCGGCACAATGGCAAAGGCGAACCCCCTCCGGACCATAGAACATCTCCTCAAATGTGCTTTCCAGCTTGTTGTCAATTTCGGCCTGCGAATATCCAAGCCGTTCCAATCTGTTCAAATATTGCCCGTTATAGTAGGCACCTTCCATAATAATTTCAGCTCCTTTTGAATCGTGTAAGGCGCAACCGATTTACTCGGTCTGCTGTTCTTGTAACTCACTATAGCAGTTTTTCGATTGCATGGCAAGCGCAAAAATGGTACGGGTATGGCAAAAAGCTGTCAGCCATTTGAAAACTCTCTGGAATACAGCAATAAATGAGGAAGACTGTTTCATCCTACATCTTTTTCAAGAATCAGAGAAACAAACGGAAACCGCAACATTCGCCTATCCTTATTTTTCATCATGGTTCTCTAAGGCAACACCGCACAATTCCCGCCTTACGGCTTAAGCACCGCTCCGGCGGCTGCGGCACGGCATCTGCGTTGCCAAAATGCTCGATAATGTCGGGTTGCGGTACCCGCATCGTGCTTCGGGGGCAAAAG
>CABUKW010000072.1 GCA_902492275.1 uncultured Peptococcaceae bacterium
CAGTTGGTACAAAATTATATAATCCGTCTGTACAGAGCAGCAGCATATCGCCGGTTGTCAGCCGTTGCTGCAAAAACTGCCCTTCAACTTCCTGCTCCGGCCCCAATGCCTTTAACAGTACATTTTTCTGCCGGTTCTCCATATGAACATTTTCCGTGCCCTGCCGAATTAACTCAGCATAATAGGAATGGTCCATGGTCAACTGAAGCAGCTCGCCGTCATGCAGCAAATACAGCCGGCTATCGCCCACATGACCCAAATACATGGTATCGCCGTCCACAATGACCGCCGTCAGCGTCGTGCCCATAATGCCGCTTTGCAAAGCCTCCTGCCGCCTATAAACAGCGGCATTGGCCTGTGTAAACAACCGTCGCATATCCTCTAGGGAAAACGCTTCCGGACAACGGCCTTCTGCCAAACTGGAAAATTGCTCTACCGCAATGCGGCTGGCCAACTGACCATGTTCATGGCCGCCCATTCCGTCTGCAACCACATACAAACCGCAATCTTCATTGATATAATAACGATCCTCATTATTTTTTCGTAATCCAATATTGCTACCACCTGCTGCAGCCATACATCCAGGCTCCTTTCTCAAACCAAATTATCTCCTGGTAGATAGTAACATCATACTATGGAACTGCTAAAAATGCAAATAAATCTGCTTATGTCGGTTTGCTTTTTATCGATTGATAATCTTCCCAACATTTTTTATATTGATAGAAATGGTGCCGTTATCGTTGCTGACAAATTCAATATAATCGGGATTGTTAAAAAAGTCCGACGGCACCGTAATTTCAATACCGGTATCCGTTTTAATCTTGTGGGATTTATTGGTGCGCACAGCGTAATCCCGTTCCACCGGCGTAGCCTTGGGCAAGCTGGCTAACGCCACCTGTTCCAGATAGGATTGCTGCATACCGGGATGGGTGGCAAATACCTGGCGTCCCACTTTCTCCGGCTGAATTTCTGTTTCTGTTTCGCTGGCCTCCATCAGATAGGCTTTGGCTCGGGATACGGCCTGGGCTGCGTTTTGTCCGTATTCCTCCGCCACTTTATTGACAATGGTATGCACCTTCTTGATGGTATCCTTGGGCGATACCGGCATAGTGCAGTTCAGCAGACGATCCGGCAGCAAAAAGGTTTCCTCGCCGTCTAAGATCCGCTTTTTATCGGCAAACTTCACCGTCCAGTTTTCCATATCCACAAAGGCAAACATGCTCACTTTTTGAGTTGGATTGGGCAAAATGGCGTAATGTTGAATAATCTCATTGCGCACCTGATTGCCGCTGTGGGCCACCTTGTGGGTATAGCCCAACTGATTTTGGTACACCAAAAGACCAAACTGCCGCACGCCGGCCGCAAAAAAATCCACCGCCACCAAATCCACGGCCCGTTCCTCTCCGCAAAGCATCAAATCCTGATGCAGCTTTTGTCCAAACTCCTGGCTTACCGCTGCAAACAGCGTCCCATCCTCCTGATAGGCCTGCAGCTTCACCCGCACCGGATTTACCTCGCCAATGGCGCTGGTGTGGGCGGCGGCATCCTTCCAGGCCTTCTCCAAATGCTTCTGCAAAAATTCAAAAATCTCTCGATCCAATTCCTCGTCAGAAAATACGGGCACCCCCGAATTCAAATCTAAAATATGTAAAATGGCCCGCTTCACTTCGATTAAGCTCTGTGTATCCTGCATAACTGTTCCTCCCCTAATTGGTCATTCGTTGTCATAAAAAAGCGGCTGTGCAGCAAACTTCTGCCGCGCCAGCCCTTTTCCTTCTGCCAGCCTATTATACCAAAGAAACTGGCCCTTGCCTATGCATATTTTAAAAAATTTAACGCAGCACCCGCCGCAGCAGCCGCAGCACCAGCTTTTCAATACAGACGCTGAGTACCACCACCGTCACAGTCCAAGCAAACAGCTCCGGCGTTTCCAGATAAATTTTGGCGTTGTGCAGATGGAGCCCAATGGTATGCTTGGGCAAACCTATCACTTCTGCCGCCACCGCCGACTTCCAGCAAAAACCGATTCCCACCGTGCAGGTAGACAGCAGCGCAGGCTTCAGCGACGGCACATAAATCTGCCAAAGCTGCCGCGTCGGCGATAAGCCAAACAACCGGCCCACCTCTAGCAATTTGCCGTCGATATTACACAAGCCCTGATACAAATTGTTATAGACAATGGGCATCACCATGATAAAGGCGCACACCACCGAGGTATATTGGCTGCTGACCCACAGCAGCACCAAAATGATAAACGACACCACCGGCGTAGCCTTCATAATATTAAGCGGCACCGACAAAAACTGGTGCAGCAGCGGCGCCCGCCAGCCCAAAATGGCCAACAAACCGCCTGCCAGCAGCGCCAACAAAAAAGCAGACATACAGCACAATAGCGAAACGCCGATGCTGTACCAAAACTCCTGCCGCTGCGCCAACTGCACCAGCGTTTCCACCGTGCGCACCGGCGATACCAGCAACAGCTCCTGTCCCAGCCAATCACTGGCCAATTGCCAGAGAAAAAGCCAGACCAATAAAAGGGCTGGCTTTTTTCCTTTGCAAATCATCCTATGGCAAATAGTAGAATGCATCATCGGGCAAAGTCCCACCTACAGAAGCTGGATTGGCTTCTGCCAATACTTCCAGATAAGCGGCAACGCTCTGCTGCATAGCATCTCCACTGAGGAACACCATGTTACATGCTGGAATTGCCTTTTCTGCAATGGCCGCCGATGGAATAATTTCATATTGGGCAACCAGTTCGGCCCCTTCTGCCACATTCTCATTGATATAATTGATGGAAGCTTCATACTCCTGTAAGAACGTATCCACCGCTTCTTTATTGTTTTCCAACACATCGCTGCGCACAATGATGGTGCCAGTTACCAGTTGTTTGCCGTCCTCGCCCTGAGCTTTGGCCCATTCTTCTGTCATATCCAGCGCTACGCGCACCCCTTCTGTTTTGGCCATCACGGTAGTCACCATTGGCTGCGGCAGCATAGCCACTTCCACACCGCCCTGTTGGATTAAGGCAGCTACTTCATTGGCTTCCGATTTATATTCGATGGTCACATCGGTTTCTGGATTTAAACCGTTAGCCTGTAAAATATAGTTGAGAATATATTCAGGCGTAGTTCCCTGACCAGTGGTCACAATGGTTTTGCCAGCCAAATCAGCCACGGACTGAATGGATTCCCCACCGTTGGTTTCCAGCATATACAGCACGCCCAACGTGTTGACAGCGGCAATTTTTACACCGCCCTCGGTTTTGTTATACAGCACCGAAGCCAGATTACAAGGTACAGCGGCAATATCCACTTCACCGTTGACAATTTTACCGGTAATTTCATCGGCTGCGCCAACCAGCTCTACATTGTAATCCACCGCCGTTTCTCCGGCTTCGTTATCGGCCATCAGCTTTACCATCCCCATGCCGGTCGGTCCGGTTAAAGCCACCACGTTCAGCTTCGCTTTTTCCTTTGGTGTTTCTGTTCCGCCGCATCCGGCAGCTACACCGGCCACCATTGCCACACACAGCAATGCCGCCAGCGCCTTACGCATTTTTTTCATTGTATGTCCCTCTCTTTCTGCACAGCTTGTCTGTACCTCTTTATCATACTACATAAACAGGAATTTGACAAACTTAACGCAACCTTTTTTATGTTGCAAAAACCATGAAATTTATTATCATTTGGATAAAAAAGCCTTAAAAGCGCTATTAGCAACAGCACGAATTGCCACTCAATAACCCAGCTCTTCTCCCACCAAAATTACCTTAATCCGGCCTGCCGGTTTACATCGCCGAGTACGCACCACATAGGTACAAATGCTGTCCGGCACATTACAATCATGACACATTCCATCCACCTTACAAGATGTTTGCAAATCAAAACGCTGAGCATTTATCGGCGCTGCCACCGTTCTGGCTCGATTGGCGGCGTCCATCGCCGTTTTTGTCAGCTTATTCATGCCTGCAATCACAATCACGCTATCAGGACCATAGGTCATCGCAGCCACCCGGTTGCCATTGCCATCCACATTGACCAGCTCGCCATCTTCGGTAATGGCATTGGTGCCAGTCAAAAACACATCACAGGTCAGCGCCTGCTTCATAATAGCCACCCGTTCTTCTGGCGTCTTAGCAGTGTCCCTGTCCAAAATCTGATATTGTCCCTGGCGCACCGCCTTCAAAAGACCAATTTCCTCTGCCGAATGACAGCCGCCCCAGCTCACCACACTGCCGGCGGGAATGAGCTCCAATGCTTTTTGCAAAGCTTCCTCCCCATTGGCACAATAATAAGCCGCAAAGCCGCGGCCCTGTAACTTTTCACACAGCTTTTCCCCTGCTTTTCGATTGCGGATTGCTTTTACATCTTCTCCCATCAAAACCCCTCCTAAAAATAAAGTACTCTTAATCTGCCATCAAGCCATTGGGCCCGTTTCCGGCAGTAACTCCAAGAATTGCTGCACAGCTTCTTCTGTGGTAGCCCAACTAGTAGCAAAACGTACCACCGTATGCTGTTGGTCCAGCTTTTCCCAAAATCCGAAACGCACCTTTTGCTGCAACTGTTCCAGCACAGCATTCTCCAGTACAACAAATTGCTGATTAGTAGGCGAGTCTAAATAGAAGGAATACCCCTTTCGGGCCACTCCCTGCTTCAGCAATTCGGCCATTGCAATGGCATGGGCGCTAATCTGAAAATATAGTCCGTCGGTAAACAGCGTATCAAACTGAATGCCGGCCAAGCGGCCTTTGGCCAATAAAGCGCCGTGTTGTTTAACAATGGTCAAAAAATGCTTGGGCATATTGCCCTTGGTAAAAACCAGAGCTTCGCCGCACAGCGCGCCCACTTTCGTTCCGCCGATATAAAAAATATCACAGCATTGGGCAATCAATGGCAACGTCACATCGGTCTGTTGGCTCATCAACCCATAACCCAGCCGCGCACCGTCCAGATACAGGGGAATTTGATACTGCCGACATACCGCCTCCAAAGCCAGCAACTCCTGTTTGCTGTAAAGCGTACCATATTCGGTCGGATGGGAAATATACACCATGCCGGGAAACACCATGTGGGCATGGTTTTCATCTTGCCAGAAGCTTTCCAGCAACGTCCGCAGTTCCTCTGCATCCATTTTTCCCTGATGATGGGGCAGCGGCAGCACCTTATGGCCGGTATATTCAATGGCGCCTGCTTCATGACCATTCACATGACCAGTCTGCACCGCCACCACACCTTCATAGGATTGCAGCATAGCGTCTACCACCACCGCATTGGTCTGGGTACCGCCTACCAGAAAGAAAATATCGGCCTCCGGACACTGACAAGCCTGCCGGATTTTTTCCTTGGCGCTGTCACAATAGGGGTCTGCCCCATAACCGGGGACTTGCTCCAAATTGGTCTCCAGAAAGCGCTGCAAAATCTTTTCATGGGCGCCTTCGGTATAATCGCATTCAAATGATAACATAAGATGGCCTCCTATAGCATGAACTTCTATTACTTATTATAGCATTGATGCAAGGAAAGAAAAAGAAGGAAAATGCTCCGCCTTTTCTTTTGACCGTTTTCAAATTGCAGTGCCATTTCACTGAAAAATCTAGGTATTCCAATGAAATAGCATTGCGGAAATTTATGGTGGAAGCGGTAAAAAAGCCGCAAAAAAGTCTGTCCAGCGGATAACAGAACGCCGCCATGACAGACTTTTTATTTTATGATTTTTTTCTTATAGTATTGCAAAATCATCGGCAACAGTTTTTCTTCTGCAGCAGTCAACAATTCTTTCCGGCGATGCAATAATTTAAAATAGATTTGGGTTTCCTTCCCATCATGCAGCAACGGCAGGCCAACAATCTGTTTCGAGTCCAAATAAAACTGATCGGTGATGGTGGTGCTGAGACTAATACCTACCCCTTTGCCGGTTAAAATAGCTTGCAGCAGACCTTCCTTATTAGGCAGATAAATTTTTTGACAATTTGGAAAAACAGCCACCACATTTTTTGAATTGATAATCAGCGTCTCATGCTCTAAATCCTGATAGGTGACAGCAGCTTTCCCCTCCTGCAGCCATCGGTGCGAGGCTGGCACAAAAACCTCACAAGGCCGGTTATACAGCGTTTCGCTGCACCACATGGTATCAGAAGACAGCAATCTATGAATGGATTCGGGCAAAGCCAGAAAACAAAAATCTGCATCGAGATAAAATAAAAAATCGGGCTGCACACGCTTCAGCAAGTCATCCAAGCCACTGTTCAGATAGCAGGGTTCGCTCTGTATGTTTAACTTGTCACCGTACTGGGCAAATACTTCCATACACAATTCAGAAATATCCTGCCGGAAAGCTGACACCATAGCTACCTGCACCGTTTCCAGTTGCTCAGCTTCATCGCGGAATCGACTCCATCCATGATAAATCTGCAGCACCGTCCGTGCCTCTTCCAAAAAGGTGGCCCCAGCCTTGCTAGGCGTTACCCCTTTACGGGAGCGCTCAAAAATTTTAAACCCCAACTCATTTTCCAAACTGTTCAGCGAGCTCATCAGCGATTGCTGTGCCAGATGCAGCTCTATCGCCGCCCGATTAATGGACTCATTTTTTGCAATTTCCACGACATTTTCCAGCTGTTCTAAACGCACGGCACTACCTCCCAAAGACATTGCTTGATATTTTTATATTCAGTATATCCGGTTTTCCTGTTCCTGTCAATTCGCCAAGCCGACTGTAAAGTAATGTTAGCGCTATCTGCAATCCGCTATTACCGAAAAATTCAGTCATCTTACTGTTTCTGCCTGCATGAAAAAAACAGTAAGGTTGCTGGAAATCGACTGCTATGCTTGTGCGCAAAAAATCAGTATAGTATAAACAGATAAGAAAAATCAATGAAACACATCTGTAAAAATGTAATTTATCTTATCACAACACCTTATAACGACACAGTTTGTTAAATACATTCACGAAAGGATGAGGCATTTGAAAGTATTCGCACTAAACGGCAGTACCCATGAACACGGCGTTACCTATCATGCACTGCAGGTTGTGGGCGAGGTACTGAACCAAGAAGGCATTGAGATGGAAATCATGCATCTGAACGGTTTAGACCACTATAAGTCCTGTATGTCCTGCAACGCCTGCCGCAAGCATGACAATCTTTGCATTCACAATGACACAGTCAATGAAGTGATTGTAAAAATGCGGGAATGCAACGGTTTTATGTTAGGGGCTCCAGCCCATGCCGTCGGTATGCCAGGTCACATGAAAATTGTTATGGATAAGCTCCAGCAAGCCACTCAGCAGCAACGGGGCTATACACATAAGCCGGTAGCCGCTGTGGCTATCTGCCGCCGCTCCGGCGCGTTAACGACCTTGCAGCAGCTAAACAATTATTTCGCTACCTCCAATATGATTCGCGTAGGCAGTCAAGATTGGACCATTACCTACGGGCTGCGCCCAGAAGATATTTTGCAGGACAAAGAAGGGATTCAGGCACTGCAGCGGCTGGGGAAAAATATGGCCTGGATTTTAAAGGTGCTGGACGCTACCAGGGAATCGGTGCCCAAGCCGCCTTTTGCCGGCGACCGCTTGCGCAGTAACTTTGCTAAATGGAATTTTGAGTGGAAACGATAGGAGGAAGAAATTATGCGCGTTATCATGTTGAACGGCAGCAGACATTTTGACGGAACGACGGCCCAGGCGCTGCAGGTGATTGGCCAGCAGCTACAGCAAAATAATATAGAAGTGGTGACCGTTCAATTGGATTCTGTATCCGGCTATCGAGACTGCGACGGCTGCAATCAATGTAAACAGACCGGACATTGCCGCCATGAGGATATTGTCAACGATATCATTGATCTTCTACAGGAAGCCGACGGATTGATTCTGGCTTCTCCCACCCATTTTGGCGGCATGACCGGCTCTATGAAAGTCGTGCTGGACCGCTTATGGTATGCTACCGACAATCTTGCCTTCTTTGCGTTGAAGCCCGCCGCTGTCGTGGCTGTTTGCCGTCGTACCGGCGCTATCAACACCTGGCACCAGCTCAGCAATTATCTGGGCTGCGCCAATCTGCTGCATATGGGCAGTACTGGGCTATCCTTTACGGCGAAGAGGCAGCCGACACCGCTTTGGACAAAGAAGGGTTACAGACTATGCAAATTTTAGGCAATAATATGGCTTGGCTCTTAACCGCCATTGACGCCATAAAAGATACCATCGTCAAGCCTGAGCCAGAAGCCAGACAAAAAACAAATTTCTGCCGCATCGAACAATTTGACCAAGCAGAAGCCAATTAACAGACAGGAGGTTTTCTTGATGAAAGCAATTGCAATTGCAGGCAGCGCCCGCAAATACGGCAGCGGCGCCCAACTGTTGAAAAAAGCATTAGAAGGCGCCAAAGACGGAGGCTGTACAGAAACAAAATTAATCTTTTTAAGCGACCTGAAATACAAAGGCTGCTGCGGCTGTCAGGAGTGCAAACGCATCGGCAGCCCCACCTACGGCCAATGCGTTATGCAGGACGACTTAACGCCGGTGCTGGAGGAAATCCGCCAAGCAGATATTTTATTTTTCGGCGCAGCCATGTACTACGTTGAAATTCCAGGCAGAATGCTTGCCTTCTTTGAACGGATGCTCTATCCCTGCCACGTATATGAAAGCATGGCCAACCGCAGAAAAATAGCCGGAAAATATCCCAGTGGCATCGGCTGTCCAACAGGTCCAACCTTATGGCCCCGTACCACCCATACAGCTTTCTTCTACACCATGAACATCGGCAAAATGTGGTGGCAGGATAACGGATTGCGCTCTCTGCTCAACGAAATTGACCGAGCCTGCCATACCAGTACAGAGCTGCATCTGGTTACCGAAACGCTGCAGTACTTCAACGGCTATGACCAGTATTATGCGCCCAAACGGGATGGCGACTACCGTAAGAAGCGCTATGACACCACCTTTCAGATTGAACTGGAGGAAGCCTACTTAACCGGCAAACGGCTGGCCACTGAACCGCCGCAAACTGGCAACGCCTACAGCTTCTTCCACTATCAGCAGTTAAATGAACTACTGGGCAGCGATTATTACGAGGTACCAGAAGACCCCGGCGCTGAACCAAATCCGGGCTTTAAATTCCGCGGACTGCCCAATCCGGCATATCCAACACTGGAAGAATACACGTATAACGGAAAAGTCTTTGAGAATGGAGTGAAACTGACATGAAAAAAGTATTAGCAGTCAACAGTGATCCCCGCAAACACTCTGAAACAGCGCAACTGCTGGAAGCGTCCTTAGAAGGCGCCCGAGAAGCCGGCGCTCAAACCAGAATGATTCAGCTCTGTGATTTAAGCTTCAGCGGCTGTATCGGTTGCGCTTCCTGTAAACGTCTGGGCCATCCCAGCTACAATAAATGTATTTTAAAAGACGACTTAACGCCAATTCTGCAGGAGCTGCGGGAAACGGATGTCGTCATCCTAGGTACACCTCTGATGTTTGCCAAAATTAACGGCGATATGCAGAATTTTCTGGAACGCTGGTTTCAACCGGAAAACACCAACGAGCCCTACAATGCTTCCATGTGGCCCCGGGTTACCCGCACGGCGCTCTATTTGACCACCTATCAAAGCCAGGCGGAAATGCTGCAAATGGGCTATCAATTTCCTGCAACTGGCCTGATGAAACGCTTTGTCGGTGATTTACACGTCAAACTCATTACTGACACCATGCAGTTTCCGGAAGATTCCAACAACTATTACGCCTTTCAATATGATGCTGCCCAGCGTAAAGAACTTTATCATACCCGTTTCCAAGAACAGTTGCAGGAAGCACGGCAGTTAGCCAAGCAATTGACAGAACTGCCGGCAGAAATCGGCAATCCCTATCGGGAACGGCACATCAAATGGTATCATGAACACGTGTTGGGCATTACCGAATAGACAGCATGCATCAATCATGCCAACGCAACCCTTTTATCATTCTATGCTTTGACTTGAAATGAACTTTTAGCCCATTATTTCATATGATACTCTTTTTGAAAGTAGGTGTATTGCCATGAGCGCAATCTCAATTGATAAAAAATCCACAATCAAATGGATTTTATGTTTCTTACTTCCTATTTTGATTTTATTAATTCCCACCAACGAAGCGTTTACTGGCCAAATTCGTCTGTTTCTGGCTATTACCTTATGGTCGGTGCTGTTATTTATCTTTGAACTGGTGGATACTGCCGTAGCCGGTGTCAGTGTGATGTTTCTGTACTGTTTTTCCGGCATTTTAACCTTTCAGCAAGCTGTCGGCGCTTGGGCCAACACCACCATCTGGATGGTTTTCGGCTGTCTGATTTTAATTAATATCATGCAGCGCACCAATGTTTTGAAACGAATTGCCTACAATTTATTAATTCTTACCGGTGGTACCTATTTTGGCATTATCATGGGATTAACCATCTTCGGCATCCTATTCGGCACCATTTCTCTCGCCTGCGTGGCTCTGGCCTTTGGAATCTGTAAGGCTCTGAATTTAGGCAAAGGGAAAGCCGCCGCTGGCATTCTGCTGGCCACCACCATAGCAGTTACCTCCTCTGGAGACTTTGTCTTTACCGCCGTCGGCGTGGGAGTTAGTGGTACCGTTGCCAACTTGGCCCTGACGGCCATGAACCTGCCCAACGTACCTGTCGATTATGTGCATACATTTCTGCACAACATTCCCTGGGTTGCCTATCCGTTCATCACCAGCTTCCTTCTGGCTAAATTATGCGCACCCAAAGAAAATATCGGCGGCAAGGAACATTTCCGTAAATTAAAAGCAGAATTAGGCCCCATGAGCGGCGCTGAGAAAAAGGCACTGGCCATTTTCATCGCAGTTATGGTGTATGCCTTCACCACCGTTATTCATGGCCTGGATCTGGTTTACGGCTTCATCTTTGGTTCGATGCTATTCTTCTTTCCTGGCTTTAAAATCGGCACCAAAGAAGATATTACCAGCGTCAATATCGGTATGCTGATGTTCATTGCCGGTTGTATTTCCATCGGCACTGCGGCTACTGCCGTCGGCATCGGTGATTTAATTGCTGAAATTGCTACCCCAGTCTTGGCCAACAGAAGCGGCGGCTTCTTCGTATTCTTAACCCTGCTATTAGGCGCTTTGGCCAACATTGTTATGACACCTGTTGCCCTGATGTCCGTTTTGGCAGTCCCGTTGTCGCAAATTGCCGTCAATATGGATATGACCGTTTATCCAGTTATTTATGCGCTGAAACATGCCTGCACCACCATTATCTTCCCTTACGAAAATACCACCTTCCTTTTTGCTTACGCATTTGGATTGATTGATATGAAACTGTTTATGAAGCTAATGGCCGTCATGTGCATTGCAGAATTCATCTTTATGCTCTGTGTCGGTGTTCCATTCTGGACGTTCCTCGGACTAATGTAATACTATCAGAACCATATAGTTCTTTGAGATAGACAATCATGAGAAAAACTCACCCTAATAAAGGAAAGCAGGATATAGGCCATACACGATGTAGTAGTATACGAAAGATGCCGTCTAAAGTCAGAAGAGAATTAGCGCTTCCAAGCTCGTGAGACAGAGTGACTTTCAGTTCCTTAGGTATACCACTTCTTGTTTTCATCTCATTTTGATGAGGACGCAGGATGGTCAACAATGAAGCAAGGAGCTACATCGGTTTATGCAAAGGAGGTTTGCTTTATAGAAATATTGTATAAACGGATGCTGTGGAATTGATATTCATAAAATGAGCGCTCCACCTTCAAAGGCAGGGCGCTCATTTGCCCTATAAGGGCCCATTACCAACAGAGCCTAAAGGCTCTGACTAGTCAATAAATATTAGACAAGCTCTTATAAAAATAAATCAGATAAATCGTAAAACTATACATGTCATAAGACATCTTTGACATCATCTATAAGAGACGTCAGACAGTCAATTCCAACAGTATAGATGCATAAACAAGTTAAAGCCCATAAATTTCTCGGTATTGCTTTGGAATCAGATAATTCAATGCATACACTAGCCGCTGTTCATCAAAAAATGTGATATATCCATCATTTCTGTTTTAAGAGGATTATCCCCTGTGACATAGAGTTTCTTTAATCAAGAAGTTCCTTCAATCCACCCATATATGCTATAGGGGCTCCACGCTTGAAAGAAAGTGCGTGACTGACAATCTCATCGTTCCAAAAATCCAATGTATAATGTCGGTTCATAATAAATATCTTTTATCCAAAAGGCTGTCATATCGCTTATAATGTATTGAAATGGCCCCTCGATCTGTAGCTATAACATAAAAAAAATTGGGAAAGCCTTTTTCAGCAATGCTAAGCTTTACTGAGTTTATTTTTGTTGTAATCCTATGTGACAAATACCGTTTGTTCTGTATAATACTTTCCATAATCACCGAGTTCTTTCGTTAGAATTTAGGTCGTAGTAACTTTTATTCTAGCATGCCTAATCACTTTTTCTATCTCTAATCTCACATCAATTGTAACTCTACAACTCAAAATAGTAAGCCAATTAAAAACTGCACTAAGGGAATGGTGCCCAGACAGGCAATGGTGCTGACAAACACTGTTTCTGCTGCCACCCGTTCATCGCCGCCGTAAGTACGGGCCATCATAGTGATTGCTACCATAGGCGGCAGACTAACGATAGTAGCCATCAACAGGCTGACCACATCGTGAAAGAAGAAACCAGCTACAAAGTAGACCAGAACCGGCAAGATAGTCATTTTCAGCACGATCAGAAAATATACATGGGGCTTCATCAGCATGGCCAATACCGGCATGGTGGCCAGCAAAGCGCCTAAATATAAAAGGGCCAAATAGCGGCTGCAATCTCCTAATCCTTGAATGGTAGTAAGTACCGGCGCAGGTAGTTGCACGTTCAAGTAAAGCAATCCCAACGCTATGACAATCCCCACCAACGAAGGGTTGAGAAAATTTTGCAGCATACTGCCGCTTTTTCGTTTGGCATTACGGGTGCAGAGAAATAATCCTACCGACCACAACAGGATTTGGTCGATTGTCATATAAATCAAAAGACACACTGCAACCTGACTATTGCCAGGAAACATGGTTTCAATTAAGGGCAAGCCCATAAAGCCGATGTTGCAGAACATGGCAGCAACAGCAAACACATCCTGTCCACTGCGGCGCAGGCCGCTGGCACCCCCCATCGCATAACCCAGCAAGCACAAAACGAAATACAGCAGCAACAACGCGATAGCAAAATTGCGATTAGCGATGATATATTGTATGGTGATTCCATTGCCGATAATCAAATAAAAAATCAAACAGGGCAGCAACAGCTTCACAATCAATTTGGATAATCCGTTTAACACATCAGCAGTCAAAACCTTGGCTTTGGCCATTACATAGCCAATCAGCATCAGGATGCCGAATACCAGCACCTGATTGACCACCACATAAAACTGTTGACTCATGGGGTTCTTCCTTTCTTTTTATATCTAATTTCATTTACTGCCATTCATGATGCTGCAGTATATAACGCTATATAAACATAAACTACTACAGATTACAAAAACTGCTGTCCTGTTCTACAAGACAGCAGCTCCATGTTATTTATTCCACTTCTTTGTCTTTCTTTTCCGCTTCTTCATCGCCGGCAATTCCTTTTTTAAAGCCGTGGATACTTTCCCCTAAGGCTTTCCCCACACCAGGCAATTTACCAGGTCCGAAAATAATCAGCGCAATGATTAAAATTAAAACCAAACTGGCAGGACCAATATTAGCAATATATCCGAACATCTGATTACCTCCTTCGTCTTTGTAACGGCTCGGTTTACATCTCTATCATATACTTTTTCGCTCAAAAAGACAAGGACAAATTGTATACAATGGAACCTATCAGAAAATTATATTTGAGTGATGTCTACCAGTTCTACATCCTGAATAGATTTGTTCATACTGATGCAATCTACCAGCACTTTAGCGGTATCAATGGCTGTTAAGCAGGCGATGGAACGTTCCACAGCTTTACGGCGGATGCGCACCCCTTCCCGCATAGGCTGACGACCTTTGGTAGAGGTGGAAATTACATAGTCCACTTTTCCGCTTTCTAACAACTCTAGAATGTTGGTTTTGCCTGGCTCAGAAATTTTGTTAACCTTTTCCACATGTAAACCATAATTATTCAAATAGGTTGCAGTGCCTTTGGTACCATACAATTGGAAGCCCATTTTTTCTAACTTTTTCGCGATCGGGAATACTTCTTCCTTATCCTTATCCCGCACCGAAATCAACACGCCGCCTTCATGCTTAATCTTATAGCC
>CABUKW010000073.1 GCA_902492275.1 uncultured Peptococcaceae bacterium
CTTGGCCTGTTCCACTTCATATTCCTGTTTCTCTGTACAGCTCACAGTTTTTACCGCATCTTTAATTTCATAAGCGTTAATCTGCGCCAGCAATTCTTCTTTCTTGGTATAAGCATCTTCGGTCGTAATGGCACCATTCATCACACCCGATTCCCGAATGATGCGGGTCAACTGCCGGGTATCTATCCCATATAAACCAATGACATTGTGTTCTTTTAAAAAAGCGTCAATCGTTTTTTCACAACGGAAATTGGAAGGCGCCTGACACCATTCCCGCACAATATATCCTTTCATCCAACATTTGGGAGATTCAAAATCCTCGCTGTTTGTTCCGTAATTTCCGTTCAAAGGAAATGTCTGCACGGCAATCTGCCCATAATAACTGGGGTCGGTTAAAGTCTCCTGAT
Organism: uncultured Peptococcaceae bacterium; assembly: GCA_902492275.1. Classification (GTDB taxonomy): domain Bacteria; phylum Bacillota; class Peptococcia; order Peptococcales; family Peptococcaceae; genus UBA7185. Next base: position 408 of record CABUKW010000073.1, read on the forward strand.
ATCCTGTCATGCCTGTGGCAAAGACAACTTCTCCAATGGTGGTGCCTGTTACGCCGAAACTCTTACCTTCAAAAACCTGCCCATTTGCCAACAGCAGGTAAGCTTTTTGTTCGCTCATCGGTTTTCCTTCCCTTTCTTAGAAAATAGTACAGACCTGAAAAAAAATGTCTACTTATCCCGTTCACACAGATAAATAGACATAGTGATAGACATAAACACAGCTTCTGTCGACCAGCAGCCGCAGAAATTGCTGTTTGCTATTCCCTTCTTAGTCTCACGGGACTAAATTTAAAGGTCCTTTATTCAATTTACATTGCATTTATTATATCAATCTCTGCAGAAAATGTCTACTAAAACTTGTCTGTTGTGTGAATAATCTTGTATACACTAATATTTATTCTTCAATATGTATAATTATAGAAATATTCTCTTGCGCTGTCAACTATTTTTCCCACATTTTGTCCACAGGCCCCTAGGTTGAGACAGTAATTAATATAACACTTCTTTTTATTACAATCTCTTATTTTATCAGCTATGTATAAAATTGCTTATGTATACACATTTCTATAGTTTTACAAGACATGTAACTTTCATATTGCATTCATACTTTTGTCTTCTGCATTTTAAATAACAAAAGCCAGTTGAAAAATTTAAATACATTTCAACTGACTTTTCTATGCTATAATAGGTAATATAATTCTATTTTCCTTCTAACTCTTCCGCCTCTTCTGTCACACAGGCATCCATCTTTCCACTGTAACCCTTTGCGCCAGCCACTGATACTACATGTTCAATAAAACCATCAGCGGAGCCAGGCACACGGAATTTTTTATTTTCTAACCGCACTACAGGCGTTTCTTTGGGGATTGGCAGCTGCGGCACATAGCTATAAGGATACCGATATGCCCGATAAATTTTATCAGCGTCAAAATCAAATGGGGCGTAATATTCCCAAACGACTTCTTTTTCTGGCGTTACTTCAAATAATCGACAACAACAGCCTTCACAAATTAAGGTGTTACCATTTGGCAAGCGCTGGGCGTTGCTAATCAACTGACTATAGAATTTCGTTTTAGCTGTCATGGCATTCATACCGCCAAAAACCGATCCGTCAAACTGCCATTCTACTTCCAATGTTATCGGATTTATTTCCAGAATACGAGAATGATCCCGAATATCTGTTTTTGTACCATCCTTTGAAGTTCTGCTGGGCAGACCATAGCCAGCCCAGCCACCATTGTCAAAAATCAAAATATTTCCTGCACCTGGTAATCCTTGCGGAATCATATGCACATGATGCTGGCCAATGATTTGACCGATCCGGCGCAATTCTTTGCTCTCTGTAAAGTCTGGCCCGATTTTCCAGACAAGTTTGCCTGTTTCTTTGTTGATAATTGCTAAAATATTGGATTCGCGGGCATCCCAAATAATATTATCTGGATGAAACCGTTCATCGCCAGCGTCATACCATTTGTTCGGGCCCAAAACGCTCATAGAATTGATATGCATCCAGTCATATTGACCGCCGCCATTTTCATGATAATTGGGATTGCGAAACAGAGCATTTTTCTGAATTTCCGAAAAACCCAATTCGTTAAAATGCTGATTGGCCTTCCATTCCCAAATAATATTGCCTTCCCAATCTACCTCAATGATCACATCATCCAGCAAACGCTTATCGGATATTCGCTTGTTATATAAATCTTCATGACATAAAATCAAAGTGTTTCCGCTGTCTGTTTTGCATTCCATACCCGGCACATAATAACCGACAGGATTTCCTTCTCTCTGATAATCGTGATGCTGGCGGGCCATCCAATATTCCTGATTGCCGTCTTTTAAATATTCTTTTTTACAAAAAGACCATACAACATTACCTTCCCAGTCCACCTGCGATACATCTGCCATATCCTGATAGCCATATTCTCTGTCCCTAGCAGCCAAGCTGCCCATCACATAGCCTCCAGGCAAAAGCTTGTTGGGCTGTCCCTGCAAATCTTTCCAAGTACGTACCACATTGCCGTTCATGTCAATCAGTACACAGCCCACACCAGATACAGGCATCAAGGTATAACCGCCCCAAGCCTTTTCTGGATTGTAAATTGTAACTCCCATTGGATAAACATTTGGTGTTCCCATAAAAACACTCCTTTTCATCTATGATAAATAAAAATATACAACAACCTATTTCTCATCCAAAAATAAAGCTTGCCAACGGATAACCAATCACAAACGCAATCAAAACTGACCAAATCGTCATAATAGATCCATACAAATACACATCCTTTGTAAGAATCCATTCCTTATTGCCATGCAGCAATGCCGCATGAGGCGAAGCAATCGGCGTAAGTAAAGCCACAAACACAATCATCGTTGCTAAGGTCGCCATCACCAACGGATTAAAGGTAGAGCCTACCGTAAAAGCATGAATGACTGGCATCAAAATAACACCCATTGCATTGTTGTTTCCAAAATTGGTTAGAATCACACCGCTAATAATGCACAACAATGCAAACACCGCTTCGCTATGGCCGCCAAACAACGGCTGCAATAAATCATAAATGAAGGCGGTAACGCCAGTCTCCTCGGTACAAAGTGCGCCTGCCACATAAACTGCTGCCATTACCAGAAAAATTAAGCCCCACTGTACCTTCGCTGCTGCTCTGCCAAACTTTAATAATGGAGCGCCCTCTACACGAATTGCCACCATGCAGGCCACAATCAGAATCATAACACCGCTGCCGCCTAACGTATTTAAAAATTGAGTAATCAGCCAAGTCTTTGGTAATACTGTTGGCAAAAACATTGCTAAAATACTGATAATTAAAATTGCCAGCAAGACTTTTTGTCTTAAGGACATCTTATTAATATTTTGCTTTTTAAAATAGGCTTCCATGTCCAAATTTTTCAGCCGCGCCAAATCCGGCCGCATAACAAAACGCATAAAGATAAAATATCCGCACAACATAATCAAGGAAGATGGTATAACTACCATCATGTAGGACAAATAATCTACTATATTGCCGGAGGCTTCCATATAAGAACGCAGGATTGCCAACGCTGGCCCTTTAAACGGAAATGCTGCAAATCCTAATACACTGGCATAAACGACACCAAAAACCATTAACGAGGAGTAGCGTTCTTTTGGTGCATAGGCTGCAGATTGTAAGATGCTATATAAGATTGCCCACATCAAAAGAATTGTTGCTGTGCCACTGGTAGAAGCCGAAAGAATATAGGTCACCAATAAAAATATAAAAGAAAATACCCAAGGTCTGCCTTTAACCAACTTCAAGCTTAAAAAGAATTTGGAAATATGATTGGCAACGCCTTCCTCTTCAATGGGGGCCAGCATTATCATAATCATCAATAATTGCCATACCGTATCATTACCCATAGCATTTTTGATTGCTGTATTTACCGTTACACCTTCCGTAAATCCCATGGCAAGAATACCAATCATACTGGGCCAAAGTGTTCCTACTGTAGTCCAGCCATAAATCAAGCTGAGAAAAATGCCTAAAATTCTCATTCCATTAGGCGTAATGGCGCCAAATGGCTCTAAATAACCAAAGCCAAACATGATTACTAAACTAATAACACTATGAATTACATAAAAATAGTCTACTTTTTTTGACTGCATAGATATCCTCCTCACAAAATTTTTCTATCGCGATATGAGAATATTATAATTTTTTTTCATGCATTCTATTTTAATCTATGCTAAAAACAAGCAGAAAATTTGGAGTAAAATATACAATATCATTGAGATTTCGCAGTTTTTTGCACGGAAACCTGCCGTATATTTATCAGATCATAGGAGGGATACATCTTGGAAGAAACGGATATTATGAAATTTTTTGCTAACTATGAGGTTCTATTTGTTGAGAAAAATCACCCGATTCATTTAAATACGGAACCATGGAGCCATGTTTTTTTCCTGCACAAAGGAATTGCGATTGTAAAACGGATTCATGCCGATGGTACAGAAGAGTTGCTGCGCTTTGCCAAAGAAAATAATTTCATTGGCATCCCTAATTATTTCACCGCCAGCAGACAACTAGCCGAACATGATACTTCCATCTATGCCTGTACAGATTGTATTTTATACAAGTTTTCTGCAAACGATTTTCACACGTTATCTTATCAACGCCCTGAAATTTTAGAATCCATCATTATCAAAATTGGCCTAGAGAATCATTTATTCCGCAAACAAATGGATAATATTTCTCACAAGAAAACAATCAACGCGCTGGCCTCCTTACTCATCGACATGAAGATTGACACACCATCTGGCATGCAAATACCGGCCTGTCTTACGAATAATGATATTGCTACCTATTTAAAAATACATTTTGTCACTGTATCAAAAATGCTGCATGCGCTTATCGAAAACGGTATCCTAGAAAAACGGGAAAAGCAGCTTTATATTTGTCATTATGAAAAACTACTGGCCTTAGCAAATAATCAGACAACGCTTTCCCAAGAAGTCTAACGACACGTGATTTTTCTGCTATCATAACAAAGAACCAACCGGCCTGCAGGTTCTAAGACCGGTTGGTTCTTTATCGATATGCGTTATGCGCCTTTATATCACACTCATAGCTGTAATGCGCGCCGTAGCTGCAAAACATTTTTTACGCCTGCCAAATAAGCTGTATCGGCATAGAGCAGACAACTGCGTTCTTTTTCCAACAACATAGCATCAATAACAGTACGCTGTTCTTCTGTCAGCGCAAGCTGCAAATATTGCTGTTCTGCCAACTCCTCTTGCTGGCTGATTTCCTCATACACAGCATTGTCTTCCAAAAGCTGCTGTACCGTTTGTTCCCGCAGCAAATTCACCGATTGCCGGAACAATTCCAGAAACTCTTGATCGTCCATAGCATTTCACTCCTTGTCCAGTTATCATTCCACTTTTCATAATGTGCTATTCCAATAGCCACAAACAAGACTAGTAATAACAAATGAAATGCTTTCCATAGTTTTTCAACCTGCCGAAAACCGGAAACTGCCACGACTTCTGCCAAAACTCTACATGAAATGTTTCAATGTACGAACTGCAATGATTGCTACATTTTTACTGTAAATTATATTGTTCGTCATTACCTGACTTTATCATAGCACAGTTACAAGAAAATACAACCAAAAACTTTTTTCTACAATTTTTTCACCTTGAATTGATAATGCAAGACACACAAAAACTCCTGCAAGAACTACTTTTCCTACAGGAGTTTGGAAATTGCTTATTTTGCTAAAACAAAATGCCTTACATCATACCGCCCATGCCGCCATCCATCGGTGCTGGCTGTTCTTTTGTCACATCAGCAACCAAACTTTCAGTGGTTAAAATCATAGAAGCGATACTTGCTGCATTTTGTAACGCCGAACGGGTCACTTTTGCCGGGTCCACAATGCCGGCAGCAATCATATCTTCATAAACATCGGTACGTGCATTATAGCCTTGACCCAACGGCAGAGATTTTACTTTTTCTACAATAACAGAACCTTCTTTTCCGGCATTGAATGCAATCTGACGAACCGGTTCTTCCAAAGCCCGTTTAATAATATTGACACCCGTCTGTGCATCATCCACGTCCATCTTAATGCTTTCCAAGGCGGGCAGGATATTAATTAATGCAGTACCGCCACCTGGCACAATCCCTTCCTGTACAGCCGCTTTGGTAGCAGCCAGAGCATCTTCAATGCGATGTTTCTTTTCAGTCAGTTCGGTTTCCGTAGCTGCACCGACATGAATCACTGCCACGCCGCCGGCCAATTTTGCTACCCGTTCCATATATTTGTCGCGATCAAAATCAGAGGTGGTTTCTTCTGCTAGTACACGAATCTGAGCAACACGGGCATCGATTTCCGCTTTATCACCGGCACCTTCTACGATAGTAGTGTTTTCTTTGCCAACAGTTACTTTTGCAGCACTGCCCAACATGTCCAAAGTGGTATCTTCTAATTTATAACCCAATTCATCGGTTACTACCTGACCACCTGTTAGAATAGCGATGTCTTTCAGCATTTCTTTTCTGCGTTCGCCAAAGCCTGGAGCTTTTACAGCAACGCAGGTAAAGGTACCTCTCAGTTTATTTAACAGCATCGTCGTCAATGCTTCGCCTTCCACATCTTCTGCAATCAGCAATAATGGACGGCTAGCTTGCACAACTTGTTCTAATACTGGCAATACTTCCTGGATATTGCTGATTTTTTTATCGGTCAGCAAAATTAATGGATTATCCAATACCGCTACCATTTTGCTGGTATCGGTCACCATGTATGGAGAAATATAGCCACGGTCAAACTGCATCCCTTTTACTACATCCAGCGTGGTACCGAAGGTTTGGGAATCTTCTACTGTGATAACCCCTTCTTTACCGACCACTTCCATAGCTTCGGCAATTAATTCACCGATTTTTGGATCGTCACAGGATACCGCAGCAACCTGCGCAATTTCTTCTTTGGTTTCAATTTTCTGAGACAGAGAGCCAATAGCTTCTACAGCAGTTTCCACTGCTTTCTGAATTCCCTGACGAATTACCATTGGATTAGCGCCAGCAGCTACGTTTTTTAAACCTTCCCGTACCATAGCCTGTGCCAAAACAGTTGCAGTAGTAGTCCCGTCACCGGCTACATCGTTTGTTTTAGTAGCTACTTCTTTCAGCAACTGAACACCCATATCTTCAAATGGATCTTCCAAATCAATTTCACGGGCAATGGATACACCATCATTGGTGATGACTGGAGCGCCATATTTTTTGCCTAATACAACATTTCTACCTTTTGGCCCTAAGGTTACCTTTACTGCTTCCGCAACAGCATTTACGCCAACTTCCAGAGATTTTCTAGCTTCTTCCCCAAAACGAATTTCTTTCGCCATGATTATTTGCCTCCTAAAATGTTTTTACTTTGCGCTTATCAAGCAAACAACAAACCTATTCTAATACAACCAGAATATCATTTTCTGCTAACAGGACTAACTCTTCACCGTCAAATTTTACTTCAATACCAGCATGTTTTCCATAAACGACTTTGTCGCCCACTTTTACTTCCAGCGGAATGCGCTGTCCTGTTGCCTGAGATACATAACCACTGCCAACTGCAATGACTTCGCCCTGATGTGGTTTTTCCTGGGCAGAGCCTGGCAGAACAATACCACTCTTTGTTTTTTCTTCCACTGCTACAGGTTTTACTGCAATTCTGTCACCAATTGGTCTGATACTCATAATAAAAAAGCCTCCTTAAAATATAAAAATCATCCTGATTTAACTAGTTTTTTGTTAGCACTCAATTAAGTTGAGTGCTAACATTTATATAATACCACCTTGACAAAAAAAAGCAAGAGATTTTTCTAAAAAAATTTGCCAAAATGGAAAAATATTTTATAATGGACTATAGAAAAATCTGTTATCCCTTTATTCGTGACTATCTTGAAAAAATCCTGCCAAGAAGGAGTGCTGTCGGTGAAAAATCAGCTTCGACAATATTATAAACAACTTCGTAACCAATTAAGCGCAGCCACCGTAAAAAAATACAGCGCACAGATTGCTGCCCAGCTTTTTGAACTACCGCTATGGCAAAACAGTCAAACTATTATGCTTTACCTCTCCTTCCAAAACGAGGTGTCCACTGTCGCCATCTATCAAGCAGGCTGGCAAAGAGGCAAAACAATGCTTATACCCATTTGTGGACCTCAAGATGGCCTGATGGAAATGAGCTGCATCACATCAATGGAACAACTAGTCTATAATCGCTATGGCATCGGAGAGCTTCCGGCTCACCTACAGCATATGATAGCGCCAGAACAAATCGATCTCTGTTTAATTCCCGGTATTGCCTTTGACCATGCTGGCAATCGCTTAGGATTTGGCGCTGGCTATTACGACCGTTACTTGCTCCGGCTTCGACCTGATGTGAAACGGCTGGCGCTAGCTTATGAATGCCAACTGCATTCCCAATTGCTGCCTACCGACCAATATGATTTGCCAATGGATTATATTCTGACAGAACGTCAATTATACCAAATCACACCATAAAAATTGCCGCATAGAAGACTGTTTCTTTCTCTAGAGAGCAATCTGCTATGCGGCATTTTTTATTCTATTTGCATCGTTATTTTATACCGACTATTCGCGCCAGAAACACAAATTAATTTTTTCCTTTATGTTGAGAAGCAGTCCGCTTCAACTCTTCAGCATGTCGTAACTGAAATTCTTCTTCACCACCTAGCATACGGGCCAGCTCAGCAATTTCCTCTGTAGCCTCCAGTGCTGTCACACTGGTAATTGTCTGTTCACCGTCAATGGTTTTCCGAATTTGAAAATGCCGGTCGGCCAGGGCTGCAATTTGCGGGGAATGGGTCACACAAATAACCTGAGCATGATTGCTGACAGCGGCTAGTTTTTCGCCTACTTTTACAACGATATTACCGCCAATGCCAGTATCAATTTCGTCAAAAATCAGCGTATCAATACTTTCATACTGTGCCAACACTGTTTTAAAGGCCAGCATAATACGGGACATTTCCCCACCAGAAGCAATCTGACTCAGCTCTCTAAGCGGCTGTCCAGGATTAGCAGACATAAAAAATTCCACCTGATCCATGCCCTGTACTGTCGGCTTTTTTTCCGCAAACTGTACAGCAAAGCGAGTATGACCCATGGCAAGTTGCGTTAATTGAGCCAACAAATCCTCGGTAAGTCTCTGAGCCAATTGCTGCCGCACTTGTCTTACCTCTAACGCCACTTTTTCAAATTGCTGTTGTTTTTGCTGGCAAAGCTGCTCCAACTCAGCAATTTCCTCATCGGCATGTTCTAAGGTGCCAATTTCTTCCTGTAAACGATGCTGCTCTGCCATCAGTTCTGGAATAGACAGATTGTATTTACGTTTAGCCTTATCCAACGTATACTTACGCTCGTTCAATCGTTCTCTGCGCTCAGCATCATAATCCATTTTGCCATGATAGCCTGATAAGGTTAAGCCATAATCTTCCGCCATATACAGCATACTTTGCAAGCTTTCTGTTATTTCATGCAATTTCTTATCATACTGGCTGATTGTTTTCATAGCTTCTACAGTTGCTGTTAGCAAGGCATATACAGAACGCCGGTCACCATATAAGGCATGGTAGGCTTTTTCTGTCACCGTTGAAATTTTTTCGTAATTGTCCAACACCACCAATTCTTTTTCCAACGCTTCTTCCTCACCATCTTGCAGCTGCAGTTCTTCCAATTCCCGCAGTTTAAAACGCAGAAAATCCAGACGTTCCTGACGTTCTCGCAGTGTTTGCCGCAAGCTATCGCGTTTTTGTTGAGCCTGTGCCAATTGTTGATAGGCTTGTGCCATCAACAACTTCTGCTGTTGAAAAGTGCTATCACCTAAGCTGTCCAGCATTTCCAGATGGTGTTCTTTATTTGAAATGGCCTGAAAATCATGCTGCCCATAAATATTAATCAAAAGTTGCCCCACCTGCCGGAAACTGGCCAAGGTCACAGTACGGTCATTGATGCGACAGGTGTTTTTCCCGTTTATCGTCAATTCTCGATATAAAATCAGCTGATGTTCCTCGTCCATCTCATATCCTAACTGCAACAACAGCAATTCCAGCTGAGATGCCCTTTCCACCGAAAAAACTCCCTCAACCATAGATTTTTTACAGCCAAAACGAACATCCTTGCTGCTGGCTCTAGCACCCAGCAGCAACGAAACTGCATCAATAATAATGGATTTTCCGGCGCCGGTTTCGCCCGTCAATACATTTAATCTGTCATCAAATTCAAGTTCTATCTGATGTATCAAGGCAAAATCCTTTACCATCAGCCGCATGAGCATATCTTTTCACCTGCCATTCAATCCAGATAAGACTCTAACTTATCAATAATATCAGGAATTTCTTCTTTTTTTCTAGCTACTACCAAAATCGTATCATCGCCGGCAACGGAGCCAAGAATTTCCGCCCACTGTGCGTTATCCAACGCAGAAGCTACTGCATTGGCATTACCAGGCGCTGTGCGCACAATCAAAATATTTTCGCTGGCCGCATAATTTAATACAAACTCCTTCAGCATAAACCGCAGCCGCGTCTCCGATACGGTAATCTCCGTAGGCAATGAATAACGGTAGCGATCATTGCCTACCGAAATTTTAATCAGCGCCAATTCCTTGATATCTCTGGAAACAGTGGCCTGAGTCACGTTAAAACCATCTTGTTTTAAAAGCTCTGCCAGTTCTTCCTGAGTACCTACAATATTCTCTTTAATAATTTCTAATATCTTTCTATGACGCTTTGTCTTCACCTAGTTCACCACCCTGTTTTTATTCCTGCACACCTTTTAATTTTTCTCGCAAGACAGCAAAAAAATTACGTTTTTCCAACACAATCAAGCGTGTATCATGCTGTGCCTTGCAAATCTGAATTCTATCACCTTTTTTCAATTCTACACCGTTTTGCCCATCAACAGTCAGCATAGCAGGCGTGTTATTGGCAGCCAACCGCACCGTAAGCATATGCTCCGGCGAAAAAATCAATGGCCGGGCAATCAAACTATGGGGACAAATAGGCGCCACAATACATAAATCAATAGCCGGATATACAATCGGCCCGCCTGCCGACAACGAATATCCGGTAGAACCGGTAGGCGTAGAAAAAATCAGGCCATCACCATGATAGCGCTCTACCAATTGCTCGTTTAAATAAAGCTCCATTTTAATAATGCGGGATAACGCCCCTTTTGTAACTACCAAATCATTCAGAGCGCTCACATCGGCAATACATTGCCCATCTCGAAAAACCTGCGCGTTCAGCATCATGCGATGCTCGATTTGATAGTTTCCTGCCAGCAGTTGCTGTAGGCTTTCTGTCATCTGCTCCACTTCTATTTCCGTCAAAAAGCCTAAATATCCCTGATTAATACCCAAAATAGGGATGGCACAACCATAAACAGTTCTAGCCGCCCGCAACATGGTGCCATCTCCGCCAATCACCAAAACCAACTGCACCGCAGCACAAAATTGTTCCTCTGTGCTCTGCTGCAATTTTAAGGCCTCTGCTTCGGTTCCAATAGCTGCCACTGTAACCTGCTGCTGCCGCAGCAGGTCCACAAGTTGCAGACCAATTTTGACAATCTGTTCTTTATCTCGATTAATAATCAAACCTACCGTTTTGATTGTTTCCATAATTGCTCTCCTAAAACACTTTCAGCAAGCTATACACCAGCACACCAGCCAAAAGACTGGCCAAGCCATAGCCCACATAGCCTCTACGCCGTATATCGGTATAAGCGAACTGAATTTCCTGTAGGGTATGATGCTCCATATCTAACAACAAAACGCCGTCAGGCTGATACACTAACTTATATTCCAAAAGCTGGCGTCGCACATAAGGTAGCCGCACTGTTCCCTGCTGTCCGCTTTTCACTTCCACAATATAGGTTTTTCTGCCCTTACGCACAAAAAAATCAGCTCGCACTTTACTTTTCTGCGGCACACCATCCACATAAACCGTGATGGTCTCCTCCAACTGAGCGGCTAAAATCCGGTAGCCCTGCCGGTGTAAAAACTTTACCGCTTTCTTCTCTGCAACTTCGCCCCGTTTAAACCGCCGGTTCATCCGCCAATTCCGATAGACTGTAGATAAAAAACGATATCCAATACCACCCGCTAGCATCCCTACCAACACCAACAACCATAACCAATAATTAGCCGGTTGCTGTATTGCTGCAATTAACTGCTGTACATCCATTTAAGCGTCCAAACTTTCATGGGCCGCAGCCACCACAACAGCCGCATTGGGAACAAAATCAGTATCTGGATTTTTACGGCCCCACAATAAATATTCAATATTACCCTCTGGCCCTTTCACTGGGGAATAATCCAACCCCCATACCGTTAAACCGATGTCCCGACAAAGCTGCAGAATTTTTTCTATTACTTCCCGATGCACGGCTGCATCGCGTACGACCCCTTTTTTGCCAACCTTTTCCCGTCCTGCTTCAAACTGAGGTTTAATCAAAGCCAACACATGACCATTTTTCTTCAAAAAGGCCATAGCTGGTGGCAAAATTTTATCCAGAGAAATAAACGACACATCGGTGGTCACCACATCTACCATTTGACCCAAGCTGTCGGCCTCCAAATAACGGGCATTAGTCTTTTCCATACTGACCACTCTCGCATCGGTGCGCAGCTTCCAATCTAGCTGATTGTAGCCCACATCAATAGCAAATACCTTAGCCGCACCATTTTGCAGGGCACAGTCCACAAAACCTCCGGTAGAAGCTCCCAAATCGGCTACCACTTTATCGGTTAAATCCACTGGAAATACCTGCAAGGCTTTTTCCAGTTTCAATCCACCCCGACTTACATAGGGAATATCCTGTCCCAACAAACGAATTGGCAATTCAGGATTTATTTCTGTGCCTGCTTTGTCAATTTTATTTTCATTGACCAATACCTTGCCGGCCATAATCAATGCCTTCGCTTTTTCCCGACTAGCCGCCAGTCCTTTTTCTACCAATACCACATCTAATCGTTTTTTTGCCATAATTCTATGTTACCTCTGTTTTTCTCTCAGCGCTGTTTTGATTTTTTCTGTAACAGAACGGACATCTAACCCTGCCAATTCTTTCAGAAAATCTGTTTTTCCATGGGGCACAAACGCATCCCCAATACCAATCCGCAACACTTGACTGACATTGATACCCTGCTCATTCAACAATTCCAGCACCGCAGAACCAAAACCGCCAGCCAAAGCGTGTTCCTCCATGGTCACGAGCAAATCACTGGCAGCAACGCAGGATAAAATAGTTTCTGCATCTAAAGGCTTCACAAAACGAGCATTGATAACAGTCGCTTTCACAGATAGTTCCTGTTCTAATAATTCTGCCACCTGCCGCGCCACCTGCACCATACTGCCATAGGCTAATAAGGTGACGCCGCTGCCCTGTTGCAAAACTTCAGCTTTGCCCAAAGGCAAAAGCTGCACTGCTTCTTCTATCGGCACGCCTAAGCCAGCACCGCGGGGATAGCGGATGGCCGCCGGACAGTTATATTGCAGTGCTGAATACAGCATATGCCGCAGCTCATTTTCATCCTTAGGCGCCATACAAACCATGTCAGGGATATGGCGCAGGTAAGAAATATCATAAACGCCATGATGGGTTGGTCCATCATCACCGACAATACCTGCTCTGTCCAGACAAAACACCACTGGCGCTTTTTGCAGCGCCACATCGTGTAAAATCTGGTCGTAGGCTCTCTGCAAAAAAGTAGAATAAATAGCCACCACCGGTTTCAAGCCATCCAGCGCCATAGCCGCCGCCATGGTCACCGCATGCTGCTCGGCAATACCTACGTCTACCGTACGTTCTGGAAACTGCTCCTGAAATAGGTTGATGCCGGTGCCTTTGCCCATAGCGGCCGTAATACCCACAATGCGCCCGTCTTCCTTCCCTAATGCCGTCAAAGTTTTTCCAAACACAGAAGTATAAGTGGGAACTATTGACTTTTGTTTTACCTGACCGGTAGCAATATCAAAAGCACCGACGCCATGAAACAAATCTGGATTTTTCTCTGCTGGTCCATAGCCCTTCCCTTTTTGCGTCACGACATGAACCAGCACAGGACAGTTCATATTTTTTACATTATCTAACACGGTCAATAAAGCCGACAAGTCATGCCCATTGACTGGGCCATAATATTTAAATCCAAATTCCTCAAACAAAACGCCAGGTACCAGCATATATTTCAGCGAATCCTTTAATTTATCTGCCGCCTGAA
>CABUKW010000074.1 GCA_902492275.1 uncultured Peptococcaceae bacterium
AACATAAGAGCAGCCATGATAGTTACTAATCTGTGCTATCATGGCTGCTCTTTCTGGGACTTTTTTTACAGCCCCTTTTTTGCCGTTTTTAATTTCTTTTTTTGGTTTCATCCAGTTGGATGCCGTCTTCCTCGTCGTCCTCGTAGTAAATGTCGTCGTCTTCTTCTGCTTCCTCTTCTTCGTCTTCAAAAGGATTTGGCAAATCTTCTTCTGCATCTATGGTAGAAATAGAATTGCGCAGCATTTCGATGACGATACCGTCGGCGATTTCAATAAAAATTTTGTCGTCGGTAATGCGCTGAATCACGCCGCAGATACCGCCGATGGTAACGATTTTGTCGCCCACCTTCAGGGAAGTTAACATTTCAGCCCGTTTTTTTGCCTGCTGCTGCTGTGGACGAATCATGAAAAGCCAGATGATGGCCACCACAACTAATAAATACACCAAACCACTCATGGAGCCCATAGCTCCCACCTCCTTCACAATACCTTCTTTATCATAAATTCCTGCTTGAAAGGGGAAAGTCCTTTATTTTCCTGCTAAGTTTTTGTAAAAATCTTGGCGGAACTGCACCATGCGGTCTTCTAAGATAGCCTGACGCATTTCTTGCATGAGATTGGTCAGAAAATGGATGTTGTGCATGGTGGTCAACCGGATTCCCAGCACTTCGCCGCTCTTGATTAAATGACGGATGTACGCTCTGCTGTAATTGCGGCAGGCATAGCACTGGCAGCCTTCTTCCATGGGCCGGAAATCATGGGCATATTCTGCGTTGCGGATAACCAGCTTGCCGTTTTTGGTGAACACAGTACCGTTACGGGCAATGCGGGTGGCCAATACGCAGTCAAACATATCGACGCCGCGTATAACGCCTTCGATGAGGTTTTCCGGCGCGCCTACACCCATCAGGTAGCGGGGCTTGTGTTTGGGCATAAGGGGCGTAGTGTACTCCAACATTTCGTACATGGTTTCTGGTGGCTCGCCTACGCTCAAGCCGCCAATGCCGTAGCCGGGCAAGTCGATGGCGGTAATTTCCCGGGCGTTTTTTTCCCGCAAATCCCGATACATGCCGCCCTGGATAATGCCGAACAGCGCCTGGTCCTCCCGCTTATGGACGGCTTTGCAGCGTTCTAGCCAGCGCACGGTGCGGTCGGAGGAATGCTGCACATATTCATAGGTGGCGGGATAGGGATTGCATTCGTCAAAGGCCATGATGATGTCGGCGCCTAGGGCGTTTTCAATTTCCATCACCTTTTCCGGTGTGAATAGATGCTTGGAGCCGTCAATGTGGGAGCGAAATTCTACGCCCTCTTCTTTAATTTTGCGCAAATCGCCCAGGCTGAACACTTGAAAACCGCCGCTGTCGGTTAAAATGGGCCTGTCCCAATTCATAAATTGATGCAGGCCGCCGGCTTCCTGCACCAGTTCATGGCCGGGCCGCAGATAGAGATGATAGGTGTTGCTCAAAATAATTTGGGCGTTGCAGGCTTTTAGTTCTTCGGGCGTCATGGTTTTGACGGTAGCCTGGGTGCCTACTGGCATAAACACCGGCGTCCGGATATCGCCATGGGGCGTGTGGAAAATACCGGCTCGGGCGCCGGTTTCTTTACATTCTTTGATAAGTTCAAATTCAAACAAAATAGTGCCTCCTATAATTCCATGGTTGTTGCTAAACATTTTCATTGTACATCATTTTCCTGGAAAACGCTGCGCTTGTCAAGATATAATATAAAAATCGGTGCAGAAAAAAAATCCTTTCTTTGGACAGAAGAAAGGATTTTTACCATTGTCAAATTCAAGAAGAAACGGATAGCTTGCACACCATTTTGATATTTGACAAAGGGGAGCAAAGGAATATTTGTTAGGTGATTTGTTCTTGCGCATGGCCCTGCTCTAAGTAGAGGCGGTAATCGGCAAATAAATCGCCTTCTCTGGGATCATGGCTGATTAGGATAATGGGAATTTGAAAGTGATGCTTCAAGTCTAAAAATTCCTGATAAACGATTTCTTTGGTTTTGACGTCTAAAGCGGAAAAGGGCTCGTCTAATAACAGAAGCTCCGGCTTGGTGACAATGGCCCGCGCCAAGGCGGTGCGCTGCTTTTCGCCGCCGGAAATATGAACGGGATATTTTTTGCGCAAATGACTGATTCGGAAGGTATCCAGAATATATTCCATATATTGCAGCATTTGCTGCCGCTGGACGGTATCCCGATAGGCCGCCTGATTTCTCAGGCCGTAGAGAATGTTTTTTTCCACCGTCATGTTGGGAAACAGGGCATAGTTTTGGAATACATAGCCGATATTTCGCTTTTGTACGGCGATATTGATGTTCTGAGCGCTGTCAAATAACACCCGCTGGCCTACCTGTATCCGACCGGCGTCGGGCTTGAGCAAGCCAGACAGACAGTTTAAAATAGTGCTTTTGCCAGAACCCGACTCACCCTGCACCACCAAAACGCCGCCGGGAAACTGACAGGCGATATCCAGTTGGAATTGGTCCAGCTTTTTTTGTAAGGAAAATGAAACGGCCACCGGTATCACCTACTTTCCCAGATAATTGTGTTTTTCCAGCCATTGGTTCAGGCTTAAAATCAACACAAAGCTGAATACAGTCATAATCAGCACCAGCACATTGGCTTCTGCGCTATTGCCGTTTTCCACCGCGTAATAGATGGCGGTGGGCATGGTTTGAGTTTTACCGGGAATGTTGCCGGCCACCATCAGGGTGGCGCCAAATTCGCCGATTGCCCGGCAGAAGGCCAACACAATGCCGCTGATAATACCGGGCCAAGCCAGCGGAAAGGTAATGGTCCAGAAGATTTTGCTCTCGCTGCTGCCCAAGGTACGGGCAGCCCGCTCATAGGCTGGATCTACGTTGAGAAAGGCGGCTTTTACGTTTTGATACATCAAAGGCAGCGACACCACCGAAGCGGCAATGACTGCGGCATACCAGGTAAAAATAATTTTGAACCCGAAGGTTTGAATGAGTATGCTGCCGATGGCGCCCCGTTTACCCAATAGAATCAGCAAAAAGTAACCGGTTACGGAGGGCGGCAAAATCATGGGCAGGGTAATGAGCGTTTCCCAGAAGTTTTTGCCGGGAACATTTTTTTTGTTTAATATGTAAGCCAAAAAAACGCCCAGAAAGAAGGAAAACACTGTGGCAATGGATGCTATACGCAACGATAATAAAATTGGTTCTAGCATCGCACCTTCCTCCTTTCTGGCCTTTTGGTAGTTTTAATTTGATATGTTTGGTAAAGCGGTACTGTCGTGTCTGTGATAAGCTGGCTTTTACAGTACGGTAAAACCGTATTTTTCAAAAATTTCTTTGGCCTGGTCGCTGCCTAAGAACGCAAAGAAATCAGCGGCAGCTTCTGGCTGTGGCGCTTCGGCCATGATGGCTGCCGGATAATGGACAGCGGTATAGCTGCCTTCCGGTGCGTTGCCGATAATTTTGCCGTTTTCCAACAGCAGAGCGTCGGTGCGGTATACGAAGCCCACATCAGCGTCACCGCCGTCTACATACTGCAGAACGGAGCGCACGTTTTTGGCGTAAACCAGTTTCGGCTGAATAGCTACCCACATCCCCAGATTTTCAAACATTTCCTGGGCATATTCGCCGGCTGGTACGTCGGAAGGTTCGCCAATGGCAATCAGTTCTACTTCGTCGCCCAATAAGGATTGCACGTCGGCAATTTGTTCTGCTTTTTCGGCAGAAGCAATTAAGGTTAAGTCGTTACCCAGCAAATCTTTTCTGGTTTCGGTGTTGACTGCGCCGCCTTCTTCTAAGGCGTCCATATTGCTCTGATTGGCAGAAATGAAGATATCGCAGTCAGCGCCTTCTTCAATCTGTTTTTTCAAGGTGCCAGAGGCTTCGTAAACAGCTACTACGGTATTATTGCTGTCGGCCTGATACAGTGCAATCAATTCATCTAAACAATCGGTCAGGCTGGCAGCCGCAAATACATGCACTTCTGCGCCTGGCTGTTCTGCTTGCTGCTGGCTGTTGTCGCTGCCGCCGCTGCAGGCGGTCAGCAACAGGCCGCAAAGCAAGCCGATGGTGAATAAGAACCCTACTTTTCTTTTCATGTAAAATCCCCCTGTCTTGTTTTAAACCAAATTAAAACTAACTAAAACTAACAGTATTATCAGTATACTGATGTTTTCCGCTTCTGTCAAGATATTTTCAATTTGAACTTGTCAGCGGTCCCCCATTTCGACTATAATAGAAAGGAACAGAGAGAAGCCGCAAGGCAAGGTTCTGCCAGCGGCAAACATGAGGTGATAGACTGATGGCCGAAGAATTTTATACACCAGAAGAAGTAGCTGCAATTTTAAAGCTATCCAAATATACGATTTACGAGATGATTAAACGGGGCGATTTGGAAGCCCATCGGGTGGGCCGCGGTTTGCGGGTCAGCGCCGCCCAGTTGGAACAATATCTGCATCAGAGCAAAACCGACGATAATATTTTTGACGCCCAGTTGCTGCAAACCGACCAAGGCACCTACGCCAAGCTGCTGCACAGCAAAGGCGACGTGCTTTTTCATGTGTCCACCAACCTGACCGGCTTGGTGCGGGTTAGCATTGAACCGGAAAATATCATCATCAGCCATACCAAACTGGTGTGCAGCGCCCGCAATGTCCACAAGGGCGTTGTTACCTCCATAGAGCAGCAGGGCAACCGCTGTCTACTGACACTGGAAATTGGGGTGCCCTTAAAGGTGGCGCTGACGCCCTACTCGGTACAGGAAATGGAGCTGAAGCCTGGCGACACGCTCTATGCCATTTTCAAGTCTATGTCGGTCAAGGTGACGGTCCGCTGAAGCCCAGACTGACACTGCATCAACTGCAAACACAAGCGATCTGGTATTCATTCCAAAAGAGGCCGTTGCATACGCTGCAACAGCCTCTTTTTTGGTTTCTGTCCTTTTTCATGTGATTGACCTGATAGATAGTCCTATTGAAAGAATATCATCACAATATTCATAGCGATTAGGCTAATGGGCACTGTAATGGAACTTAGTGCGCCGTACACCGAGGGCTTGCAGCCGCACTTGCTGCAAAAATTAGGCGTCAGGCTGGGAATGGGCGCAAACAAGATTAAATAGAGCACCATCTTTTCCAGTTGAGACAGCGGCAGGCAAAACCAGGCAAAGGTAGCGATGGCAAAGGCGCCTACCAGCCGAATGGCCAGAATTTCCAGAATGTTGCTCAAATCGTGGCGGTCTATATCCACATCGAAGGTAATTCCCAGCATAATCATGGTTAAAATAACGGTGGGCGCACCAATCATACCGGCAACCTCGTAAACCGGCGCGGGAAACCGCACATGCAGCAGCGACAGCACCACCATAATCAAATAGGTGTCAAAGGGCACCGAGGAAAAAAGCCGGCGGAAAAACAGGGACCAACGCATCCCCCGTTCTTTGTCGGTATAATTGGCCGCCAGCGCATAGGTGCCGCCAGCCGACATGATGGAGTTGCCGATATCGTACATACTGGTGGCAATGACAGCTGCCGGCGGAAACAAGGTGGCAATAATGGGGATGGCAAAGGCGCCGATGTTATGACCAGAGCAGTTCAGCATATACAGCGCCTTTTCTGTGCCGCTTTTATGACGGGCAAAGAATAAGCCCGTATAGCAAAGAATGAAATTGACGGCAATGCCCAGCACAAACATCAAAATCAGCGTAGGCGCCGGCTCAAAATCTTCAAAAAAGCTGATAAACAGGCAGGGCATGGTGATATAAAGCATGACTTTGCTCAAAACAAAGCGGTCCTCCACCCGAAACAGTCCCACTTTTTTGCCGCCGAAGCCCAGCCCAATCAATAACAAAAAACCTGCCGATTTGGCTAATAATTCTTCCATTGCAAAAATCCTCTTTCACGAAAAATCCTGTTGTCAAAAAATTCTGCATCCGCTTTCAGCACCGCAGAGGTCTTAGCAAGAAAAAACGGACCGCAAGGGTCCGCATTTGCATAGGCGATAGCCTTAGGCTTCCAATAATTTGGCGATTTCTGCTTTCGGACGGAAGCCGACAATTCTGTTTGCTTCCTGACCGCCTTTGAACACAATCAGCGTTGGAATACTCATAACGCCGTAAGACTGGGCAATTCTGCCGCAATCGTCTACATTCAGTTTGCAGACTTTTGCTTTGCCGGCATAATCGTCAGCCAATTCGTCAATCAGCGGCGCAATCATTTTGCAAGGACCGCACCAAGCAGCCCAGAAGTCTACCAGCACCGGTTTGTCAGACTGCAACACTTCTGCCCGGAAATTGTCTTCCGTCAACATCACGATATTTGCACTTGCCATAATAAAAACCTCCTATGATTATAAATCGCTTTATAAAAATCAATATGCATATAGTTTACAAAATCCTGACGTAAAAGTCAATGTTCAATTTGCGTGATTGTGGAGTTCCCCCATCATTTCCGGCAACCGCTCTGTCAAAAGCCGCTGTAGCTGCTCCAGCAAAAAAATTTCCTCCCGCACCAAAGGCGTATCCTTGCGATAGACCACGCCAATGCGGCAGGTCCAGCGGGCGTCAGTAATGCGCAGCGGCTTCAGCAGGCCAGTCTGCAAATAAATATTATCTTTGGAGGCGCTATAGGGCATAGCTGTCACGGCCTGCGAGCGCATGACATATTTTTTCACGCTCTCTTTATCTTTCATGCGCACCGTTTCAAGCTGCTTCCAATTACAATATTGTCCAAAAAACAACCGGTCCTCTTCGCTGAATGAGTCCTTATAATAGACATAGGGATATTGCAAAATCTCCGCTAAGGCCGCCTGACCCTTTCCATAATAAGGATTCTGCTGTCCAGCCCAAAAATACATCTCGTCTTGATAAAGCTCCACAAACACCAGATGGTTCTTTTCCAGTTCCCGTTGGTATCGTTCTTCTTCATTATTGCAAATCATGACAATCCCCAAATCGGCTTCTCGACGGTCAATCTGTTGAAAAATTGCATGGGCGTCGTTTTCGTCCAGCAGGACATGTAACTGGGGATACTGTTCTTTTAACTGGATGATGAGATCCAGCATAAAATGCTCGCAGACAAAGGGAATAGCCGCGAGAAAAATTCGTCCGCTCATGGTTCCCACCTGTTCCCGATTCAAGCAGCGTATCGCTTCCATTTCCCGAATAATAGTGTCGGCTTTTTCAGCAACCTGTTCCCCCAACATGGTGAAGGTAACGCCTTTTTTGCTGCGTTTCATCAGCTCGTAGCCCAATTCCTCTTCCAATTCTTTAATCGCCGCGCTCATCGACGGCTGCGCCATAAACAGATGCTGGGCAGCCTTGGAAATGGATCCCCATTTTTTGATTTCCAGCAAATATTGCAGTTGAGTCAAACGCATCAACTGTCCCTCCTTTTCTATAGCTGCACCAAGCACTAGCTGCCAAGTTATGGTTCCCAAACATCCTCCTGCACCTGCAGCTTTTTCAAGACAGCAGGATAGCCAATCACGAGGCACAGCATGCATCCGGCCAACAAGGCGGCCAAGCCATAAATATTTTGATAGCCGCCCAGAAAGGGAGAAATCCCGCTCCAGAACAGAGCCCCTAAAAAGAAGGCGATATCTTCGGCAGCCAAATAGAGCGTATTGCTGGTGCCCTGACGGGCGGGGCTAATGGTCCGAATGGTTTTGGTCGTCATCAGCGGATAATAAAAGCCCATACTAAAGCCAAAGGGAATGGCCAGCAAGAAAATCCAGATTGCCTGGTCCGCCGCAAAAATACCCAGATACACCAGCACCAAAATGGTCGTAATGCAGAGCAAAATGACCCGTTCCGGTATGACGCGAAGAATTTTTCCCATGAACAGCCGCACACAAAAATTGGTGACGGCAAAGATGACAAAAAACAACGACATATTCCCTAATTGTCTGTCCAGCGCATATAAATTTAAGCAAGCCACGACGGTGGATTGGGCAAAGGCCAGTAAAAATGTCAGCACCAGAAAAACGACGGTAGCTGGAGAAAGGAGCGGCTGTTGCGGCGGCTCCAGCGCAGCAGCTGTTACTTCCACAGCAGCGGGCCGCTGTTTTTTCTTCAGACCAAGGGTAAAGCAAACAGCCAATGCTGCAAAAAAACAGGTGACTAGAAACACCTTGCCAAATTGCTGGTAATCGCTGTGACTGAGATTCAAACCAATGGAAGGCCCCAAGGCACCGCACACTGTAAAGATCAGCTGGCTGTAACCCAGCCCTTCCAGCAGACGATGGGCAGGCAGCATAGAGCTGACTAACGTCGCCGTCGCTGCACTGGATAGGCCGTAGCCTAAACCGTTTAATATGCGCACAAAGACCAAAAGGGGCAAACTGCCGGCAAAGAGATAGCCCAAGCTGGCCAGCAGCGATATCAACAGCCCCAGCAGCAAAATTTGCTTAGGCGCAGCCTTGTCCAGCAAGCAGCCGGAAAAAAATCTGGTACACAGGGACGCGAAGGTAAAAATCCCCGTCACCAGCCCCACATTAAACTCGACAGAGGTCAGGCCTCTGGTGTAAATGCCTATGGTGGAGTATAGTATGAAATAGCCCATATTCAGACTAAACAGGATACAGTTGGCCAATAGAAATTCTTTGGTCCATAAGGATTGTTTTTGCACAGGACACCATCTCTCTGCTAAAATTTGTTTCCATTATAGCATATAAGCAGCGGTTTAGCGATACTGTCTTTCTGCCGACAAAGCGATTTAATTTCTCCGCGCCAGCACAGCCGGCGCTGTTTCCTGCAAAAACAGCAGCCCCACAAGAACCAGCACCGGCAACGCCATCAGCAGATCCATCACCTGGGCTGTACCCAATGCGCCGGATAAATGACCAGCCATGACTGGCGCTGCCACACCGCCCATCAGTTCACCGGCAGCCGGCGTAAAGGCTGTTGCCGTAGCAACCATCTGCGGCGGCACCGATTCGCTGGGCACCACCGAATTTAAGATGGCCATAGCGCCGGACATAAAAAAAGAAGCGCCGGCAATAGCCAAGGTCATCACAGCAGCCGGCAGATCTAACAGCACAAAGGCCGCAAAACACAGCGCACCGGCCAGAACAGCAACGAACGTTGTGCGCTTACGGCCCAAGCGATCTGATACCAGCGGCGCACTGAATTCGCCGATAAAACCGCCTGTTCCAAAGCCGGCAAAAATAGCACCGGCAGCCACTGCAGTCAACGCCTTCGCCTCCATCAAATACAGAATGGTGAAAGCTGCCACCGTAAAATACCACATCATGGTAAAGCAAGCCAACAGGGTACTGAGCATCACATTTTTGTAGGCAAACAGCTGGGAAAACCGCTGCTTCTCCTCCGTCCCGCTTGCAGCCTGCGCCGGACGGGGAATGTTTTTGCCGAAGATAAAAATCAGCGCCCCGGCTAGGCCGACCAAAACTGCCATCAACAGATAACAGCCCCGCCAGCCCACTGCCGTGGCCCCCAGCCGTGTAAACAATAAGGAGCCGCCAGCCGAACCAATTAACGTAAAACTGGACTGGGCGGCACCGTAAAACAAGCCGCGATTTCTCGGGTCGCTCTGCTCGGCCAAAAAGGACAAGCTGGATGACACGATGGAACCGCAGCCAAAACCGACCACTGCGGTTAAAAGATACAGCAGGATGAGGCTTTTCGACAATGCCAGACCTGCCAAAGCCACAGCGCCTAGCAGCAAGCCGGGCACCATCACCTGCACCTGTCCCCGTTTGGCTGCCCTGGGCCCGCAAGATAGGATGGACAATGTCCAAAAAAAGGCCAAGGTGGCCGTCAGATAACCGTTGTGGGCCGTAGACAGCTGAAACTCCTGTGAAAAATAAGGAAACAAAAACGCAACGCAATTGTGGGCCAAGCCGGCAAAGCCCCAGGCCAGCACCATCAAAAGCAAAGCTCTCCATTGATATTGATATGCTTTCATCGACGCACCCCATTTCATATTTCAGAAATTTAGAAAAGGGACTGCCATACAGCACGCTGCACAGCAGTCCAACCCTTTCCTTTCGATATTCGTTTTTTATCACGCAATCTTTTTATCACATTCCGATACTTAGAACAGCCCAATCAAATCCCAGTATCCAGCCACCAAAAACATCAAGCCAAAGGAAATTACCATACGTACGGCAAACATCTTGATGGTGGATTTGGTTTCCATATAGCCTAAGCCGAAGAAGAACAGCACCATGGCCACTTCATAGGGGAATAGATACATTTCCAGCCCCATCTGAAAGCTCATCATACCGCTGATGGGGTCCAGCCCTGCCCCGTACAGCATATTGCCAATCAGCAGTTCAAAGGCCGACTGGGCGCCCAGCGGCGTCATTAAAAAGTTGGCCAGGACGCCAAAGGTATAGCTCAACAGCACGCGGCCATAATCGCCAACGCCAGTCAAAATGGGCAGCAGCTTTTCCTCAGCCAAAGCGCCGAAGCCGGACGGTCCTGAACAGATGCCCACTGCCAAAGCGCCTGTGACAAAGAAAATAATCCAAATGTTCAGTTTATTCAGCTTTTCCAAACTCATCAGATTGATACCCGGCACAAAGAACAGCGACACCAACACCACCATAACATGGGCGGCGTTCAAGTCGGTCTTGGTTTCCAGCATAAAGTTCAATAAAATTAAAATAACAATGACCAGCGCCTTAATTTCATCAACCGACAATTTTCCCATAGCCTGATATTCCACCCGAATAGTGTCGGAAATATCGTGCAGCCGTTGGCGATTGGGACGTACAAACATCAAATACGGCGTCAAAATCGACATGGCCAGCCAACCAAAGCCCGGCAGCCACATCAGTTTCAGCCAACGGAAAAAGTCTACGGTAACAGCGCCGTTGGTTACTTCAGAAAACAACGAGGTGATAAAAATCATGGCATCATCGCCGGACATATATAAATGACAGGACGATAGAGAAGCAAATAAAATCATAGCCATAATGCCGGTTGCCTCTTTGCTTTTCCGTTCTAAGCCCCAGGTTTTACAGATTGCCATACCGATGGGCCCTAAGATTAACAGTTTAGCCCAAGTGCTGGATACCACCAGCGGCAAAAATACACCGATTAAGAAACAGCCCAACAAAAGACCTCGGCCGGAACAGCCGGTCAGCAATAAAATTTTGTAGGCAATTCGTTTCACCAGACCGGTGCTGGCCATCACCTCGCCCATGATTATACCAGCCAGTACCAGCCACGGCAAAATCATAGACCATGGCGTAAAGGCAATGTCCGGTGTTGCCACCCCTACAATACAAAACAGAATGGGAATCAAAAGCCCTGTAATGGCTTCCGGTATGACCTGAAAGGCCCAAAACAAAATACCGCCCAGCGAAATGGCCAGATAGGCCCGCAAAACAGCGTCAAAGGGCGTTAAAAACCAGATTGCTGCCGGAAGTCCCAGGGAAATCAGCCACTTGATACCATCTAACGCAGAAAAACTCTTTTCATTAACTGTAGATGCTGCCATCTTTGTTCCCCCCTTATCGTACTACCGCACCTTATCGCGGAAATTCAAAATAATCTCACCATGCTTTTGCTCAATGGTTTGGAATTTATTGTCCAATAACGGATTGGTGTAGGTATAATCGGAACGGTGATGATAAGCGCCTCTGGATTCCTTGCGGTTTTCGGAAGTGATGGCAATGGCTTCCGCCACATCCAGCAAATCCAGAACTTCCAAGCAGCGCATTAACTCATGGGCATTTTCTGCCTTCATCTGTTCTCTGCAATACCGTTTCAGATCGCCCAAATATTTCAGCCCTGCCTTCAACAAGGTTTTAGAACGCACCTTCACCCCTACATAATCCTTCATAATCTGCTGCAGCATGGAGTTGGCTTCTTTCCAGTGGGCGCCATTTTTTCGAGACAGGATGCTGTCGTATAAGTCCATAGATTCGGCAATCAGCGGATGGCTTTCGACTTCTAAAAAGTCTATGGTTTTGGCATAGGCTGCGGCATTCTCGGCAGAAATCATCCCGAACACTGCCGCGCTGGTAATATCGCCGCGCACATTGCCCAGCACATCGCCGGCGGCATAAAGTCCTTCCAGGCTGGTCTGTCCGCTCAGTTGGATATCTAGGCCGCGGCCGCACAGCGCATAGTCATAGGTGCCAAACTCAATCATGCTCTTATTCAAGTCGATGTTGTACTGCTGCAAATAATCTACAATGGAGGTGTCCCCTTCACTGTAAAAAGAATTCATCATAAATTCTGTATCTTCCGGCTCATTTTCCGCGCAATTCATAAATACCGGACCAGAACCATTTTCCATCTTTTCCTGGAACACACCCTGCCAGATATCAGAAGTGGCATCGCCTAATTCTTTGGTGGGCTTATTTACAAAGGGCCCAACCGGACGGCCATAATAATCTACCAACACACCAATCCAGGTGGCTTTTCCACAGCGGGCAAAATATTTTGGACCGGCATGCAGATAAGGCAAGTCGATATTGACCAAACGGGCACCAGCACGATAGGCCATGGCATGACCGCTGCCTGTTGTGGCGGGACAGTCGGCTTGATTGAACAAATAAGCCGGATTGGTGCTGGGATACATGCGGCTGGCATTACCGGTAGACAGAATAACAGCCTTGGCCTGAAAGATTACCACTTCCGGCTCATCCTCCGCTGTACAGATACCGATTGCGCCAATAACCCGGCCGTTCTCATCGGTCAATAGCTGATTGATAACCGTTTTATTGACAATCTGTACGCCCCGTTTCTTGGCTTCTTTGGTTAATAAGGGCTTTTGCAGTTGTCCGTCGTATTTTAAATGATACCGCCGCCGCCCCGGCATAGCATGACCATAAAAAGCATAATCTTCGCCGTAGGGCCGCATATTGATGCCATAAGATTCCCATTTCTGCACAACCTCAAAGGAGCGCCCCATCATCAGCCGCAGCAAATTCAAATCCTGCAACGGCCCTACTAAGGTATCGGTTACTTCGGCAATGATAGCGTCAAAATCTTCCCCATGATAGGAAGGAATATAACACATAAAATGGTCATTGCCAGTGGCGCCGGAACCGGAACGGCGCGTATCGGCCTTTTCCGCCACCACAACGGTAGCGCCTTCCTCAGCGGCTGTGATGGCTGCCTGCATGCCGCCAATCCCACCGCCGACAATTAAAACATCGCTTTTTATAACTTCACTGCGTTTTTTCAAACTCATTCTAATTCCTCCCTTCTGATTGTCGGTGCATCCATATGCAATAACATATGAGACAACGGATACCGTAACTGAATCGCATCCTTGGGACAGTCAATGGCACAGGCCCGACAGTGCCAGCATTCATCTGGATAACGCACCGTTACCTTTCGTTCCGCTTTATGATATTTCAGGACATCCAGCGGACAAATTTGTGCGCAAGTCCCACAACCAACGCATTTTTCTTCATCAATGACTGGTGGCATAGTTTCTTTCCCCTTTCTGAATTTTGAATAATTAATTTCTATAGGTGTATTATATGATAGGTTTATTCTTATGTAAAATACCGTTTATCTACCACATGACATAGGAAATGGCTATGGATAGAAAAAGGCCTATGACAATTTGTCACAGACCTTGTTTTGATATATCCGTATTGCTTTCTTCATCCTTTCGGATTAAACACCATGGCTACCATAAAACCCATCATCAGCGCCACTGTAA
The DNA here is from genome assembly GCA_902492275.1 of uncultured Peptococcaceae bacterium. Lineage (GTDB taxonomy): Bacteria > Bacillota > Peptococcia > Peptococcales > Peptococcaceae > UBA7185. Next base: position 13,644 of record CABUKW010000074.1, read on the forward strand.
TGCCAAAGGCAGAGGCTGTCAAACCACCGGTAAAGACGCCTTTTAAGCCGTCCTGCCCCACTGCTTCAATCACACCCTGCACCAGCATGTGGCCGAAGCCGGATAAGGGTACTGTGGCCCCTGCGCCGGCCAAATCCACCAGAGGTTGATACCAGCCCAAACCGGAAAGTACGGCGCCGCCCACCACGTAACCCACCAGAATATGCGCCGGTGTGATGGAATAAGGGGTCAATTCGATAATCAACTGAGCTAACACGCAAATTAAGCCGCCTACGAGAAAGGCTATTACCAATCCTTGGCTCATACTGCTCCCTCCTGTCTGTATTCAATCAGCACACCGTGGGCAATGCTGGGGATGGTTTCGCCCTGCTGCACGGTCAAGGGGCTCAGCAAAGCACCAGTGCCCACAAATAATAGCTTGCATTGCTTCTGCTCCGCCATCTGGGGCAAAAATTTAGCGCCCATCACCACCGCTGAGCAACCGCAGCCGCTGCCGCCGGCATGCACATCCTGGTCCT
>CABUKW010000075.1 GCA_902492275.1 uncultured Peptococcaceae bacterium
AATTTTGGCGAAGGTAGCGGGGATTCTAAAACCATAAAAGGGCAGCGAGTACCTTTTTTGTCATCCTGAGCGAAGGGCGTCAGCCCGTAGTCAAAGGATCTTCCCTCCGGTGTTAGGCTTTGGAAGACCCTTCGACAAGTTCAGGGTGACAAGACCGGCTCAGCATGCCAAAACAACGATGCCAGAGACAAAAAAGGCCAGTGAGAATTTGTATTCTGCGCGGCCGACAGGTTGTAGGGACAGATGCCGCTAGCGCGTTTGAAGCGCGGTTTTTTGCGCGAATGCGCTGAAAACGGCCCGCTAACCGCAGGCCAGTTGTGCCATTCTGTGACATTGCTGCGATGGGGTAACGATTGGTTATACCATTGGCTTTGTATCACGCTTTGTTCTGTAAGGGGTCGGTGAATTGCCGACTCCTTGTACAGCGTATTGTACAATCAATCGTGATGCAACGATTGATGATAAGCGTTATGCTATGCAGATGACTGGGCGATTTGCCCAGCCATCTTTTTTTATGATGGGCTGCTTCAGACAGGTATCACCAATTTGGCGCAAAAATGTTTCACGTGAAACATTTCTGCTCTAATTTTTTGTCTTTTTCGGCATATTCTGTATTGGTAGCTCTATTAGGGGGGTGGACAATACAAAGAAATTTCCGGTTTTCTGCTTAACCAATATGGCTACCGCACATTTCACTTTGCAGCTGTATTTTTCTCACAGAAAAGCGGCTTTCTCTGCCTTTTTTCGCAATAAAAGCGCTATGTTGTAGCTTCGGTTTTCGGCAGCGTGAAGATGTTTCCGTCCAACTCCACGGTCTGCAAGCTGTCCAAATCAATAAAGGCATCTGCTTCTAAACGGTTTTTGGCCACCGACGAATCCCCATCAACCCAAAGGTCATGATAACCTTCCTCCGACTTTCTCAGATGCAGCCTATGCTGTTGACTGTTCACCTCTAATTGGAATCTATCAACGGCTTCCCGTTCTCCGGCTAAGGTTACGCTCAAAGGCGAAATGATAATCTGCTCGATACCATCCGGCAGGTCGGGCCAATCTTTTTGACGAATCGTGATGCTGCGCATACTATCGGCTGTAAAGCTGACCTTCCAGTTGCCTTCGGTATAACAATTATCGGCAAATAAGGTGGCTGAGAACTGATATTGGGCCAATTCCTCCGGCGAAATATCAAATACGTATTCAATATACTGCTGTCGGTCGACATCTTCACTATAAGGCGAAACCGGTGTGCCGTCCGCATCCAAATAAAAATACGCATTGGAGGCATATACCTCTTGCCCATCGGCGGTATGCGCGGTGAAATAGCCGTGATTATCGACAGACGACGCCCACCAGGTTTGTATGTGCAGCCTATCATTTACATAGCCCATACCGGTGATAGAAACAAAATCAATATCGTCTCGCAGGGCCTGTTTTTCGCCTGGTTTTAAAACGCGAATCTTCCACAAGCCTTCGTTGGTTGCAATCTTTTCCAATAAATCTCCACCACCGCCCGTAGACGTTACCTGCATGTTCTCCGGTTCAGTCGTTTTTTCCTGAATTGTATCCGGAATTGCCACTGGAATATTTTCATAAACCTGCTCCTTGCTCAAAAAGGACGTCACCTGTACCACTGTTTTTTTAGGCGCTGTGATATCGCCATGATGGGCCCGCAATTCCAGCAGGGCCTTCTTTTGTTCTGTGTCATAGCTGACGATGCGATGGGTGAAGGCGTGATAGCCGTCGATGACATAGTTGTACAAGTCTGTCGTTTCATCCACTCTGTCCCCCTCCAAATCCTGTATGGTCAGGTAAGCCAAAATTTCCTCCTTGCTTTGGGCTACTGCCTCCACCTGCATGCGAATGCCATTGTCAGTGCAGGACAATTCGACAGGCGTCAGCATGCGGGCCAGCTCCGGCGAAATCTGCTCCAGCACGGCGGCCACCATCGGCACATGGGCTGCCATCACCGGCACAGCGCCTAACAGGCAGACGCCGCAGATTGCCGCCGCCACCGGCAGCTTCCATCGGCCTGTCCGCCGCCCAGGCTTTTGCTGAAACTGTCCGCCCATTTGCTGCAAGGTGCGCTGCTTCAATGCCTCCGGCGCAGTGATTTGCTGCATCGCATTTTGATATTGTTCCTTCATTCTGTCCAATCCTCCTTTAAAATTGCTTTCAGCTTGTCTCGGGCGCGGGTTAGCTGAGTGCGAACGGTGGATTCCTTTCTCTCCAGCAATCGGCTGATTTCCCGCACAGGCAAATCCTCATAATAAAATAAATGCAGTACCGTTCTGTCCTGTAAAGGCAGTTGCCGCAAAGCCTCTAACAAAAATTTATGCTCCGCAGCCAGATTGACCGGCTCCGGCACGGTTTCGCACAGCGTCGTTTTACGCCGCCAAGCCGAGCGCCATAATTTTTTGCAATAATTGATGGTTACCTTCAGAAGCCACGCCTTGCGGTGTTCCTCGCTGGCAAAGACCGGATTTTTCTTCACATATTGCAGAAAAACCTCCTGATACACATCCTCCGCGTCGCTGATGCATTTGGTCTGCGTATAGGCCACCCGATAAACCATGTCCGAATATCGCCGCAGAACGTCCTCCAAATCCTGCTCCTGCTGCAATGAAACTTGCTCCATCCTCATCCCCCCTCTGTCTGTAATATCCCGCAGCATAGCAAAACGCTACACCGACCAGAAAAATTTTATGTACGACAACGCCAAGATTTTGATCAACCGCCGCCTGCACGATTCTGTAAAACGGAAATTCATCCATCGGCAGAAAATGTCTGTTGCTTTGATAATGCAGCATCATAAGCTCCCAACTCTACGCTCCGTAGGTTGCCGCCGCTCCACCATGATAGTATACTATGCTTATCGAAAGGAGGAAATCCTGATGAACAACTATATCACAGGTACAACCATTAAAACACTGCGTGAGAAACAGCACTTAACGCAATCTCAGTTGGCAGAACAGCTCTATATCAGCGATAAGACCATCTCCAAATGGGAGACAGGAAAGGGATTTCCAGATATCTCTCTGCTGGAACCACTAGCCAACATCCTGAAGGTATCGCTGCCGGAGCTGCTGTCTGGCCAGCAAATTATAAACGCCAACCGTTCCGCCAATATGATGCGGACCAAGCTATATGTCTGTCCCATCTGCGGCAATGTCCTGCGGGCCATCGGATCTGCCATGGTATCCTGCTGTGGAATTGCGCTGCCGCCTTTGGAGGCAGAACAGGACGATGCGGATCACCAGATTGTATGTGAACGAATCGAGGACGAATATTACGTTACCCTGGCCCATCCGATGACCAAGGAACATTATATTTCTTTTATCGCATTCTGCAATGAGGATCGGTTTGAGCTGGTAAAGCTCTACCCGGAGGGAGATGCTAGGGCCCGGTTTTTCATCCGTGGACGGGGGAAACTGTATTGGTACTGCAATCACCACGGATTATTTACAAAAAATCTTTCGGAAGTGATAACATGAAGGTTACGGTATTTAACGGAAGCCCTGCCGGCGCAAACAGCGCCACAAGCATAATTGCAACCGCCTTTCTGAAAGGCGCCGCTTCTGCCGGAGCAGAAACAGAAACTTTCTTTTTAAAGGACTATCAGGTTGCCCACTGTCAGGGCTGCTTTTCCTGCTGGTTCCAAACCCCTGGACAGTGTATCTTCCAGGATGATATGGAGCTTCTGCTGAAGTCCTACAAAGAAGCCGATATTGTGTGTTTTGGTACGCCAATCTATACCTGGAATATGACCGCTATGCTCAAAAACTTTGTTGACAGACTGGCTCCTTTGAAAAGCCCCAAAGTCATCAAAAAGCAGGACAAATTTGACTTGCAGAATGCAGAGGTCAAAGCTCAGAAATTTGTAGTAATCTCCAACTGCGGCTTTCCCGGTGAAAACAACTTTGATGTCCTGCGTGCATCGGTTGCCGCCTGCAATCCATCCCTTGAAATTTATCGAAATTGCGGGAAATTGCTGAAAAGCAACGACTCGAAAATCATGGAAACTGTCCGACAGTGGCTGGCGAGCGTAGAACAAGCTGGAAAAGAGATGGCGCTTCAAAGAGAAGTTTCTGCAGAAACCGCAGAAGCGCTGAAAAAACCTCTCATGTCCACACAAGACTATATAACCTGGCTGGGAATGTGAGCAATTCCGCAGCATGGCAAAACGCTGCACCAATCTAAAAAAAGCGGCGGCATTTATCCTGCAAACTAAGCTGTCCATGAAAAAAGCTGTCGGTATAATGCCGACAGCTTTCCCAATTTCGTATAATGCCCCGTTTTCGACAATTCTGACAGCGATTAGGACTCCTGCTTTTCGTCCTTTTGGAAACGCTTGGGCAATTTGAGCCAATGATGTTTCGCCGAATTTTGCTCCAGTCGTTCTTTCAAGGGCTGTATTTTCTCCGCCGGCTCCTGCAATAACAGGTTCTGCGCGCTGCGGCCCATATTCTGCGCCAGCAATTTCAAGGTGCGCCGCATCATCTCCGCTGTTTCTTCATCGACGTTCCGCAGGGTTTTCAGCAGCTCCCCTGCGTTATGCAGCCACAGTCTGGCCAAATCCTGCAACGTGTCAGCGTCCTCTACTGTTAAAATATCAAACAGCGCGTCTACAAATTGTTCCCGTTGCTCCGGCGACAAATTGGCCAACCAGCCGCGAATGGTCTGGTCTAAAAAACGGCCGCTGGCCGTTACCTGCTCCAGATAAACAAAGTCGGGGCCTAATACGGTCCACGAATAGGGGTCGTGCTGCATGATAAAATGACCGCTGCTCTGCAGAATGGTGAACGGCTCGGCATGCTCTAGCATCATGCCAAAGAGAGAGGTTTGCGGAATAAAGGTCTGAATTTTTTGGCAAATGGCCTGATAGCCGTCGCTTTCAATTACATCCTCCAAAAAGCCGGGACCGTCGTTATTATAAACGGCCACAATGCGCTGCTGCACCTCCGGCCCGGCAAAGGCCGCCGCAAAAGCAGCCAGATTGCCGCCTTTGGAGTGTCCGCCCACATATAAAGGGCCTGTTGTTTGTTGGGCCACCCGCTGTAAATAGCGCACCGCCTCCTGCTGTGCCGGCACGCCGGAGCGGAAGGTCATATTAAAATCCTCTTTCCAGCCGGTAATGCTGAAATCGGTGCCCCGATAGGCCACATAATGACTGCCGTTGCCCAAATTGACCGTGATGGCTGCAAACTGTTTTTCCGCCGCCCGGTCCAATTGCTGCACATGATATAACAGTTGCAAGCCGCCAAACCGCCGACTCTTGCCCATAGCTGCCAGCAGCGTTTCATCCTCCGGCACCCGCAGATTTTTAACCGCTTCGGGCAATTGGGCAAACAAGTCCGCCGTTTCCTTTACCGTTATAACATCGTCGCAATCAAAGCCGCTGACCAACGTATCCAGCACCACATAGCCCAAACAACTGAGAATTAAATTATCAACCGGATTAAAAGGCGCCTGCTCTAAGGTCAAATCGCCGCGCCAGTCCAAATAATCAAATAAATTCGCCATCACCGCACCTCTGTCCCAACCAAAATCTTTTTCCACTATACCATATACTTCCAAAAGCTGCAACCGCTGTTTCTGCGAAATAACAGTCCCTACACAAAAATTCTTGTGCTGCGGGAATTTGTGTCGAGAAATCGATTATACTATAATGAAAACAAGCTTTTATTTGATCGTTTGCCGTAATTTTGCCGGCAATCCATTTCCAGAAAGAAGGCGCAACTCTATGATTCAGGACATTTCGCCCTACCAGTTTGACAATCGCTACACACCAATGCCGCCCGATGACAATAGCTTTATTTTATGGTATGACAGCAGCCGCGTTTTGCTGCAGAAGCAAGGGGACGGACAAATCAGCTTCCCCCGTTTTGCCGACTTGCCTGCCGCCACGCCACAATGGATTTATCTGTTTTCCATCGGCGACGACCGTTTTTATTGGCTCAATCAGAAGGAGCCGCCCGTCGCCGCGCCCTTTGTGCTGGAGAGCATTTATAGTCTGCGCCATTTGCAGCCCCGTCATTATGCCTATGCCGGATTGGTGGGCTTTCAACTGCACACCTGGTACAACCGTCATCGTTTTTGCGGCCGCTGCGGCGCACCGCTGCAGCCCGATGGTAAGGAACGGATGATGCGCTGCCCAGCCTGCGGCTGTATGAGCTATCCGCAAATCTGTCCTGCTGTTATCATCGGCTTGACCCACGGCGATAAAATCTTATTGTCCAAATATAATGGCCGCAATTATAAGGATTACGCTCTGCTGGCTGGCTTTGCCGAGGTGGGCGAAACCATCGAAGAAACGGTAAAACGGGAAGTGTGGGAGGAAGTGGGCCTACATGTCAAAAATATTCGCTATTACAAAAGTCAACCCTGGCCCCACTCCAGCTCACTGCTGCTGGGCTTTTTCGCCGAACTGGACGGCGATGACGAAACCATTCAGCTAGAGGAAGAAGAGCTGTCCATGGCCGCTTGGATTCACCGCGACGACTTGTCCATGGAAGCCGACAACATCAGCCTGACCAACGAGATGATTATGCAGTTCAAACAGGCCAATCCCATCTCGCGCTAGTGCTATGCTGCCGCAAACAAAAAAAACCCGCGACGTTTCTTTTTCTTTGATGAAAAGAAGAAAGCCGCGGGCTTTTGTATATCATATGAGAAAATCTATTTTTCATAATGGCCACGACAAGAAAGAACAATTAGCTGATGTTCCTCCATCGTATATACCAGCCGGTTTTTATCATCAATCCGCCTGCTCCATTCCTTTACATGCCGTAATGGCTCGGGCTTACCCAGCCCTTCTGATAATCCATTGCGCTGAATATCCCGCAACAGTTGATTAATCCGCTTTAACGTTTTGCGGTCTTCACTCTGCCAATACAAATAATCCGCCCAGCCGTCTGGCGAAAAGGTTATATTAATCATCGCCTTCCATAGCCTCCAGCTCCTCCAGCGATTTGACAATGCCCTGACCTGCATGCACCTGAGCGAGTCCGCGGTCCAGCTTACTTAGATATGCGGCATTATGCTCCGCCTTCAGCATTTCATTGTACCGCTCTGCGCTAATAATCACCACGTTTTTTTCTGCTTTTCGTGTCACAATCACTGTTTCGGCTTCGTCTGTCACTTTATCGCAAAAATCCTTTAACCGACTGCGCGCTGTAGAAAAATTCACTGCAATCATCGCATCAAGCCCCCTTTTGGTACTCTATTTGTACAATTTATTGTACCATATAGAATATGCCAGCACAAGCCCAAAAGCCCGGAAAATATTGGAGTGGCTTCTACTTCCTACGTTTACGCCCACACAAACTGACCCTCGCCAGCCCCAAGCTCAAAGTGATACTTGGCGATGCCTAAATCCACTTTGCTGTAAAAGCCTTTGCCTGCTTTAGCTGCTACTTGATTGCCGTTCAGGCTGAACTGAAATTTCTGCTGATTCATGGCGGTCGGCGCCAGCAAGGCGGCCTCTACGCCTTTGCGGAACCAATCCGGCATAGCGCCGTCCACCTGACTCACCGCTTCTACCGATTTCGATTTATGGCTACTGCCCTGGGTGCTACCGTAGCCGATGGCAATAACGCAGCACAGCTTTTCACCGGTGCCAATTTGAAAAGCGCCCTTCACTTTGCTGTAAGTCAAGCCCACCCAACAAGTGTTCAAACCTAATTGTTGGGCGTACAACACTATTTTTTCTCCATAATAGCCGCAAAGCTCCTCCAGTTTATCGCCTTTTGGACCAACCATGGCGATATAATTCCGCACGCCGGAAAACTTGCCGTAATGGGCCATAAAACTGTCAAAGGCCTTTGGCTCTTCCAACACCAACTGCATATGCAGCCCGCTTTCCCCATTGCACTGCATGATCATCTGCTGCAGCTTTTCTTTGATATCGCCTGTAATTTTCTGCGCGGTGTAGGCCCGCACCGAATGTCGTGTTTCCATCGCTTCTCGTAAATCCATCTGATAATTCCTCCTTGAACTGTTCTCACCGTTTCAGGGCGCTCGTTATACCTCGCCGCTGCGGTCCGGTACACTGCTCATAATTTTTTGAACGTCCTGAAACAAACAGATTAGTTTTTCAATCTGGTCCGGCTGCGGCTCCAGATAATAATAAATACAGGCGCCCTCTTTGCGGGCTTTCACCAGCGCCGCGTCTTTTAAAATCTGCATATGATGAGATACCGCCGGTCGGGACAAATTGGTCTTAGCGGCAATATCCACCACCCGCTGACCGCTGCAAGGTCCGTTGAGCATGATGAACAGGATGTGCATACGGGTTTCATCGCCAATGGCGGTTAAAACCTTTTGACAGCTGCGAAATTCTTTCTGTAAGCGCGTAATATCCGCTATGGTATTTTCCATCCCACACCTCCATCTGTTTAAACAGTTGAACAAAGTTATTATAGCATAAAAATGCTGTCCCATTACATCGGTAAAGAAAATCAAGATGGATTTGCTTTTGCTGTTTTTCGCCCGAAATTTTGATTACAAGAAAAAATTTCTCAGCATTCCCTTTGGTATGAACGAAAATTAAATAACTAAAACAATTAAAAATCCCAGATAGATTCAAAAATATATGAATCTATCTGGGGTTCTCTTACTCCTTCCGCAACGCTTCGGCCCATTGTTCTTCTTTAAAGCCAATCAGCACCACACCATTGCCGATTAACAAAGGACGTTTCACCAGCATTCCGTCGCTGCCCAACAGCGCGATTTGCTCTGCTTCGCTCATGGTTGGCAGTTTTTCTTTTAAGGCCAGCTCTTTATATTTATTGCCGCTGGTGTTGAAAAATTTCTTCACTGGCTGACCGCTGGCGGCAATCCATTTGCTCAGCTCGGTTGCTTTTGGATTTTCCTCTACAATATGACGGGATACAAATTCTACGTGATTGGCTTCCAACCACTTTTTGGCCTTCTGACAGGTGCTGCACTTCGGATACTGTAGGAATAGATACATAACGACTCATCCTTTCGTTTTTGTTTTATTATAGCACAGCCGCCTTGACAAAACCAGACAGCAGCTTGAAATAAGCGCTTCAGACAGTTTCTTTTATTTACGCTGATACAAACACGCCTGTTTCATAAAGTTTGTCACCTACAATAACCTGAACCTGATAAGAACCTTTCAAGCCATTTTTATTAATATTCATATCCACATTTCTCGGATCTTCTTTTTTGAATGTGCCGACACACATAGACAATACTTTCTGCGGAACTGTATTATACATATAGCGATGAACATCTCCGATTTGATCTTTTAGCAAAATCTGTACCGTCTCACCTGTTTCAAACGTCGCATTAAAATGGATTCTGTCTTTCTCATCTAAAACGACAAGCTGATAAACATCCGGTATCTGTTCTCCTGTCACTTCTGCCCGAATTTTCATTCTGGTTTCCGGTGTAACCATTAAATTTCCTAACAGCTTTCCTTCTTCAAACGATACATTTTCCAAACCCGTATATAACGGCAGTTTTTTTGCCCGATAATAACTTGCTGGAACATGCAGTTCATAAACTACTTCATCATTTTTCGTTTCAACAGTAAGCGAATTAAAAATAATCGCTTTCGCATCTTCTCCCGTATAGGCCACTGGTGTTTTTGTGCAAATTTTCCCATGTAAAAAACCATTGCTGCCAAAGTGTACCATATAATGCCCTTCATCATAATAATCAACATTTGAAACATTCGGGGCAAAATATTTTTCACCCAACTCTTTGCCAAACTGCCATACCTGTTCAATGGTTTTCTTCTCGCAATCAATATGATAGCGAACGCCGCGCGTGTATCGAACATCATTCGGATATTCACTTGGATTTGTTTTGCTGCGCCAGCAACCGTTATCTAAAATCATAACATCACCATCTGGCACTATCACACAGCTATGCTGCCCATACGGCCATTCAAATTCTGCAAGGTTTCCTGTCGGTGTAAAGAAATATTTGTCCACTATGTCTTGCGGCCACAATTCTGGATCCCCGATAATCCAATTTAACACACCAGTTTGATAATCAATATTAATAACCGCATCTTGATTTCTTCCAGACAACGTTAAGCTATTTGTCTTTTTATCATACCAGACCGCATTGTTATGGAACCAGTCACGACCATCCGGACTTTTACTAAAACTTCCCACTCCGCTCGGCAAAATTGTTGTATAATCCCAGGTTTTCTTCACCGCTCCGTTTTCCCGGTCAATTAAAACACAAACATCTTCAACTGTACCACGACTTAAATCTTGTGTTAATACTAAAATATTCCCATCTTCCAGTTCAAACTGGTCATGATGATACCCTCCCGGAATGCGATATTCAGCATATATTTTTCCAAGCAGACTCATTTCATATAACCCAGTGGTATTATACGGGGGAGCAACTAGGCGTTCTGTTCCGACAAAAATATGACCATTTTCAAACCGCTTAAATGCAAACACCAGATTCAATGTACAATACCAACGGCACTCTCCAGCATAATCATAACCCGCTATCATGGCCGATGAAGTTGGACTCAAAAACATCAATTGTCCAGTCATATAGCCATCTTTACAGAATACATAAGTTGGAATCTTCACCTTCTCCGGCGCTGGTTCCGTTTTTATCCGGATAACCTGACGTTGGCCGTCACTCAACTGAATTTCCACTGTATTTTCATAATCAGCATATAAACCATAGATCGGCAGATAGTGTTCCGTAGTTTCAGGAAATTCAGCAATAAAGTCTCCAGCTGCAGCTTTTCCTTTAATTGTCACACATACACTGACAGATTTCTCTGTTCGAAACATAATCAGTGCCGTCAGTGGTGTAATACCATACGGATTTAATCGCACAAATGGATTTATTACTGTATATGGACCTTCTCGATATTCTTTTAATAATATTTGCTCTTTTTCATGTTGCCTGTCAAGAATGTGTACAAGTTTTTCATAATGGTATAACATCAGAATTTCACTCTCCTTTTTTAATTTAAAGATCTATTAAAAAACGCTAAATAAAAAAGTCGCCAATGGAACACCTATAACTGTGCAAATAATAGTACCTAAAATGATTGTAAGACCGCCATATTTATAGATATCCTTCGTTTGAATCCATTCCTTATTTCCATGCATCATTGCTGCATATGGAGAAGCAGCTGGTGTTAAGAACGCCAAGAAAAAGACTATCATTGTCATAACCACAACCAGAGGAATTGGGTCGAAATGCATCTGTTCAGAGAACGCGAAAATAATCGGTGCCAGGATTGCGCCAATCACTGCATTATTTGCAAAGTTTGTTACAATTACAGCAGTAATCAATACAAAGAAAGCAAATAAAATGTATCCTTTTCCTCCTAAAATCGGATTTAGTATCATAACCAAAAATGGTTTAATTCCAGTTTCTTCGGAGGTTAGCAAAGGAGAAATAAATAATACAACCATAATCAGGCAATATACATTCCAACTTATATGTTTTCCTGCTTGTTTTATATTGAACAATGGTTTCCCATCAATGCGAATCAAACATGTCAGCACAATAAACGCTATTGTAATTCCAGAAGTATCCAATGCCTTTAATTTCCCTATGATCCACCATGTTTTTGGTAACAAACCACTAAATAACGTGACTATTAAATATAGAACCCATATACAAAACAACATCGTTTGTTGTTTATTCATTTTAGGCAACGTCTCATTTTCAAAAAATTCCGCATTAATTTGTTCTAACGGTTTTAAATTAGGGCGGAACACAAACTTAATTAAAAGAACATACATGAATATCAAGATTAATGCAATGCAAATATTATAAAGCACATAAGCAAGTCCACTAATTTCTAAACCAGAGACCTTTTGAAATGCTGCAATAACAATTAAGTTTCCGCCTTTAATGGGAAGTGCAGGTTGTCCCAATGCCGCGCCGAAAAATGTGCCTAAAACCATGATGGGTACAAAAGAATCTGTTTTTTGATATTCCAGCCGATCTACAATGCTGTAAAGAATAGGCCAGAAAAGTAATAATGCCCCTAAAATACCCGTTAAAGCTGATAGAACATAAACGCCAAAAATAAAAATGAAGCAAAAGAGCAACGGTCTGCCATGACCTATTTTCAATTTTAAAAACCACTGTCCAATATAGTCAGGAATTTTTGCATCTGTAATAATCCCAAAAAACATCATGCCGAACAGCATTAAAATACCTATTTTATCGCCAAAACTTCCTGCAAAGATATCCGTAATTGACGCACAACCTGTTATCTCCAACGCAATCAGCCCTAATAAGCTTGGCCACACGGTATCGGCAACCGTCCAGAGATAAATCATCCCAATGAAAATACCTAATACTTTCATTCCCATAGGAGTGATTGGCTCCAATGGCGGCAATAACTGAAAACCAAACATAAAAAACAATCCAATTATTACATGAACATAAAATAATCCATTTTTCTTTACCGATAGTATACTCATAATAAGACCTCCTTGAATATTACAGCCTCTACCAAACTTCTGAAACGATATCATATAAGTTACTCTTATTATAAACATGCTCTCGTTGTAATAGAGATAGCACATGCTATCATTTCCCATACAATTTTAGATAAAAAAATACTGCCAATACGGCAGCATTTTCATCTCCGGTAATTCAGTTTTTCTCCTTCTGCATATGCTTTTAACATAGCAGGTTCTAAAATATAAATCTGTTTTTCTATTTTGTCTATTATCCACTGTTCCTTTAACGCCCGCAGAATTTTTGCTGTCGTCACTTTGTGAATCCCTAAAATACGACTGATATGCGCATTCGTAAACGTCGAATCTACGATATAGGTATCATCTTGTAATTTACTGTTCGTTAAAAGGAGCGCACAGAGCGCATTTGCCGCCTGTCCTTCATGCCGTTCATGATAACGGTAATTATAAGATTCTACTTTACCAGCAAAAATATGTAAAAGTTCATCGGCAATTGTTGGTGTATTGCGAACATAATGCTTCATCATTTGATAAGGTATTTTATAACAGAAACAAGTTGTTTTTGCTATAAAATTCCCCATACTTAATCTCTCTTTGGTATAAATAAATGTTAGCCCGAGGATAGAATGAATGTTGTTTGTTGGTTTACGCACCGTATTGATAATCTCGCCGCCACTTACCGTATCCGCAGTATGATAGCAGGTTCCGCTTACCAAATAATACACATAATCAACCTGCTCTCCCTGCCGAATAATGTAAGTTTTTGCTGGGAACTCGCAATAAGTCACATCAGGACTCTGGATCAACTGTTTCATGCCTTTTCACTCCATAGATACTTTATTTTTATAACATAAACTTTCCGATTCGTCAGCAATGATTCCTTCAGAACCTGTTTAGAAAAAAAACTGCATATCATACACGACATGCAGTCCTATAAAACGAATAGTTCATTATTCATCTAATTGCAGCACAGCCATGAAGGCTTCCTGCGGGATTTCCACCCGCCCCACCTGCTTCATGCGCTTTTTGCCTTCCTTTTGCTTTTCCAGCAGCTTGCGTTTTCGAGAAATATCGCCGCCGTAGCATTTGTCCAGCACACTCTTGCGCAGCGCTTTCACCGTTTCGCGGGCGATAATCTTATTGCCGATGGCAGCCTGAATGGGCACCTCAAACATCTGCCGCGGAATAATGCCCCGCAGCTTGCCCACCAACACCCGACCGTGAGAATAGGCTTTATCCTTATGCACAATACAGGATAACGCGTCCACCAGCTCGCCGTTGACCAGAATATCCAGCTTCACCAGCTTGGACTCCCGATAACCAATCATTTCATAATCCAACGAAGCATAGCCTTTGGTTTGCGTTTTCAATTGGTCGAAAAAGTCGTAAACAATTTCGCTCAAGGGCAATTCATATTTGATATTGACGCGGGTTTCGGTCATATATTCCATATTCACGAAGGTGCCCCGTTTATCCTGAGAGATTTTCATCACCGCGCCCACATAGTCGGTGGGCACCATAATGGATGCCGCCACATAAGGTTCTTCGATTAACTGAATGCTGGACGGTTCCGGCATCTGGGCTGGGTTATCAATCTGCACCACAGAGCCGTCGGTTTTGGTAATCTGATAGATTACGCTGGGCGCAGTGGTAATCAAGTCCAAATCGTATTCCCGTTCCAAACGTTCCTGAATGATT
>CABUKW010000076.1 GCA_902492275.1 uncultured Peptococcaceae bacterium
TTGTGATTGCACTGCTGTATATTATTTTCTTTGTCATCAATGCTGGCGGCGTAGAGGCTTATTTGGCTTTGGGTTGGTCCACGATTTTACAGGATGTGGTAGAAGCGGTTTCACTGGCTGTTGTAATTATCGTTTGCGCTGTGCCGGAAGGGCTGCCCTTGATGATTTCTCTGGTACTGATGCAGAACACCAGCAAAATGCTGGACCATAACGTATTGGTACGAAAGGCCGAAGGGATTGAAACTGCCGGCTCATTGAATATCTTATTCAGCGATAAAACAGGGACGATCACCAAAGGGATGCTGGAAGTAGTAGAATTTTTTACCGCCGACGGTATCACCATTCCGCTGGAAGAACTGCGGCATCGCAGCAAGGTAAAAGGGTTACTAGACTTGGCCATTTGTAAAAATACGGCGGCCATGTATGACGCCAGCCATCAGGTGATTGGCGGCAATGCCACAGACCAGGCTCTGATGAAGTTCATCGGTGAAGAAACCTACAGCATACTGTACAGCGATACCACTTGCACTGTAACCGTAGCGCAGGGGTTCAATTCTACCAATAAGTTTAGTCAGGCCTATCTGGAGTCTGTGGGAAAAACATTTTATAAAGGAGCGCCGGAACGGTTGACCGCCAAGGCACAATATTATTTGGATGAAAATGGGGAAAAGAAACCCTTAGATTTAAAACAGCTGAACGACAAAATCGATCAGCTGGCCGCCAAAGCCATGCGGGTATTGGCCTTTGGCTATTCGGAGCGAGAGTTGGCGGAGAATACGATTCATGATGATTTGGTATTGATTGGCTTAGTTGGCATTCGGGACGATGTGCGGCCTGAAGCGAAAGAAGCTATTGAAGAAGTGCAGCAGGCTGGCATTCAGGTGGTTATGATTACTGGCGACCGGTTGGAAACAGCAGTAGCCATTGCCAAGGATGCGGGCTTGTTGCAGAATGACACACAACGGGCCTTAACCTCTGCAGAGCTGAATCAAATGTCCGATGATGAAGTAAAGGCCATCATAAAGGATTTAAGAGTGATTGCCCGAGCTCTGCCTACCGACAAATCCCGTATGGTGCGGCTCTGTCAGGAAATGAATCTAGTCGTCGGTATGACCGGCGACGGCGTCAACGACTCGCCTGCGCTAAAACGGGCCGATGTAGGCTTTGCCATGGGAAGCGGCACAGAAGCAGCCAAGGAAGCCGGAAAAATTGTTATTTTAGATGACAATTTCAAATCCATCAAAGATGCAATATGGTATGGACGAACCATCTATCACAACATTCTCAAGTTCTGTAAATTCCAGCTGGTCATCAATGTGGCTGCTGTGGTTGTCAGCGCCTTAGCACCATTTTTCGGCATCGACGAACCGCTGAAAGTAACCCATCTGCTCTTTGTAAACTTGGTTATGGACGGCTTGGGCGCCATTATGCTGGGCAACGAGCCTGCTTTGGAAAAATATATGCACGAAAAACCGCGTCGGCGGGATGAATCCATTATCAGCAAGTCTATGATGGCTCAGATTGTTACCATGGGCTTGTGGCTTACCATTTTGAGCTTTGCTTATCTGAAGCTGGATGTATTCCATGGCTTCTTTGCCAATGAAGAACAATTGCTGTCGTCTTATTTTGTATTATTTATCGCCAGTGCTTTATTTAACGGGTTTAATGTTCGAGATGACGGCTTCGGTATTTTTAAAGGTTTAAATGAAAATACCGGTTTTATGAAAGTGTTTTTGGCTATTTTAGGTGTGCAGTTCCTCATTGTCAATGCCGGCTTGGTAGCAGCACCTTTTCAGTGGATTGGCGCTATGTTTAGCTGTGTGCCTTTTAGTTGGCAGGGTTGGGTGCTGGTGTTGGTGCTGGCAGCGACCATGATTCCGGTGGATTTGCTGCGTAAATGTATTGTGAACCGTAAATAGCTGTGATAGGGAACAGGAGGTTTTATGAATCTCTTTTTATCGGACTTGGATAACACCTTAATCTATTCCCAGCGGCGAGAATTGGGTGGAGCAAAAAACAATGTGGAGTGGTATGAAGGACGACAGATTTCTTTTATGACCATTCATGCACAGACGTTGTTGCAGGAAGTGCGAAAGAAACTGCTGGTTCTACCTTGTACTACTCGCTCTATAGCGCAATATCAGCGGATTTCTTTATTGCCTGATTGGCAGCCGGAGCAGGCTCTGGTAGCCAACGGCGGTATTTTGCTAGAGCAAGGGAAAGTGGAACCGAAGTGGTATGCGGAAAGTAGAAATTACTATGACGAGGTAAGCGATGAAATGGAACGGGCCCGTTTTTTATTGGAACGGCAAGCAGACCGGTTGTTGCCGGTAAAGCTGATAGACGGCTTGTTCTTATTTACCAAAAGTTCTGCCCCACAGCAGCTACAGACAAAATTGCAGCAGCAGTTGGATTTGCAGCAAGTGCAGATTGGCTTGCAGGGGCAGAAGGTTTATGTACTGCCAAAACGCATCAACAAAGGTGCTGCCTTGCAGCGGTTGCGGCAACGTTATCCGCAGGCTGTCATTTATGCTGCCGGAGACAGTGACTTTGATGTCCCCATGCTTCTAGCCGCCGATTTTGCTTTGGCGCCGGAAGCATTGGCGAACAGGCTGACAATACAGTCGCATAAATTGTTGGTACCAGAACAACAACTGCTGGCAGAAGTGGTGCTGGAATATTTGCAAGGTATATAACGATACAGCTATAATTTGTGAAAAAGACAGGAGAAAACCGGAAAACGGTTTGTTCCTGTTTTTTTTGTAATAGTTTTTGAAACTGGTATATCTGAAAAAATGTATGAGATTTTATGAAATATGCTTTAAAAAATAGTTCTTTTTTTAATAAACAGTTATGGCTATAATAGAAAGCATAGCATAACAATATAAAAAATTTGATAGAAACTAAATTAAGCGTAGGTGTATATGATATGGAGCAACAGCAAATAGAGCAGCTCTGTCTGCGTTTGCGGCAACGGCAAATGAACGGCTATTATGTACAAACACAAACGGAGCTGTTACAGCTTTTGGATCAGTTAATTGTCGATTATGCGGTAGTGGGCTGCGGCGATTCGGTGACGTTGGAGCAGTTGAAGGTTTTTTCTTATTTGCGCCGCAGAAATATTCGATTTTTGGATAAACATCAAGAAGGCTTGCATTCCATGCAAAAACGGCAAATTTATTTACAGAATTTTGCCGCCGATGTGTTTATTTCTGGATGCAATGCCATATCCTTAGAAGGCGAAATTTTTAATGTGGATGGCAATGGCAGTCGGGTCGCGCCGATGATTTATGGTCCTGACAAGGTTATTTTAATAATGGGAGAAAATAAAGTGGTGGTCAATGCGGAGCAGGCGCTGCAGCGGATACGGCAGTTTGCTGCTGTACAGGATGCGCAACGGCTCGGCAAACATACGCCTTGTAATATAACGGGCCAATGTCATGATTGTCTTAGCAAGGAGCGAATTTGCAATAGTTTTGTGCGCATTGCCCATCAGTGACGCAGCGCGGATGCATGTGATTGTGATAGCTGGCGCCTATGGATTTTAAGAAGGTGTTTACAGATTATGTAAAATTGTGGTATGATAAGTATGGAATTTTTTCCCGAGATAAAATTTTTTATCGTTTTTTCGTGCAAGAATGCAGAATACCGCTTGTTTCCGCTCTTTTGTAATGTTATTATTAACTAATGTGAGAATTAGATTGATTAAGAAGGGATTGACCCATTCGATGACCTTAATTTTAGCATCGGCTTCTCCTAGGCGGCGTGCCTTGCTACAGCAAATTGGCGTGGAGTTTCAGGTGGAATGCAGTGATGTAGAAGAAGTGAAGGACGCTTCGTTGAACCCAGAGGCTTTGGTACAGAAGCTGGCCTTACAAAAAGCGCAAGCTGTAGCGGTGCTGCATAGAGATGGCTTGGTGCTGGGCGCTGATACCATCGTGGTGAACGACGGTGTTGTTTTGGGCAAGCCTGCCGGTGAAGCAGAGGCAGCGCAGATGTTGGGCAGTTTGTCTGGCAAATGGCATCAGGTGATGACAGCCGTAGCGCTGGTAGATGCTTCAGGAAAACAGGCGCCGTGGGTAGCGGTAGAGAAAACAGGAGTAAAGTTCCGCACGTTAAGCCAGGCAGATATTGCTGCCTATCTAGCAACAGGGGAATCCATGGACAAAGCTGGCGCTTATGGGATACAAGGATATGGAGCACTTTTGGTAGAACAAATAGAAGGATGTTATTTTAATGTGGTTGGATTGCCTCTGCAAAAAGTAGCAGCTGGACTGCGAAATTGGGGGATTAATCTATATGCTTACAACGGTTTACAAGATGAAAGAATATCCGCAACATGCCCGTCCGCGGGAGCGCATGGAAATGTTGGGTGCGGAGAAACTCAGTGATCAGGAACTGCTGGCTATTTTGCTGGCCACGGGAAGCAAGGAAGCCAGCGCTTTGGATTTGGCTGAGCAGTTATTGCAGCGTTATCAGGGGTTGGCAGGGCTACAGCAGGCCACACTGGCCGAGTTGATGGAGCAAAAAGGGATTGGCACAGCGAAGGCGACCACCATTGCCGCTGCGGTAGAATTGGGTAAACGGATTAGCACCAGTATCAGCGGTTATCGGCCGGTGATAGCAGGTTCTGCCGATGCAGCCCGTTTATTGCAGGGGCGCATGAGAGGGTTGGACAGGGAGCATTTTTTTGTACTGTTTTTAAATCCCAAACATGCAGTGTTGGGTATGGAAACTGTTTCCATTGGTACGTTGAGCAGTTCTCTGGTGCATCCGCGGGAGGTGTTTAAGCAGGCCATCAAGCGCAGTGCCTCTGCTGTTATTTTGGCGCATAACCACCCCAGTGGTAATTGTGAACCCAGCAAAGAGGACCTGCAGGTAACAAAGCGTTTGAAGGATGCTGGGGAATTAGTGGGAATCGAAGTGATAGATCATCTCATAATTGGAGAAGATAGATATTATAGTTTTTGTGAAAATAAATTGCTTTGATGCAGGAAGATTGAAAGGAGCGCAATGACATGTCAAAGGAAATTGCAATTGATTTGGGAACAGCCAACAGTCTTGTTTATGTACAGGGAAAGGGCATCGTAATTCGGGAACCTTCTGTGGTTGCCATTGAAAAAAATACAGGAAAGGTATTGGCGGTAGGGGATGAAGCAAAAAAAATGATTGGCCGTACACCGGGAAATATTGTGGCTGTAAAGCCACTGAAGGACGGCTTTATCGCTGATTTTGACGTATGCTCCAGTATGTTGAAATATTTCTTTGGAAAAGCTTTAAATTCTACTGGCTTCTTTTCCAAGCCGAAAGTAATTATTTGCGTACCGGCTGGCACTACCTCGGTTGAAGAACGGGCTGTGCGGCAGGCGACTATGCAGGCTGGCGCTAAAGAGGTACATATTATGGAGGAACCGATGGCAGCAGCTATTGGCGCCGGTTTGCCGGTGGCAGACCCGACCGGAAGCATGATTGTGGATATCGGCGGCGGTACCACTGATGTGGCGGTTATCTCTTTGGGCGGTATTGTAACCAGTCAGTCTATCCGCATGGGTGGCGACAAGATGGATGACGCCATTGTCAATTTTGTCAAAAAAAATTATAATCTGTTGATTGGGGAACGAACTGCAGAAGAAATTAAAATGGCCATCGGTACAGTACACATTTTGCCGGAGAGTGAGCATTTAACCTATATGGTAAATGGCCGGGATTTGATGACCGGGCTGCCGCGGCAGGTAGAAGTATCAGACCATGAAATTCATCTGGCTTTTAAGGATATTATTCAAAGTATTTTAGATGCCATAAAATCCTGTTTGGAAAAAACGCCGCCAGAATTAGCCGGTGATATCATCCAGCGGGGGATTGTATTGGCGGGTGGCGGTTCGCTCATTCGCGGTATGGATTTATTGATTTCTGAAGAAACGGGGATGCCGGTAATCTATGCGGAAGACCCTTTGTCCAGTATTGTATTGGGCGCCGGCAATGCGCTGGAAAATATTGATTTGCTGCGTAAAGTAGAAAATAGCCAAAAAATAAGTCGATGACGGAGTAGGCTGCCATGTTCAAAAAAAAGTGGATCAGAAATCTGGTCGTCGCAGTGCTGTTTATGGTAGTTTTTCTGGCACTGGCGGTGCATACCGTCCAGCCTCGGGAAAACCTGACCCTACTTGAAAAAGGGCTGCGCGTTGCAGCCAGCCCTTTTCAGTATGGATTTAAAGGAATTAATGATGGCGTAAGCGGTTTCTTCTCTTATTTTACAGAAAAAGAAGCGTTGCAGCAGGAAAATGACAGTCTGAAACGGGAGGTCAGTCAGCTGCATGGTCAGTTGACGCAGATGGATGAAATCAACATGGAGAACATTCGTCTGAAAGAATTGCTGGAGTATAAGGTTGAAACGCAGGGGCAATATAATTTACAGTTGGCAGAGATTATTGCGGAGAATAATAATAATCTTCAGCATACGATTACCTTGAATAAGGGCAGCAATGATGGTGTAGTAACAGGTATGACGGTAATGAACCATCTAGGCTTAATTGGACGTATCTCTGCTGTATTGCCTGAATCCAGTGAAGTGATGCTGCTGCCGGATAGAGAAAGTGCCGTGGGCGTAAGAGTGTGGAGCACCCGAGAGGTGCTTGGCGTTGTAGAAGGAGATGGCACCGATACCGCCAATTTGCAGATGATTCATTTGCCCCATGATGCTGATTTATATGTAGGTGATGATATCGTCACATCTGGTCTGGACGGTGTGTTCCCTGGAGGAATTCATATTGGTGAGGTCACAGCAATTGAGTACAGCACCAATGGTTTGACCAAAACGGCGTATGTAAAGCCTTATGTAAATTTTTCTCGGTTAGAAGAAGTATTTATTTTGATGAACAGCGGAGGAGGGGCGGCCAATTGAAAGCGGTAATTCTCTTTTTCGCTGCCTTTCTAGGGATTGTGCTGCGGGATACTGTTTTTAACGGTCTGTCAGTGGCAGGCGGGAAGCCGGATTTGGTATTGATTTTGGTGGTATTCTTCGCTATTTTTCGCGGTTCGGTACAAGGCGGACTGATGGGTGTTGCCTTAGGTTTGATGGAGGATTTGATGACAGGTCGTTTCATTGGCATCAATGCGCTTTGCAAAGGGCTATTGGGTTATATTGCAGGTGTGTCGGAGCGCAATCTATATAAAAATAATTTTTTTGTACCGATTGTGGCAGTGTTGGCCGCAACATTTCTCAATGCACTGTTGTATTATTTATTCAGCGTATTGATTGGCAGTAATGTGGGCCTGGAAAAGCTGCTTCTCTCTACTGTTCCCGATGCAGTTTACAACATGTGCTTTTCTCCGGTGTTTTACGCAGTGTTTTATAATTTCTTTTTAGAAAAATCAGAGTAACAACGAAACTATGCTGGCTAGGCAGAAAGGAGCGGCGGCGATGCAGACAAAAGAAAGAAAACAGGTTGAGTCTTTGACGCGCATTTATACAGTGATTGTGTTTGTCGTGATTGGTGTTTTGATTGCAAAACTGGCCTGGATGCAGTTAGTGGAAACCGATTTTTACACCTCAAGGGCAGATGCACAGCGGAACCGCCTGATGACCATTTCCGCCACACGGGGCGATATTATCACTAGCGACGGAACGGTCTTGGTGACCGACCGCCCAAGTTACCAATTAACTGTGGATTATTTATCTTTGCGCACCGATGGCGCTTATAACGAGGAAACCATCAATCTACTGGTAAGCTTGTTGGAGGACCCGGACTTGACAGCCGATAAAATAAAAGAAATTTGTGATGCCAACAGCGGTTATCTGTATAAGCCTATCGTGCTGAAAAAAAATCTGGATATTGCCGCTGTAAGCCGTATCGAAGCCCATCGAGAACAGCTGCCTGGTGTCAGTGTAGAATCTACTCCAGAGAGAACCTATCTGCAAGGTACTTTGGCTAGTCATGTGTTAGGCTATATCGGTGAGGTTAGTCAGACGGAATTGGATGCGCAAGTTTCTGATGAATCCGGCGATGAAGTGCAGATTACTTATAAAATGGGAGATTTTGTGGGCAAGGTCGGTTTGGAAAAATTCTATGATCAGATTTTGCGGGGAACAGATGGTTACCGCCAAGTGGAAGTAAATGCTGCTGGACGTCCTGTATCCGATGTAAAAATTGTGGAGCCGGAAGCCGGAAACAGTTTAGTTTTAACCATTGACGCCGATTTGCAGCGTGCTTTAGAAAATGCTATGGATGAGACCATAGCCAGCCTGCAAAGGCAGAGTCGTTCTGATAAGGCTGGTGCCGGTGCTGGCGTATTGTTAAATATAAAAACTGGAGAAGTGCTGGCTATGGCCAGCCGTCCTGATGATAACGTCGGCCAGCAAAACAGGGCCATTCAAGGTCGGTATATTCCTGGTTCTACCTTTAAGCCAGTGACAGCCATTGCTGCGTTAGAAACAGGTGTGGTAACGGATACGGAAAGTATTTATAATCCGGGCCGCTATTGGCTTCCTCCTTATATTAAGACAACAGCGCCCATTGGGTATTACAATTTGTATAAAGGGATGGCGAAATCGGATAACGTTTACTTTCAGGAGTTAGGCCGTCGGGCTGGGATTGATAATATCGCCAAGTATGGAAAAGCGCTGGGCTTGGATGGTCCAACCGGAATTGATTTGGCCTATGAAAGCAAAGGAGAACGCGCTTCGGAAGGGTTGCCTACTGCAGAAAAACGGCAGATGTATCAGGACTTGGCTGCGGCGAATTCGGATGCCAGTTGGGATAAAAAAATAGCCAATGCGGAAGAACGGCGGGATGAGGAATTGGCTGCTGCTACGACTGATGAAGAGAAAACGAAAATTGAACGTCGTTATAAAAATATGATTGCTGTTTATGAAAGCGAAAAGCTCATCAATCATAATTGGCTGTTAGAATGGCATGCTGCCGATACCTTTAATGTGGCTATCGGACAAGGACGGCAGAACTATACGCCGATTCAGCTGGCTGTGTATGCAGCGGCCATTGCCAACGGCGGAACGGTCTATCAGCCTTATGTGGTGAAGGAGATTTTAAATAATGCCGGAGAAGTGATCCAAACTAATGAACCGGTGGTGCGGCAGGAGGCTGGTATTAGTGAAGATACTTTGAGTAAAGTGCGGACTGCCATGTGTCAGGTTACAGCGCCTGGCGGCGGTGCATATTCTCTGTTCGCTAATTTTCCTTCTGATATTAAAGTTGCAGCAAAAACCGGTACGGCACAGCCGGGCCAGAGTAGTTATCGCGAGGGCAATAAGGAATATTATGACGGCTTATTTATCTGTTTTGCGCCGGCTGACGATCCGGAAATCGCTTTTGCTTGTGTTATGGAATATGGGTATAGCGGTAGTGGTTCTGCCGGACGGGTAGCCAAAGCTGTACTGGAAGAATATTTTGGTTTAAATGATTAGAAATTTGCAGGAGTTTTTGTTTTTGTGTATAATAAAATGCAATAACTGGAGTCTGGAGAGATTGCTATGGGAGATGCAGTAAATTTTAAGGGAAATAAAGATGGAATCGTGTTATTGCTGGACTGCAGTGTCGAATTTGAAACATTATGCCAGATGATTGTGCAGAAATTATGGCAATCCAGAAGTTTTTTAGGGGAGCACACGACGTTGATTGTCAATTCTGGCGACGTATGTTTAACGGATGGACAGCAGCTGGCCATGAAGGTTTTGCTGCAATCTTTGGGACATGATGTCAAATATTTCTTGCCGGAAAAGCCAACCGCGGAAATTATAGCTGTGCAAAATACGGAGGCAACTGTGGAGAACGTTGTGAAGAAAACAGCTTCCACCACTGTTGTGCAGCAGGAATTGGCGCAAAAAACGATGCTGCCGCCAGAATTGACAGAGGTGGAGCATTATTTGGCCGAAGGTGCGCTGGCAATCCGTAAAAATGTACGGTCCGGGCAGAAGATTTCTTATGATGGCACACTGCTGATCTTTGGCGATGTCAATGCCGGTGCCGAGTTGGTAGCGACAGGGCATATTATTGTGTTGGGCACTCTGCGAGGGGTAGCCCATGCCGGTTGTCAAGGCAATAAAGATGCCATTGTATATGCAACGCAGTTGTGTTCGCTGCAGTTGCGGATTGCCGGTTTAATTGCCAGAGCGCCAGATGGCGAAAGTACAGAGCGGCATGTGCCGGAAATTGCCAGAATTATTGATAATTATTTGGTGATTGAAGAAGTATAGAATGTGAATGGAGGGCTATCAATGGGAGAGGTACTTGTAGTAACATCAGGAAAAGGCGGCGTTGGTAAAACCACTACCGCAGCCAATATTGGGACAGGTTTAGCGGCGCAGGGCAAAAAGGTTGTGCTGATGGATACAGATATTGGTCTGCGAAATTTAGATGTGGTGATGGGATTAGAAAACCGGATTGTATATGATATTGTGGATATTGCGCAGGGACACTGTAAATTGAAACAGGGGATGATTAAAGACAAACGGTTCCCTGAATTGTATTTAATTCCGGCTGCGCAGACCAAAGATAAAACGGCTGTGACGGAAGAACAAGTGCGGGCTATTTGTAATGAATTAAAGCAGGAAGTCGATTATATTATTGTAGATTGTCCGGCTGGGATTGAACAGGGCTTTAAAAATGCCATTGCTGGCGCTGATAAGGCGATTGTGGTAACTAACCCTGAGGTTTCGGCTGTACGGGATGCAGACCGTATTATCGGATTATTAGAAGCCAACGGTTTGGGCAATCCGCAGCTTGTATTAAACCGGGTGCGGCCAAATATGGTGCGCCAGGGTGATATGATGAGTGTGGATGACATTTTGGAAATCTTGGCGATTAAATTGTTGGGCGTTATTCCTGATGATGACAGTATTGTGATTTCCACCAACCGTGGTGAGCCTACAGTTTTGGATCAACAATCCAGAGCAGGACAGGCTTATCGCAACATTGTACAGCGAATATTAGGGCAGGATGTGCCCTTAATGAATTTGGATGTGGAAGAAGGCTTTTTTGCCAAGCTGATGAAATTATTCAAAGGAAACTAGGAGGACACGTCATGGCAAGTTTTTTACAGCGACTGTTCGGCAGTGAAAAAGCCAGCAAAGAACTGGCAAAGGATCGTTTGAAGTTGGTATTAATTCATGACCGTGCCAGCCTTTCTCCTGCAATGATGGATAATTTGCGGCGCGATTTGGTAGAAGTGATTTCTAAATATATGGACTTTGATGAAGCTGCTTTAGATGTTCAGATGGCAGAGCAGGAAAATATGACTATGCTAGAGGTTAATATTCCCGTTGCTGCTGTAAAGCGCAATGTTTAATTGGGAAAATAGGAATGTGGGCCATCGCACAACGATACAAGTGAACCGTGTTGGTGTGGTGGCCTTGTTTTTGTAGTACATACTGAATTTGGAAGGAAGGAGTCGTTCTGCCTGTTATGAAAAGTTTCTATAAATTATTGACGAAATTGGACTACGGACTACTAGGCGCATTGACAGCAATCATCATTATGGGTCTATTTGTGTTGGATAGTGCTGCCGCCAGTAAAGGAACAAATTATGTATTGCGGCAGTCCGTGTTTATTTTAGCTGGTGTTATCGTAATACTTTGTTCCTTGCGGTTTGATTACACCATATTGAAAAAATATAGCAAGCAGCTCTATGTTTTTTCTGTGCTATTTTTATTGGCAGTTCGTTTATTTGGCGTAGAGCGTGGCGGGGCAAAGGGTTGGTTTTTTATTGGCAGCTTTGGCCTCCAACCGGCCGAATTCTGTAAAATTTTATTAATTATCAGCTATGCCCAATTTCTTTCAAGCAGAAGAGAGAAACTGCAGACATTACGAGAACTGCTGCCCTGTTTCTTTTTTATGGTTGTACCGGTATTGCTGTTGATGCTTCAACCAGATTTGGGCAGCGCGATGGTGTATATTTTTGTTATGGTAGGAATGCTGTTTGTTGCAGGCGCCAACCGCAAATGGCTGGTCGGCTTGTTTGGCGGCGGTACAATAGCATTGGTTGTATACTTGCTCGGCGTTTGGAAGTTGAATTGGTGGTGTCCGTTGAAACCGTATGCGTTGAACCGTTTTTTGGTGCTCTTTGATTCCAGTATTGATCCGCAGGGTGCCGGGTATAATGTGTGGCAATCAAAAATTGCCATTGGCAACGGCGGCTTTTGGGGCGAGGGATTACACATGGGCAGTCAGAGTACAGGCGCTTTTTTGCCAGAGCAATGGACAGATTTTATCTTTGCCGTACTAGCAGAGGAATTAGGCTTTATCGGCGCAGGCGTTTTGCTTTTGCTCTATGCTTTTTTGTTATTCCGTGGCTTGCGAATTTCCATGTTATCGAAGGATTTATTTGGCACATTGGTGGCAGCCGGTGTTGTCAGTATGTATCTGTTTCACATTTTAGAAAATGCCGGCATGACCATGGGGTTGATGCCAGTTACAGGAATTCCGCTTCCGTTTGTCAGCTATGGTGGCAGCGCCATGGTGACCAATCTCTTTGGAATTGCGCTGCTGCAAAATATTTATGTGCATCGGCAGCGGTTGATTTTCTGAGGAGGCTATAGATATGGAACAACAGGGTAAGGCGCAGAAAATTCTTGTCATTGAAGACGAGGACTCCATTCGGGAATTGGTGAAGCTGAATTTGCAGTTGGCTGATTTTGAAGTAATTGAAGCGGCGGATGGGTTGGAAGGTTTGAATAAGGTTATGCAGGAAAAACCGGATTTGGTTTTATTGGACTTGATGCTGCCCAAAATGGATGGCTATGAATTGTTGCCTAAAATTACCGAGCGGCAAATTCCGGTGATTGTGTTGACTGCAATGAATGGATTAAAGGATAAAATTAAGGGATTTCAGTTAGGCACGGATGATTATATTACCAAACCCTTTGAGTCTATGGAATTGTTGGCCCGTATTCGCGCTGTACTGCGGCGCAGCCAGCAGGCGATCGGACAGCAGGAAAAAGACGAACAATCTACCTTAGAGTATGATGGCATTGTGTTGCATTTAGATCAACATCGGGTTTATCGACAAGGGCAAGAGATTGAACTGACCTTGAAGGAGTTTGAATTGTTGCGGCTATTGGTGGAGAATAAGGGAAAGGTACTGTCCAGAGAAAAATTGCTGGAACAAGTTTGGGATTATGGTTATGAGGGTAATACCCGCACGGTAGATATGCATATTCAGCGATTGCGCACCAAGCTGCAAACCGATAAAATCAGCACCGTATATAAGGTTGGCTATCGTTTGGAGGATGATAGGCCGTGAAATTCAGCACCAAATTGTTAAGTCTGTATCTCATGATTTATCTAGTTGTGTTGACAGTGGTGGGTATTACTGTTACCGAAAATAGCTATCAGTTGCTGCGACAACAGGAGATTAAACGCAGTGTAAGCGAGGAGCAAAACATTTATTCCAATGTTTTGCTCTATTTATTAAACGACAATCAAAATAATGAGAGTTTGAGCAATTACGGGTTGAGTATTGTAGAACTATTCAGTGGCAATAACAGCTATCTGGAAGTGTTTGATGAAAATTTGAATTTGCTTGCCAGTAATTCGCCGGCAGTCTGGAATCAGGCCAGAGAAGAATTGCAGGTAGCTGCTGATGGAGAGGTCAGTATTTTGTTACGCCATGACGAACAGGGCAACTATTATCTGTTCATTAGCAGCTTATTGGAAGCCCATAAGCAAAAGTTGGTGCTTTGCATGGTAAAAGACCTCAATTATATTGAGGCGCAGCGGCATGATGAATATTTATTTTTCATGCAGGTAGGTCTGCT
>CABUKW010000077.1 GCA_902492275.1 uncultured Peptococcaceae bacterium
AATCGGCCTGCGAGGGTTGTCCCATTAACCGTTTTGTTGTCACCGATAACTGTCAGCGCTGCATGAGCCGTAAATGTCAGCAGGCTTGTAATTTCCATGCCATTACCATTCAGCGGGATAAAGCCCATATTGATACGCAACTGTGTAAAGAATGCGGCAAATGCTATCAGGCTTGTCCATACAATGCCATTGCCGATTTGATGCGCCCCTGCAAGCGGAGCTGCCCAGTGGATGCGATTACCATGGATGAAAATAAAATCGTTGTGGTGGATGAAAACAAATGCATCCATTGTGGACAGTGCATTAAAAACTGCCCGTTCGGTGCGATTATGGACCGCTCCTTTATGGTCAGTGTTATTAATTTAATCAATCAGGGCTTGCCTGTCTACGCGATGGTCGCGCCGGCTGGAGAAGGTCAGTTTGGCAATATTTCGATGGCTGATTTAGCAGAAGCAGTGAAACAGTTGGGTTTTGCCGATATGTATGAAGTTGCCTTAGGCGGCGACATGGTTGCGGAAAGTGAGGCAAAGGAATGGTTGGAAGCCTATCAGGAAGGCAAAAAAATGACGACGTCCTGCTGTCCGGCTTTTGTGACTATGGTGAAAAAGCATTTCCCACAGTTAGAGGACCGCGTGTCTACTACTGTATCGCCAATGTCGGCTATGGCGCGGTTTATTCGTGCGAAGCATCCTGGCGCTGTTACCGTATTTATTGGGCCGTGTATTGCGAAAAAGAGCGAGGTCATCGAGTCTATTACGCAGGATAACGCCGACTATGCTCTGACTTTTGAAGAATTGGATGCGATGTTGCGGGCGAAAGATATAGAATTGAAAGCCTCCGATGCGGTGCTGCAGCAGGGTAGTATTTACGGCAAAAAATTTGGTTCCTCCGGCGGCGTAACCGCTGCAGTGGTACAGGCTTTCAAAGAAATGAATGCTGATATTGATGCGAAAGTAGCGCAATGCAACGGCGCTGCCGAATGTAAAAAAGCGTTGCTGATGATGCGGGTTGGCAAGTTACCGGAAGACTTTATCGAAGGAATGGCCTGCGAAGGCGGCTGTGTAAATGGTCCTGGCAGTATTAAACCGGAAATGCAGAGCCGGCGCGATAGAGCTGCTTTATTCAGTAAAGCAGACGATCGCGGTATTATCGATAATGTAACCCCATACTACGAAACCTTCAAATTCTCTATGCACCGGAAATAAACCTTATGAAACAGACGTTACGACTTGTAGCGTCTGTTTTTACTTTTGTCTACACAATAGGCTCTTTTTCTGTTATAATCGAATTGGAAGATAAGAAAAACAGGTTTTTTGGTTATCTGATTTGATAATACGGAGGAGGTACAGAAAATATGAAGAAAAAAGGAATCACAATTTTGATTGTAATCGTGATTTTAGCTGTTTTGGCAGGCGTTGCTTTGCTGATTCATTCAGAATTTTACAATAAAACCATTATTGATTTAACCTACGCCTATGATACAGCCATCATAAAGCTGCCCAATGGAGAAGTGGTGCAGGGCAAGGTGGAAAGCTGGACCGATTATAAAGACGGAGATCAGCTGCAAATAAAAGTGAATGGCAAGGTTTATCTGGTACACAGCGCCAATGTAGTTTTAATTAAGGAGTAAAAGGGCGTTAGCTGCGAAAATGTGTGCTGGCTGTTGACAAACTTTGGTGAAAGTTTTACAATTTGATATTGCATGGGACAAAATCTGGCTCACTGTTGCGCAAATTGGCAGTGGGCTGTTTTATTACAGAATTTTTATAAAAAGGAGGAAGTGTTTTGTCTATTGATACCAAATCCGCATTTCTAAGAGGCTTGCAAAATGGCATACCCATTTGCCTGGGCTATCTCTCTGTATCCTTTACCTTTGGTATGATGTGTACCGAACATGGTTTGCCCTTTTGGATTGCGGTACTGATTTCGATGACCAATTTGACTTCCGCTGGCCAATTTGCTGGCACAGCCTTAATTATCAATGGTGGCAGTTTGTTGGAAATTGGCATCACAACCTTTGTCATTAATATTCGTTATCTGTTGATGTCCTTATCCTTGTCGCAGCGGATCAATCCGCAGCTTTCAATTCCAAAACGGCTCGTGATGTCCTTTGGTGTCACAGATGAAATTTTTGGGGTTAGTATGCAGTCCAAAGGACAAATTTCTGCCGCTTATTTTATTGGTTTAATGACAGCGCCTTTTTGGGGCTGGGCTTTGGGTACCTTGATTGGCGCTACCGCAGTTTCCCTGTTGCCGGATATGGTGCGCAGCGCGTTGGGTATTGCCATTTACGGGATGTTTTTAGCAGTTATTATTCCACCAGCGCGCACAGAACGGGCTTTGGCTTGGGTGATTGTCATTGCGGCGGTTATTAGCTGTTTCTTTTATTATTTGCCGCTGCTCCATCAATTATCCAGCGGCTGGGTAATTATCATCTGTGCGGTGCTTGCCAGCGGCTTTGCTGCTGTGAAGTGGCCTGTAAAAAATGATGGGGAGGAGACCTGATAGATGGAAACCACGTATCATTATGGATATGTATTGACGGCAGTGGCTGTAATGGCTATTGTGACTTATATTCCCCGTATGCTGCCGTTGACGTTGATGCGTCGTAAAATTCAAAATTCCTTTATTCGTTCTTTTCTTTACTACGTGCCCTATGCGGTTTTGGCAGCTATGACAGTGCCAGCGATTTTATATTCCACTGCCAATATGGTTTCGGCTGTGGCGGGCTTACTGGCGGCAGTATTTTTGGCCTATAAAAATAAAGGCTTACTGATTGTAGCCTTAGGTGCTGTTTTTGTTGTATTTGTAACAGAACGGTTGCTGTTATTTTTGTAAATGACAGGCTGTGTCATAAGATGCTGGAAAAGGTAGGAAGGTGGCTTCATGCTTGGTTTGGGAACGATGATAAATTGCGGCGGTATTATTGCCGGAGGTCTTTTAGGGCTTCTATTTGGGAATTTGCTGCAAAAACGGTTTCAGGAAATTTTAATGACTGCTACTGCCGTTTGTGTGTTGTTCATCGGAATTGGCGGCGCACTGCAAGAAATGCTGACCATCAGCAACGGCCAGCTTTCCAGCGGCGGCACCATGATGATGATTGGCAGCTTCGCGATAGGCGCTCTTTTAGGTGAATGGATGAATATTGAGCTGCGGTTGGAACAGTTTGGACAATGGCTGAAAATCAAAACGGGCAGCAGTGGAGATGCTTCTTTTGTGGATGGCTTTGTGACCGCTTCTCTGACAGTTTGCGTGGGTGCCATGGCTGTGGTGGGGGCCATTCAAGACGGTATGGAAGGCGATTATTCTATTTTGGCTGCCAAGGCCATCTTGGATTTCTTAATTATTTTGATTATGACTGCTTCTCTGGGCAAAGGCTGTCTTTTCGCGGCTGTGCCTGTGGCAATTTTTCAAGGCTTGCTCACCATTTTGGCCCGTTTTATAAAACCCTTTATGACTGCAGCGGCGTTGTCCAATTTATCGCTGGTTGGCTCCATTATGATTTTTTGCGTAGGTGTCAATTTATTATGGAATAAAGGTATTCGCGTAGCTAATCTATTGCCAGGGCTGGTGATTGCTGTTCTTTGGGCGTTTTTGTAAGCGACAATCCCCGTTTGGAAAGGAGCTACCTATGAGCGAATTGGTATTGGGCGGAATCTACCGCCACTATAAAGGAAAGTTGTATCGGGTACTGCATATAGCCCGACACAGTGAAACGGAAGAACAACTGGTGATTTATCAGGCACTATACGGCGATTATGGCATTTGGGCCAGACCTTTTGCCATGTTTATGGAGGATGTGCAGATGCCCGATGGTACATGGATGCCTAGATTTTCTTTGTTGGAACAGGATAATAAATAGAACAATAAATTTCATTTATCAATTTTTTGAGGATGTTTAGTAAAAATACTTGACATCCTTGTTCTTTTTCGGTAAACTAGTCGGAGTGTTAAGCAGTATAGGTTAACAGATGAGGTGAAAGGTCATGACGCTGGAGGAACGAACGAGGTTGGCCGTATTGTACGATTTGTACAGCGGTTTACTGACAGAAAAACAGCAGAATGTCTTTGATTTGTATTATCAGTGTGACCTTTCTCTAGGTGAAATTGCGGCGGAACAGAATATTTCCCGCACAGCAGTTCACGACTTAATCAAGCGCACCGAGCATTTGCTGGAAAAGTATGAAGCGAAGCTGCATCTGGCACAGCGAGAGTTGGAACGCAGAGAGATTTTAGAAAAGTTGTCTGTATTAGCTGCTGGCAATGCAGAGATGCTGCAGCTATTAGAACGGCTGGAACTGGAATCTGTTAAAGCATAGACGAGGTTGAGAGAAGGGAGGCACCCATTATGGCTTTTGATGGATTGGGCGATAAGCTGCAAGACATTTTTAAACGCATGAAGGGGCAGGGAAAGATTTCCGAAAAAGATTTAAAGGCTGTCATGCGGGAAGTAAAGGTCGCGCTTTTGGAAGCGGACGTAAACTATAAAGTTGTAAAACAGTTTATTGATAAGATTAACAGCCGTGCAGTCGGGGAAGAAGTGATGGAAAGCCTGACGCCTGGGCAGCAGGTTGTGAAGATTGTACATGAAGAACTGACCGAATTATTGGGTGGCTCACAAAGCAAACTGACCATCTCTCCCAAGCCGCCAACCGTTATTATGATGGTGGGTCTGCAAGGTTCCGGGAAAACAACCACCACAGGGAAATTGGGCCGTCTGTTGAAAAAACAAGGCAAACGTCCACTGTTAGCAGCCTGTGACGTATACCGTCCAGCCGCAATCAAGCAGCTGCAGGTATTAGGGGAACAACTGGAAATTCCCGTATTTGCATTAGGGGATAAAATCAGTCCGGTGGATATTGCCAAAGGCGCTATCGAGCATGCCAAATCCCATGGCAACGATGTGGTAATCTTAGATACAGCAGGCCGTCTGCATATTGACGAAGTGCTGATGGAAGAATTGAAAAATGTAAAAGAAGTGGCACAGCCTACAGAAATTTTGCTGGTGGTAGATTCCATGGTAGGGCAGGATGCTGTTAACGTAGCAGAAAGTTTTAACGAACTGCTGGATATCAGCGGCGTTGTGCTTACCAAATTGGATGGCGATACCCGTGGCGGCGCAGCTTTATCCATTAAGACCATTACCGGAAAGCCGATCAAGTTTGCCGGTATGGGAGAAAAGCTGGATGCTTTGGAGCCTTTCCATCCAGACCGTATGGCTTCCCGCATTTTAGGTATGGGCGATGTGCTGACGTTGATTGAAAAAGCACAAGAGAATATCGACCAGAAAAAAGCGGAAGAAATGCAGAAAAAAATGATGAAGGCCGAGTTTACGCTGGAAGACTATCTGGAGCAGATGGATCAGCTAAAAAATATGGGCAACATCAACAGCATGATGGAAATGATTCCAGGCATGAGTAAAAATAAATTAAAGGATTTGCAGATCAGCGATAAAGATTTAGGTCAGACCAAAGCCATTATTCTTTCTATGACGCCGGCTGAGCGGCGCAACCCGAAAATGATTAATGGCAGCCGCCGTAAACGAATTGCCGCTGGGTCTGGCATGAAAGTGCAGGATGTGAACCGATTGCTCAAACAGTTTGAACAGTCGCAGATGCTGATGAAGCAGTTTGCCGGTATGGCTTCCGGGAAAAAAGGTAAAAAAGGCAAGCTCAAATTGCCGTTTCTATCATAAAAAAACGCATGATAACTTGAAGTAGTTAGAGGAGGTGAAAATCATGGCAACAAAAATCAGATTAAAAAGAATGGGCGCTAAAAAAGCTCCATTTTATCGTATTGTTGTAGCGGACTCCCGTTCTCCAAGAGACGGTCGTTTTATTGACGAAATTGGTACTTACGATCCAAACCGTCAGCCGGCTGCAATTGAAATCGATGCTGAAAAAGCACAGAAATGGCTTGGTACTGGCGCACAGCCTTCCGATACAGTAAGATCTCTGTTAAAACAGGCTGGCCTGTGGAAATAAGGAGGGATTTTCGTGTTAGCGTTAGTGGAGCACTTAGCAAAATCCTTGGTTGATCAGCCTGAAGCAGTCAAAGTGACGCAGGTTGAGAATGGCAAAGAAATTACCGTTCATTTAACCGTGGCCCCGGAAGATATGGGCAAGGTAATCGGAAAACAAGGCCGTATTGCCAAAGCAATTCGCACGGTGGTCAAAGCGGCTGCTGTAAAAGCAAATAAAAAAGTTACAGTAGAAATTATGGAATGAAATGAAGCCGACTGTTGGCAAGATTATCAGCGATGATACTTGTCATTGGTCGGTTTTTATATTATAATAACGTGAATATCTTGAAAAAATTTGAGGAGGCAATACCAATGGATAAAATTCAAATGATGGGGAAATTGGTCATCAAACAGGTTGTAACTGACAGCTATAAGCAAAAAGCCGGTCAGCAGGTGCAGGTAGAAGTGGATAAAATTGATAACGATATTAAAGTATATGATGAAAATATGCAGAAGGCTATCACCAAATTGACGTTAAAGGGCGATCCTAATGTGGAAGTTTATCGCCGTCAGTTTGGTGCAGAAAAAGAAAAATTGGTCGCTTATAAAGAACAATTGATGGCAAGCTTGCAGGCGATTTTAGATTTACCCGACGGTGAAATCGTGGAAACAGGCGAAGGGAATTTCCTGCAGGAAGTAAAAGTGGGAGAACCGTTCACCGCCAACGTAAGCTGCGAAATCATTTTAAAAGATGATATCGTTATGGCTATCAATCCACAGGAATAAGCTATGGAACAGAAAAAAATTCGAATCGGAAAAATTGTCAATTGCCATGGTATCAAAGGGGAACTATTGTTATTGCCGCTTACCGATGACAATCATCGTTTTAAAAAGCTGAAAAAGGCTCTATTGGAACTTCCGGGCGCCCGCTACGAAGAAGTAGAAGTACAGTCTGTTCGGGAACATAAAGGAAATATTTTATTAACGTTAGCCGGTGTCGATGACCGCAACAAAGCAGAGCGATTGAAAAATCTATATCTTTGCGTCAATCCAGAAGATGCTGTAAAACCGAAAGGCTCTTATTTCATTTATGAAATTGTAGGGTTGGACGTTTACGAAAACGATGTGTGCCGTGGCAAAGTGACTGCCGTTTTACAAAATAGCAGCACCGATTTATATGAAGTGCAGTATGAAGACGGTGTATTTTATTTGCCTGCTCTAAAATCGGTAGTCAAGTGTATTGACCTGGAGAAAAACCGCATGGATGTAGAAATTCCAGATGGCTTGTTAGATTGAGGCAGCAACGATGGACATTAAAATATTTTCCTTATTTCCTGAAATGTTTACTGGCCCCTTAGGCAGCAGCCTATTGGGAAAAGCGCGCAGCAAAGATATTTTAAATATCGAGGTGATTAACTTTCGGGAATATTCCACCAACAAACATCGTGCAGTGGACGATTATCCCTTTGGTGGCGGAGCTGGTATGGTGCTGCAGCCAGAACCGGTGATTTCTGCTCTGCGCAGCAATCTCAATCTGCAGGATCCGGATACTGAAATTATTCTCATGTCGCCGCAAGGTAACGTATTTAATCAGGAAGCGGCCTGTCAGTTGTCGCACAAAAAACAGTTGGCTTTTATCTGCGGTCATTATGAAGGCTTTGATGAGCGCATCCGTGCTTTTGTAACCCAGGAATATTCTATCGGCGATTATGTGCTGACCGGCGGCGAACTGCCGGCTATGGTAATGATTGATGCCATCAGCCGTCTAATTCCCGGCGTGATTAAGGAGCAAGAATCCTACGAGGAAGATTCCTTTTACCATGGCTTGTTGGAATATCCCCACTACACTCGCCCGCAAAATTTTGAAGGCATGGAAGTGCCAGAAATTTTATTGTCAGGCCATCACGAAAATATCCGCAAGTGGCGCAAAAAGGAATCGCTCCGCCGTACTTTATTGCGCCGTCCTGATTTGCTGGAGAAGTATGAGCTGAACCAAGAAGAAGCGAAAATGCTGGAGGAAATCAAAGCCGAACTGTAGGCGAAAAAAGTTTTTATTGCTACAGCCATTGTTTTCAATCTGCTTGTCTACATGACACCTTTATAGATATGCAGTATTTGTTCTGCAAAAAATGCAGAAGTTTTTATATGATTTGCAATCGCTCTATAGCGTGATGCAAGTTTGAACAGAAGAAAAGCGTTCTGATATGCTGTAAAGCTTTTACAGCATATCAGAACGCTTTTCTTTTTTGTACAGCTCGCTTTTAGAAACGAGCTGCGTCAATCTAAAATTTGTACGCCAACGCCCACTAAGCCCGGCCCTACATGAACACCCAAGCAACAACCCAGCTCGCCTTCAATAAACATCGCAGGATTTGGCAGCCGTTTTAAAACCTCATCGCGGATGGAGGCGGCATCATTTAGCCCCATTTGACCACTGCCAATCAAAGCAATATTATATTTTTTGGCGCTTCCTGCAAATTTTACAGCCAAATCAATAATTTTTTTCAGCGATTGCTGCCGTCCCCGCACCTTAGCGACTGTATAATAAACACCTTCTGCGTTACAAGATATGATAGGCTTTAAGTTCAGTGCTGTGCCCAGCATGGCAGTCACCAAACCGATACGGCCGCCCTTTTGCAGATATTCTAATGTATCCAGACAGTAAAAAACTTTAGACTTGCTGGTCTGCGCAATTAAGGTTAGTTTTAGCGTGTGCCAATCCATACCTTCTGCAATATATTCAGCGGCTTGGATCGCAGAAAAGCCGCTGCCAATGGCAATATTTCTGGTGTCATAAACATAAATATCCAAGTCTTTAATATTGCTGGCTAACAGCGTGAGCATATTATGCGTGCCGCTAAGTCCGCTGGAGATTGTGACAACCAGCACCTTATTATAGCCTTCAGCCCGAATTTGGTCTAATGCATGCAGCACGGATTCTGCACTGGGCAAAGAGGTTTTGGGAATTTCATGGGGCAATCGCTGGTATAATTCCTGTGCCTTTAAATCAATGCCGTCGTCATATTCCCCATCGCTGAATATGATGCGCAGCGGGGCGACAAACATGTGATATTTTTCAATCAGTTTTGGCGGCACGTCAGTGCCAGAGTCAATCAAAATTGCGATTTTGTCAGTAGACATTTACTGCACCTTCTTTTCTGTAGAATCTGTATTTTGATGCTCCTGCGAATGCAGGACAATTATTTTTTGCGTAAAAATTTTGCTGACAACGGATGTACAAGCCATCTGCAGTCCCAGCCGTTCTAAAGGAATTTGCTCTGTGGGCGCAGAAATTTTTCCTGTAGACCAACACTGGTATTTTTCAATCATGGCATGCAGCGCTTCCTCCAATTCCTGACAGAAAGAATCATAGGCAATACGCATGCCGTCAATTTCTGTCTGCAAAAAGATGCCTTCCTTGATTTCTGGAATTAAGAGAACCTGTTTTAGAATTGTGATGACAATTAAATGAGACAGGTGCATGCGTTCATATTTCTTTTTATTGGGCTTGGGCATAATATTTAATTTGACATAATTATTAATCATAGCCGATGTAATGACTTTGTTGTCACTCTGCCCAACTAAGGGTGATAAATATCGTTCAATGAGTGTAATCACTTGGTCCATGTAAAGCTCAATATCAGGCAGTTCCTCCCAACGGGGAAGCCGGTACTGCTGTAGCTCTTCAATCCAAGAGAGGAGTTGTTGTTCTGTATTTGGCATGGTATCCCTCCTTATGATATCAATATTAACGCAAATACTAGCATTCGTCAATCTGGTTTTTAAAACTAGATGATAAAAATATAGGAGAAAGGAATATTTTCGCTATGATTTTCCCATACTAGAGATAGAACGGAATTTTAAATTTCCAAGTTTATTAAGGAGGTTATCAGGATGACAGTAGAGTTTCAAACTAGCAAAACTAGGGAAAATTTGATGCGGGCTTTCGCGGGGGAAAGCCAAGCCCGTAATCGGTACACCTTTGCAGCGGAGCAGGCTAATGAGGCAAAACTGCGTGTGTTGGCAGAAATTTTTAAATTTACGGCTGACCAAGAACGCGCCCATGCTAAAATATTTTACGATCATTTGACTCAACTGGCCGGACAGACTATTACAGTGGATGGCACCTATCCCATTGACATTGCCGATAACATGTTGGATTTGTTGAACATGGCCCATCACAATGAAATGGAGGAATTTGAATCTGTATACCCAATGTTTGCGCAGATTGCCCAAGAAGAAGGTTTTACCAAGGTAGCAGCTTCTTTTAAAATGATTGCTCAAATTGAACAGACCCATGCCAAACGCTTCCAGCATATGGCGCAATTGGTGGAACAAAATCAGTTGTTTGTCTCTAATGGAGAAACTGTGTGGATGTGCTTGAACTGTGGGCATTTGCATACCGGAAAACGAGTGCCAGAGCAATGCCCTGTTTGTCAGCATAATCAGGGCTTTTTCGTACCGCTTCCTATGGCGCCGTGGACCTGCTGACCATTTTGCAGCGTTGTAAAACGCTGCAGATACATATGGAAAACAGAATAAAAAACATACAGTTTTTTTATGAAAAATTTAAAAAAATGCTTGCCTCCACAGGAAAACTCTGTTATACTAACTTGTGTTTTGAGAAGGACGGTCCGCTGTTTTACAAGAGGTAAGATAAGAACGTCTAGCGGGAAGGAGGACATGCAAAATGAATGATATTATTAGAAGTATTGAACAAGAACAGTTAAGATCTGATATTCCTGACTTCAGACCTGGCGACACAGTACGTGTTGACGTAAAGGTTGTTGAAGGCAATAAAGAACGTATTCAGGCTTTTGAAGGCGTTGTAATCAAACGTCGCGGTACTGGTTTAAGCGAAACCTTCACCGTACGCCGTGTCGCTTATGGCGTAGCAGTAGAAAGATGTTTCCCAATCCATTCCCCACGTGTGGACAAAATTGCAGTGGTACGTCACGGTAAAGTAAGACGTGCAAAGCTGTACTACATGAGAAACCTGTTCGGGAAAGCTGCAAGAATCAAAGAAGTACGTCGCTAGGATGTCAAGGACTGGGGGAGTTTTCTCCAGTCCTTCTTTATTAAAAAGTATACGGCCTGTCTTGGGCGTGGTAAAAGACTATAAATTTTGCTGTTTCTGAAATCAAACAGCGATTTTATAGTCTTTTTTATTTTTGCGGAAAGGCTGTGAGGTTTTTGTCGAAAGAAACTTTAACAGGCAATAAATTGTTGGACCAACCGATTTCTTCCCTGTTATTATCCATGTCGCTGCCGATGATGCTGTCAATGGTGGTGCAATCCTTGTACAATATCGTAGATAGTATTTTTGTAGCTCGTTTGGGCATACAAGCGCTGACAGCAGTTTCCTATGTATTTCCACTGCAGAATATGGTATTGTCCTTAGCGGTGGGCTTTGGAGTCGGCATCAATGCGGTAATTGCTATGAACTTGGGCAGCGGAAACCGTGAAAAGGCTAATCAAACGGCTACGTTAGGCATGGCGTTGACAGTGCTGCACGGATTGCTGTTCATCCTGCTTGGTTGCGTCGTTCCGCGGCCATTTTTACAGCTATTCACCGATGATGCGCAGGTGATTGGCTGGGGCTGTCAGTATGCAGGTATCGTTTTTGTGTTTTCTATGGGCTATTTCTTACAGGTGAGCATGGAAAAGATTTTTCAATCGGTGGGGGAAATGCTGATTACCATGGTGCTGTTGGCCAGTGGCAGCATGATCAATCTTATTTTAGACCCCATATTGATTTTTGGCTGGTTTGGAGTTCCCGCTTTCGGTGTAGCTGGCGCCGCTATGGCGACTGTAATTGGACAGACGACAGCCTTTTTCTTTTATCTCGTTGCATATAAAAAGAAAAACTTAATGGTACAAATTCATCCCCGCTATTTTCGATGGAATGGTCAGCTGGTGTGGAAGCTTTATTACATTGGAATTCCGGCAGCGATTACCATGGCGTTGCCGTCTATTCTAGCAGGCGCTTTGAATAAAGTATTGTCAGCTTACGGTGATGTTTATGTGGCAGTTATGGGCATTTACTTTAAATTACAGACCTTTCTCTATATGCCCTCCAACGGCATCGTTCAAGGTTTGCGGCCCATTATTAGCTGTAATTTTGGTGCTGGACGGTATGACCGTATGTGGGAAGCGATTAGACGCAGCATGGTAGCGGTAGCAGGCATTATGGCGCTGGGAATGGTGCTGTGTTGGTTATGGCCGGAACAAATCATGGCGCTCTTTGACGATGATGCGGTATTGCTGGCAGTAGGCGCACAGGCTTTGCCTATCATTAGTTTGGGATTTTTGGTTTCCGCAGTCGGAGTGATTGGGTCCGGTGTGATGGAGGCTTTGGGCCGCGGCATGGCATCTTTACTCATATCCTTATTGCGGCAGTTTTTGTTGACCGTTCCCTTAGCGTGGAGCTTCGCAGAATGGATAGGAATTAATGGCGTGTGGATGGCCTTGCCGTTGGCAGAAGTTTTGGCCTTTTTGTGTGCTAGCTTGCTTTTGTGGCGGTTCTATCAGGAAACTAGCTAGGATTTTGTGAGAGGATTTTATGTCTCAATCGCATTTCTTATTCTATGTACGATAAAGAGGATAGCCAAAAATTGATACTTGGGGAAATAAAAAAGACCGCCTATCTAAGCGGTCTTTTTTAAGTCGGGGTGGAGGGATTCGAACCCCCGGCCCCATGGTCCCAAACCACGTACTCTACCAAACTGAGCCACACCCCGTTAACCAACAGAAGTTATTATACTGGGCGTGCGCTTTTTTGTCAATAACTTTTTTCTTGAATTTTTGAGCTTTTATGAAATATGGAATCATAGCAAGGACATTGAAACATTCTAAGTATATAAGGCTTGGGATGTGAAGAATTTCTTTTTGCAAATTGTATCAAACATAAAATTTTTCCATTTATACAGCATGAAAGTCACGGATTGACAAGGAAGAATAAATTGCGTATACTAAAGGCAATTCAATGATATACCCGGTTGAGGAATTTGGGAGAGAATGTGCATGGCACATCGCCGAAGGTGCAAGAGCAAAAACTCTCAGGCAAAAGGACTGGATTCGGACGGGACTCTGGAAAGCATTTTTGCACCGACGAAGCAACTTGCATTTTAAAATGCGGGGAATCTTTCAGGTAAAGCAACAGAGGCATGAAAACAAGGATACTTGCAGTGTCGTTATTTTCATGTCTCTGTTTTTTATGTTTATGCAGCTTTTTACATGATAAAACAAAATAACATTTAGAGGAGGATGAATTTCATGGAGAAAAAAACACCGCTTTATGATTGTCATGTAGCGGCTGGCGGAAAAATCGTGCCGTTCGGAGGATATTTATTACCGGTACAGTATGAAACAGGTGTGATCAAGGAGCATATGGCAGTGCGTACAGCCTGCGGTCTGTTTGATGTATCCCATATGGGAGAAATTGTACTATCGGGCCCGGATGCCTTAAAAAATGTACAGATGGTTACCTGTAATGATTGCAGCGGTATGTATGATGGCCAGGTGCGGTACAGCCCGATGTGTAATGAGCAGGGCGGCGTAGTGGATGATATTCTGGTTTATAAAGT
>CABUKW010000078.1 GCA_902492275.1 uncultured Peptococcaceae bacterium
CAAGGCGCTGCTTTCACTTCGTTCAAGCTACCATCATTGCCGCCTTTGCTGCCCCTCAAGGGGCGTTTGTATTACTTGCTACCCTTAAAAGGGTCCTCATATTCTCTGACACTCAACTTGTCCAATGCGATATCATGTTTTTCCTGTTCCTCTATATATTTTTTGATGGTTGCCTCATTTAGCCCCACTGTACTCACATAATATCCTTCTGCCCAGAAATGTCTATTTCCAAATTTATATTTCAGATTTGCATGTTTATCAAAGATTCTCAATGCACTTTTGCCTTTCAAATATCCCATAAAACTCGATACGCTCATTTTAGGTGGAATACTCACCAGTAAATGAACATGATCCGGCATCATATGTCCCTCTATAATCTCTACTCCTTTATAGCGGCATAATTCTCTTATAATTTCTTTTATGCTTTCTCTATATTGATTATATATTATTTTTCGTCTATACTTTGGAGTAAATACGATGTGGTACTTACACATCTATTTTGTGTGCGATAAACTATTGTATTGATTAGCCATGTTAAAAATCACCTTTCCTGTTTTGTATTTTGGTAGCCTAAACAACTCCATTATACCGGATTGGTGATTTTTTCATATAACTTCTGACGCTCACCCGCATAGCGGGTAGTTCTTTATTTCTCGCCTTCTGCGCTCAACTGACTTAAGTCTCATAATTTAAGCTATCGCCCTACGTAGAATACACTTGAATCCCTATCGGCAAAGTTATAATTCAAACAACCCAAAACCTGAAAAACTCCTCATCCTAGAACGGTGACTTTTCAC
This sequence comes from uncultured Peptococcaceae bacterium, assembly GCA_902492275.1. Taxonomy (GTDB): domain Bacteria; phylum Bacillota; class Peptococcia; order Peptococcales; family Peptococcaceae; genus UBA7185. Next base: position 798 of record CABUKW010000078.1, read on the forward strand.
CGGCCCAAAATGAGGAGTTTTTTGACCCCATAAATTACCACAGAACAGCCTGAAATATTATAACGTAAAAACAGCTAAAAAGTGTCAAAGCAACTAGAAAAAAAATTTGTACTGCTTCAAGACGAGGGAGGATACAACAAATCTAAATCTTATTATCTAGATTCTCAAATGCGTTTTTTCTCTCAGCAAAACATATCTGAAGCCCTTTTCATTACCTAACTTTTGGGGAACAACTCTATTATTTTTCATCAAAATTTATCATTTTTGATAAATCTTGACACTAGATTTTAAAAAAATCTCTTCATTCGCGTGAAATGAGAAATAACCATCAAGTGTGCGGATATCTCCCGTTTCGTTTTTCATCTTATGTTAGTACTCATTTTTCAAAATCGAGCTTATAAAATATCCTCCTGCGTTCCATTTCATATTTATCTAGAATGAAACGCTACATATTTAATTAAGAAAAATTATTATCACACTGTCTCCGGTCTAATTGTTCCTCTATTTCATGTTTTTGTAACACAGTATCAATCACGCTACCGCCATAGCCACGACTGTATAGAAAGCGGCTTAGCTGTTCCCGACGCAAGTTAGAACCGCTACTGTCTATCTTTTTTTGCGCAACAGTAATAGCTTGTTCCAATTCTGCTTCTTCAGGAAAATATTCTGTCAAGCTGTCACAAATCAATTGGTGGTCTGCAATTTTTTTAGACAGCTCAAAAGCCATTTTCTTCCGCCCACAAGGATGGAACTGCACTTTGTCATGAATCCAACTGCGGCAATAGGCTGCATCATCCAGATACTGATAGCGCTTTAAAAATGCCACTACCGTCTGCACCGTTTTCCTGTCATATCCTTTTTTCTGTAGCATTTGCTCTACGTCTTGTTCTGTGCGCATCCGTACCGACACAAATTTTAAAGCCACCTGCTTAGCCTGTTCCAACTGTTCCATCACGATTGTACCTCAATTTCATTAGGCTTCAGGCTTCCGAATCAAAAAATAATTCACCAGGTTCCATAGAGTCATCTTCATCCTCCTGCACTTCTACCACCATACCGATAGACTGAGAGTGCTGGCGGATTTTTTCTTCAATCTCGGCTTTAGTTTCAGGATTGGCTTTCAAATATTCCTTTGCATTATCGCGACCCTGTCCGATTTTTTCACCTTCATAAGAATACCAAGCGCCGCTTTTACGGATGATTTCCAGTTCTACGCCAACATCAATAATACTTCCTTCATTGGAAATTCCTTCACCATACATAATATCAAACTCTACCTGTTTAAACGGTGGAGCTACCTTATTTTTTACAACTTTCACCTTCGTCCGATTCCCAATTACTTCACTGCCCCGTTTCAAGGCTTCTCCTCTGCGCACTTCCATGCGCACTGAAGAATAGAATTTCAGCGCCCGTCCGCCAGTAGTCACTTCCGGATTGCCATACATCACGCCGATTTTTTCACGCACCTGATTGATAAAAATCATAGTAGTATTGTTTTTGCTAATATTCCCCGTCATTTTGCGCAGTGCCTGCGACATCAAACGCGCTAGCAGACCCACATGGGTATCGCCCATTTCCCCTTCAATTTCTGCCCGCGGTGTCAACGCTGCCACCGAGTCTACTACAATAATATCCACGGCACCACTGCGAGCCAAGGCATCACAAATTTCCAATGCCTGCTCACCATAATCGGGCTGGGAAACCAAAAGGTTATCTACATCTACGCCAATCTTTTGAGCATAAACCGGGTCCAACGCATGCTCCGCATCAATAAAAGCCGCAATGCCGCCAGCCTTTTGGCACTCCGCCACAATATGCAGTGCAACCGTCGTTTTCCCAGAAGATTCTGGCCCATAAATTTCCGTAATACGGCCCTTTGGCACACCACCAATACCCAAAGCACTGTCCAAAGCGATAGAGCCGGTCGGAATAAATTCCATTTCAATTTTTTCTTTATCACCTAAACGCATCAGCGTGCCTTTGCCAAACTGACGGTCAATCTGTTTTAAAGCATTTTCCAATGCCGCTGCGCGGTCCATATTCTTATTTGCAGCTTCTGCCATAAGCATCCTCCATTATAATTCAAATATATGTTTGTATTATAAAATAATTCGTCCACTTTGTCAACAGAATTTTCCAGATAAAAAGAAATCATGTTCTGTTTTATTGGAAATTTACCACAATTCTTTTCTTGAAAGTCCTGCCGCTAACATTGCACTGAATTTTTGCTGCGGTCCGCATAGCGCAATTCGGCCAATGTCACCAATTGCTCCAATAAGTTTTCTATGGATAAGCCGCTGGCTTCCCACATTTTGGGATACATACTGATTTCCGTAAAGCCGGGCAACGTATTGATTTCATTCAAATAAAGCTGCCCACTCTGCCGCTCTATAAAAAAGTCCACACGGGCAAAGCCCTCGCAATCCAAAGCTTGATAAGCCTCTACAGCCAATCGCTGAATTGCGGAAATAACCTTTGCAGGCAGTTCGGCCGGAATAACTGATATGGATTTATTATCAATATATTTGGCTTTATAGTCATAGAATTCATTACTGGACTGGATTTCTCCTGGTAGTGATACCTGCGGCTGTTCATTTCCCAGTACAGAAATTTCGATTTCTCTAGCATCAACACCCTGCTCCACCAACAGCTTGCGGTCATAACGGGCTGCCAATTGCAAAGCCACCGACAGTTCTTCCCGATTTCTCGCCTTGCTGATTCCTACACTGGAACCACCATTCGCCGGCTTCACAAAAACAGGATAACACAACTCCGTCTCCACCTGCTCCACCACCTGCTCAATGTTCTGTTCCACCTGGGTACGCAATACGGTAGTAAAGGCTACCTGCGGAATTTGATGATAGGAAAAAATTTTACGCATAATTACCTTATCCATGCCAATGGCTGACCCGGCCACACCAGCGCCCACATAAGGCACGCCGGCTAACTCCAACAATCCTTGCAGAATGCCGTCTTCCCCAGAGGTTCCATGTACGATGGGAAAAATGACATCCAGACGGCAAAGTTCTCTGCCATCGTCAACAGACAAGATCCTCCCGCCCGGATAGGGCGCCAAAATAACCTCTTGGCCTTTACACTGTTCCACAGTGATCGTAGCGATATCCTCCAATTCTACAGGGCCATACCAATGCCCTTCCCTAGATAAGAAAATAGGTACAATTTCAAATTTTTCAGCATTAAACTGATGTGCAATGGCATGGGCAGAAGCCAGAGAAACCTCATGTTCTCCCGACTTTCCTCCAAACAACAGACCAACTTTTTTCTTCGTCATAATAATCAGCCCTTTCTCTATTCCGGCTTTTATTCGCTCTGCTCCATCTGACCCACTGCCGCCACTACACCGGCAATAACATGAGCAACCGACAGTCCGCCCTGCATATACACAATATAGGGTTCCCGCATTGGCCCGTCAATGCTCAGCTCAATGGAAGATCCCTGCACAAAAGTTCCGCCAGCCATAATTACCGGATCATCATAGCCGGGCAACTCTGCATCATAGGGGGTTACATGAGCGTCCAACGGTGAAGCCAGCTGAATACCTTTACAGAATTTCCGAATCCGCTCCGGCGTATCCAATCGAATGGCTTGAATAATATCAGTACGGGTTTCTCCGGCAGCCGGTGAAACCTGATACCCTAGCTGGGAGAGTAATTGGGCGGCAAAAATGGCTCCTTTCATGGCCTGCTCCACAATCAGCGGTGCCATAAATAAACCTTGAAAAGCCAATCGATTAAAATCCAAGGCCGAGCCCACATCTTCTGCAATACCCGGCGCAGTCAGTCGGATTGCCGCCCTATCTACCAAATCGGCCCGCCCAGCGATATAACCGCCCCGCGGTGCCAAACCACCGCCAGGGTTTTTTATCAACGAGCCAGCAATCAAATCAGCCCCCACTTCTAACGGCTCCTGTAATTCCACGAATTCCCCATAACAGTTATCGACAAAACAGATAATTTGCGGGTTGATTTGTTTGACAAAGGTAATGGCTTCCGCAATTTTGGCAATAGACAAGGATTTTCGCCAGCTATATCCTCTGGAACGCTGAATGCAAACCATTTTCGTATCTGCTGTAACCGTCCGAGCAATGGCCGCCCAATCGAACATATCTTCTTTTAAATCCACCACTTTATGCTGAATGCCTAGTTCAGACAATGTACCCGGTTCCCTGTCATGACCGATGATAGTTTGCAACGTATCATAGGGCTGACCGCTGATGGACACAAAGGTATCGCCTGGTAACAAATTACCATACAAGCACAAGGCCAGGGCATGGGTTCCCGAAGCAATATTGGCCCGTACCAAAGCCTTTTCTGCCCGAAATATATCGGCCCAAATCAACTCTAAAATATCTCGTCCCGTATCACCGTAGCCATAGCCAGTAGAACCATTCAAATGAAAATCAGATGCCTGATGCTTCTGAAAAGCGTTTAAAATTTTTATCTGCGCCGTCCAGGTATGATTGCTAATAGGCTGCCAATAGGGCTGCACAGCGTCATAGGCCGCAAAAATCTGTTGCATCAACGTTTCGTTAATATGATATTTATCCTTTAAACTTAAAAAATATTCTTTCATTTTCTCTTTTACTCCATTTTATATAAGATACTGGGTCAAGCCTGAAGGCAACTGCTCCTGTCGACCTTCCCACATAAAACAAACGGCTTGGTCGGTGTAAACCAAATCACGAACCTGTCCACTAGCGTAGGCCTGATACAACAAACCGCCCAAATTAAGCGGCAGTTCCACCTGATAGCAGATAGTCTGCACAAGCCGTTCCTCCATCAGGTGCAGCAAGTCTGTCAGATTTTTCCCCGAAGCTGCAGAAATATAACAGCAACTTTCCCGCTCTAACGTATGGCCCAGCGGCGGAATTTGCTCCAACCGGTCAATCTTATTGAAAACATATAAGCGCGGTTTCTCCTCCAAACCCAACTGCTGCAAGATATCTTCCACCGCCTTCAGTTGATTAGAAAAATTAGGATTGCTGATATCAATCACATGCAATAATAAGTCGGCATACTGTAATTCATCCAAAGTGGCCTTAAAAGCCTCCAGCAATTGAGGCGGCAAATCACGGATAAAACCGACTGTATCAGTCAACAGCGCTTTACTGCCATTGGGCAGATAAAAAGCCCGCGTCGTCGGATCCAACGTAGCAAATAGCTGATTTTCCGCATAGATATGCTCATCGGCCAGCCTATTCAACAAAGATGATTTTCCCGCGTTGGTATAGCCCACTAAAGCAATTAACGGTAAACCGTTGCGCAGCTTACTTTTTTGCTGCACAGCACGATGCTTCCGCACTTCCTGCAGTTCCTGTTGAATCGTCTGAATACGTTGACGAATGCGGCGGCGGTCCGTTTCCAACTTGGTTTCCCCTGGCCCACGGGTTCCAACACCTCCGCTTTTACTGCCGCCGCCCTGCCGGGATAAATTCATCCCCTGACCCAACAGCCGGGGCAGCAGATAGCTGGCCTGGGCCAGTTCCACTTGCAGCTTACCTTCCCGGCTGCGAGCTCTTTGCGCAAAAATATCCAAAATTAGCATGGTTTTATCTAAAACCTTTACACCCAACGCGTTGCCCAGATTATATAACTGCGACGGCGATAAGGTGCGGTCAAAAATTACACAATCAGCCTCCCAGGTGCAACAGCCTTGCCGCACTTCTTCCAGCTTGCCCTTACCCAGACAATAAGCCGCATCAGGCGCGCTACGATGCTGAACAAAGCAATCTACCACATCTAACCCGGCACTACAGCTTAATTCTACCAATTCCTGATATAAATCTTCTTCCTGCCAGTTTTCTTTCGGCTCCGGCAGCAACACCAGTATGGCTTTTTCCCTTTGCTCCGTCAAATTATGGAATTGTTCCCGCACCACCTGCTATCCCGTCCTTTCCCTAAAGTTTTTTTTATTATACCACAATTCTAAGCCGATGGAAGGCCTATTTCAAAAACATATCCTGTATTCATTGCTTCACTTTTATTTTCCGCGCTATTTCGTCTGCTGAAACAACGGAATAAAAGCGCCAGGCTGCAAATCGGCTCTTAAGAAATGGGCCGGATTGGTGCTGCAAAGTCCTGTAATTTGCCAACGATTTTCATCATAAGGCTGTACATAGACAGGAACGCCTTTATAACAGACCAAACGGCTGGCAGACTGATTGCCACCTTGCTGTAATTCCAAACAAGGCGGCTGTAAGGTATAATAAACGTCAATCATTCTGCTTGGCCTCCCGTTCTTCTATCATTGCATTCAACTTGACCATTGCCTCCTTAATGCTGCCCACTTCATCAATCAAACCGCACTCTACCGCTTTTTTTCCCACAATTACTGTACCGATATCCTGTGATAGCTCGCCAACAGTCAGCATCAACTGACGAAAAGTCCTCTCGTCAATATGGGAATTGGCCGTCACAAAAGCTACCACCCTGTCCTGCATCCGCTCAATATATTCCATGGTAGCCGGCACGCCAATCACCATACCAGTCAGCCGAACCGGATGGATGGTCATGGTAGCGCTGGGCGCAATAAAGGAATAATCGCTGGATACAGCAATGGGTACGCCAATGCTATGCCCACCGCCCATCACAATGGATACTTTTGGTTTACTCAAGCCTCGAATAGCCTCAGCAATGGCTAAGCCCGATTCCACATCACCGCCCGCCGTATTTAAAATAATCAGCACGCCCTTTACCTCCGGGTCCTGCTCAATGGCAATCAGTTGGGGAATTAAATGCTCGTACTTGGTAGTTTTATTATTCTGCGGCAAAATCATATGACCTTCAATTTGCCCGATAATAGTCAAGCAATGAATAGGCGTACTTTCTGGAATGGGCAATGCGGTGGTTCCGTAATTCTCCAGTAAAACCTCCGGCTCCTGATTCTGTTCCTCTGCCATAGCTAGCGCCTCCTCTACGTTTTTCAAAATAGAAAAATTATTTTTCTAGTATGAGAAAAGCTGCTGGCTTTTATACAGTAAAACAGAAATCTCTCTTTCTTAGCCATTTTAAGATAGCAACATTTTTTTTGCTTAAATATAGATTATTATTCAAGTATAGAATAACAAGTCTACAAAAGCTGGAATCTCTCTTTAGCTGCGGAAGGCAAGCCAAAAATTCCATAGAACTCTTTCGCAGTATTCAATTCATGTTTTTCCGCTGCTTTAGTAGAGCCGTGCCACAAATTTCTTCTTACTGTTTGATAAAATTTTGTATATCTTAATCTAATTCACAGAAACCGACTTCCTGTCTTTTCGCTTTTGATTTACCATCTATTTAAAGCATACAATATGCCTCTTGATTATTGGTTTTGATTTTAGTATGTGCATTGGAATATGTAAAAATATTTACGTTTATTTTCAAGTCAAAAATATGTGTTTTTCTGCGCTCTTAAGGGCTTTAAAATAATTGTTTTGAGGATACGACAAAACTGCCTATCAGATTTGCTGTTGAATGCATCCGATAGACAGTTAAAAAAGAAGATGGCCTTCTTTAAAATCCATATAACAAACGGGCTATGCCCACTTCATGAAAGAGCAAAAATCGTCCAAAAAACATCCCCGCGATAAAAAACCATGGTTTTCTTGTGGGCTGCACCTCCTGCCACGCCAAGCCGGGCAACAAGGCCAGCAGCAGCTTGGCCAAACCATAACCCATCAAAGCGCCTAAAGTGTTCAGCAACAAGTCATCCACATCAGTACATCGATTATTGCAAAGCTGGCTCAATTCCAGCAACAGCGAAAAACCGAAACTGTTTATAAAAACCTCTTTTAGCTTGCGCATACCAGGCCATAAAAGCGGCAGCAGCAAACCCAATGGCACAAACAATAAAATATTTTGCAAATAAGTGACTTTGTCAATTTCCTGGGAGAAAAGCAGAAGATTAAGCTGTTCCGTCCGTACTTGCAGACCATAAATGCCGCAATCATACAAAGTTCCTGCTCCAGTCACGCTTAATACTGCGGCAATATAAACAGCAAATACAGTCAAGAGTAAGACGGATAATGGTTTTGTTCGCCGCCTACCACTACCTAGACAAACCGCCAGCACAAAAGGAAACAGCGCAGTAAACGCGGCATAGCTTTCTAAAATCAAGGCTTTCATCGGCAACTTCCTTTCTACTATCTTGCTTAGTTTCTAGTTTTGTTACTTTCTACTATTCCTATTTTCTTTGTTTCCATATCGTCTGTAACTTAAGCCATAACAGCGAAAGCAGCACCGATAATAGACAAACAGCTAAATAGTGTAAAAGACTGTTCTCTATCAGAAAAGCCGTCAGGCCCAACAATTTAGCCGCACCCCGCACCAGTACAATCACCAGCGGATGCAGTACATACACACAGGCGCTCAAAGGCCGCAGCAAAACTGGCGCGCTAACGTTCCACTGCAAAAGCAGTTGGAATACGCCGTATAAAACAGGCAGCAAACAAAGATACATACTGTCGTGACGGGGCCAATCCAGACCACGCAACAAGCAGGCTTCCGCCGTCAACAACAATAATACCGGCAACAAATCTATCAGATGCAACCGCTCGCCTTGCCAATGTTTTTGTCCCATCTTTCGGCCTATCCATGCACCCATTAGCAAGAAGACTGGAGCCAGAAAAAAGCCATTGCGGGTATAAGAACAAACTTGAAATAATTTTTCATAGAAGACAGCAAGTGGCCCAAACTGCTGCGCCAACCCGTAATAACTATCTCCTAAGAGCCCCACGCCGTAAAGCAGCAGTACCAATCCTGTCAGTTGTTTCGGCGACAGCCACCGACGTAAGAAACAAAGCAGTGCTACCGCAGTGAGGACAGCAGGAAAATACCAAAGATGATAGAAGCTGCCGTCCACCAACAAAAGACGTAGCCAGTCCATCAGACTGCAATGCTGATATAGGCCTGCATAAAACCCAAGCGGCAAATAAAGCAATACTGCCGCCAGATAAAATTTACTGTTTTTCAGGAAAAATTTTTGCATGCGCTTTTGCGCCTGTTTCTTGGGCTTATCAATAAAGAGGTAATCAGGCAGTAGAAAAAATCCGCTGATTAGTAAAAACAATGGCACTGCTGTACGGGCCAGTACCCGGGTGAAAAACCAGTCTGCCTCAGCACTGTAAGTGGTAAGCGGTGAGGTGTGAATGGCTACCACCAGCAAAGCTGCTATCATACGGCCCCAATCCAACCCACCGTATTGCTGGTTATCCACAGCAGATGCCCCTTTCCACGGTAACAATCATTCCATCTACGTTATTGCCTGATATCTGGCAATGCTCTGGCAAATGCACCGTACAAGGCCGTTTTATCTCTAAAAAGGAAATCTCATAACTACTTCCTGCCTTTTGCCACACCAAACTCTCTTCGCCATAAGGGTATTGCCGCAAAAAGGCCACATATTCTTCCAAAGTGAAGCCTCTCTCGACAAGGATAGCGGCATGGGGCACACCTATATAACGAAAATGCCAAGGCTCATAGGCGATGCCAGTCACAGCTTCCTTTCCCTGGGGATAACGCTCAATAAAACCAAAGGCTGCTGCTTGCTCCCGAAAGGTCTGGCAAATGCCAGAATGGGGAAAGGCCGGACGGATAAAATCAATAACGCCGTGATCATAGCCTAAATCAATGGCCCATCCGGTTTGATGCTCGCTGCAACCTGGCAGCGCCACATACTGCTGGGTAAATTCCAAACCGCTGTCATCAAGGGATTGCCGCCAGATTTGTTGCTGCTCCACCAATGAGCGCCAACCGCTGACCGCCGCAATATCCTGTTGTGCGCCAATATACTGCAATAATTTTTGTAAGGCCAACGTTGCCTTGGCGCAAAGCTGTATAGAACTGCCCTGCTGTACCGGCAGCAGCGGCAGCTTTTCTTCTTGCAACCGGCAAGGATGCTGACGATTGACTAAAATTAAAGGGCCAGTATAAATATCTTGTGGCGAAATCAAAATCGTTATCATCTTCACACCGCCTGTTCTAAAATTTCCGTCAATAACTCCGTAAAGGAAAATCCAGCCGCCTTCATCATATTGGGAAAACGGCTGTGGGCCGTAAAACCGGGAATGGTATTCACCTCGTTAAACAGCAACGCACCCTCTGGTGTGAGAAATAAATCTACCCGGGCAAAGCCGCTGCAGCCTAAAATGTGATAAATCTGCCGGGCAGTCGCTTTTACCTCCGCCGCTTTTTCCGCGCTGATTCGGGCCGGTACATGGATAGCTGAATTCTGCAGCGTATATTTTTCTGAAAAATCAAAAAATCCGCCATTTAATTCAATCTCGTCTACCTCACCCACGGTCAGTATCTGGTTGCCCATAACGGCACAGCCCACCTCAAAACCGTCAACGGCTTCCTCCAGCAACACAGTATCGTCATATTGTCGCGCTGCTGCAATAGCCTCCGCCAGTTGTCCCTTATTTGCAACTTTACTGATTCCATAAGAAGATCCAGCCCGCACCGGCTTCACAAACAGCGGATAGCCTAAAGCGTCAATCTCCGTCTGCTTGTCGGCAAGCTTATCCTCTTTTTGCAGTAGCACTGCCGCCGGAATAGCAATGCCATCGGCCGCCGCCAACTGATGGGCGCGCCATTTATCCATACATAAGGCTGCGCTCAGCACGCCACAGCCAGCCAGCGGAATGCCAGCTAACTGCAAAAAGCCCTGCACCGTTCCATCTTCTCCATTTTTGCCATGCAAAACAGGAAACGCCACATCAAGGGCAATCGTCTGCTCTACCTGCACACCATCAGCTCCAAACACCAGCAATTGCCTGCTGCCCGGCTGCAAAACCGCCGAACGGCAAAAGCGCGGCTCACACCAGGTATCCTGTGCAATGCGGTTCACCTCTCCGGTATAGTAGTACCACTGTCCCTGCCGGGAAATGCCGATAAGCACTGGCGCAAAACGCTGCCTATCTAAATGGGTAATGACTGCCGCCGCAGAAGTCAATGACACCAGATATTCTGGAGAACAGCCACCAAAAAAGACTGCTACCTGTAATCGCTTATCCTCCGTTGGCTTAATTTGCTCAGTTGGTTTCGTTTGCATCATTATCAAATCCTTTCCAGTATTTTTCTGTGAGAATTATGGTTATCTTTTCATAGAAAAAAGCATGTCCCGTTGCTACCTTTATGGTACCAAACGAGTCATGCTTTTGTTTTGAGCTTTTCTGTATACTTTCTGAGGATTTCCTTGCCGATTTCTTAAGATTTTCTTACGATGCCGGCAACCACACCGTAAAGGTGACAGTGCCACCACTGCTTTGAGCGCTAATCGTACCGCCGTGCAGCTCTACCAGTTCTTTGGCAATCGCCAAGCCCAGACCTGCGCCGCCAGTACTGCTGGAGCGGGCGGCATCTAACCGGAAAAACTGCTCAAAGATACGCTCTAATTTTTCCGGCGCAATGGTGCCCTGATTGGTAATCTGCAGCTGAACGCCGTCCTCCTCAGCCAGCAGCAATAATTGAATGGCGCTGCCAGCATCACTGTAGTGAATGGCGTTACGGATTAAATTATCAAAAACCCGCTCCAGTTTATCGGCATCGCCGTTTATTTCTATATCGGCAGCAATTTGCAGATCCCAGCGCAATTGTTTTTCAGTTAAAATAGGCGTAAACTCATAGGTAAGCTGTTCTAGCATGCGGCTTAGATGAATAGGTTGCTGCTCTATGGTCATCGTGGTTAGATTAAATCGGGCAATTTCAAAAAATTCATTAACCAGCTCTTCTAGGCGCTCTGCTTTATCCAACGCGATATGGGTATATCGAGCCCGTAGCTCGATGGAAATCTGCGGCTCGTCCCGCAGCAGTGTGAGATAACCAAGTACACTGGTCAGCGGCGTTTTTAAATCGTGGGCCAGATAAACCAGCATATCATTTTTGCGCTGCTCTGCTTCTTTGACAGCCGCAGCATTACGCAAAGTCTGCTCCCGTACCAAATTCAGTTCTGTTTGTATAGCGCTTAAATCGGGAGGCAGCTCTACCGTTTGCTCTGGCTGCTGTACCATCTGCTCCGAAGCAGCTACCAGCGCATCTAAATAAGACAACGCCTGATAAATGCAGCGGTAGGTAAGAAACAGCCAGCCAAAAAACAAGACCAGAATACTGATATCTTCCCGGTGGAAGCTGAGATATTCATAGAACATCCGCGCAGGAACGATATTTCCCAATCGGAATGTAGCATAAATCACTACAAACAGCAGCGCCAGCGCAAAATAACCAGATACCATCCCCAGCAGCGATAGTAAATAACGCACAAACAGCCTTCGCGACAACCGCACCTGATGTCTTTGTTGTGTTAAAGTAAAATATTTAGCCAATGGTATAGCCCACTCCCCAAACAGTTTTGATATATTTAGGCTTGCGGGGCGGCTCCTGCATTTTTTCCCGTAAATGGGCAATATGGGCCATCACCGTATTATTGTTATTCTCCAAGTATTTTTCGCCCCACACTGCTTCAAACAGCGTTTCGGAGGATACCACCTGCCCCTGATGGCTGCACAGATACCAGAGAATATCAAATTCCAGCGGCGTCAGCTCCAAGGCTGCGTCGTTCAGCATACATTTGTGATTATCCCGACAGATATACAGACCGCCCAACGCGATTTCCTGTTTCTTCGGTTCCCGCTGTACCTGATTATATCGGGTGTAGCGGCGTAGCTGTGTTTTTACCCGCGCCACCAGCTCCAAGGGCTGAAAGGGTTTGGTGATATAATCGTCAGCGCCC
>CABUKW010000079.1 GCA_902492275.1 uncultured Peptococcaceae bacterium
CCTCTAGATAAACAGTTTTATTTTTTCAACTGTCTACCTAAAGGGGAGCATATCAGCACAGGGGGCTTTTTGTTTTTAATTAAAGATATCCTTCAAGTCAATCACGATTTCTGGCATTACAAAAGATTTTGCCTGACCTTCACAATAACGGCATTCTTCGTCAGTAGCAAAGCAGATTATCATAATACATTTTTCTTCCGGAGATACAATCCAATATTCTTGCACGCCTAATTCTTTGTAAGCCCGGCGCTTCACAAAATAGTCCCGGCTGCCGCTGGACGGGCTAATAATCTCCACTACAATGAGTGGCGGCTTATCATAATGTATCATTTCATCTAAATTTTCATCACAAACCACCATTAGGTCAGGAACAAAATTCTGTTTTTCTATAATGAGGTCAGATTCTAAAATTGGTTCGCAGTTTTTATCAGATAAGAGTGACAAAAACCCTGCATATAGTTTACCGTTAATTCTTTGGTGCTTGATGGCTGGTCTTGGCGACATCATCACCACACCATCAATCAGTTCATAGGTTAAACCTTCTTGTTTTTCCATGGCTTCAAATTCAGCCAAGGTGACAGCTTGTAACTCTTTGAACAATGTCATAAAAATCACGCTCCTTTATTGATAGTGTAACCATTTTGCCATTTCCTGTTGGCGCAGAAGAGGGCTTTTTATTTGGTTAAATTTATGATACAATCAATACGTTACCGCCCCCATACTGGTAACAGAAAGGGGGTCTAAGAATTGGATGCGCTCATATTGTTTCTCCTTACCGTTGCGGCGAATGTAGTTAGCCACTATGTTTGCAAATGGTTAAACGGAAGGAAGCGGTAACTAGCCTAGTCTGCATAGACTGTAAAAAAGCAAAAAGAAAACCCCAGTAGTAGCCGCTACTGGGGTTTTCGCTTGTCTAAAAATTGGAATTGCGCTCATAACAATTCCTTTGCCTAGGCACATTATAGCATATGCAAAACCAATTTGCAATATCCCCAGTAGGTATTTTCTCTGTGTTAAGAGCACAGAGTCTTTTTATTTGGTTAAATTTATGGTATAATTCGCAATGTTGTCACTGCCCAATCCGGCAACGGAAAGGGGGGTGTTGCCATGAGTGTCATTGTGTCTTTGATTATCTCTATTGTAGCGAGTGTAGTAGCATATTACATTTGCAAGTGGCTGGATAGAGATTAGGTGACAATCAGCACAAAGTAAAAGAAAAACCCAGTAGCTGCCACTACTGGGTTTTTTGTGTTGCCATGAATAATCGTGTCCTTGATTATTTTTACAAACACATTATAGCATATGCAAAGTAGGTTTGCAATATCCCCAGTAGGTATTTTACTTAATGCTAAATTTTCTCTTCACAAACAGGAACAAATATTCCATAATATAAATGTAAAGAACATTTGTTTCTTTGTGGGAAGGCGGCAGATATGGAAAATAAAACATTAGATGAAATCGTCGCCATTGTGTCTGCTTTGAATGTGGAGCATCAAAAAATTATCTTGGCGTATGTGAAGCATTTCAAATAATCCCCTTCTCTCACCTTTTGCTCAGAGCGCTGACTTATGTTGGCACTCATTTTTTTGCTTTAAAAATCTCTATAAAGTCACGCACTTTCTGTAACCCTTCGTCATCTAATTTGGCAACGGTTTTCATTAGCATTTTTATGGAATCACTTTCGTCACTAGTTTGTATTCTACCAAAAAAGTCAGCAAGTTGTTCATCCTCTGATATCTCCACAAACATATCACCGTCTCCGGTTCGCAGCCAGCTCTCGTTTACATTAAATTCACGACAAATAGATTTTATGATTGCATCAGAGGGACATCTATTTCCCGATTCATAATTTGCAATGGTATTTCTGGCTGAGCCTATTTTTTCTCCAAATTTTTCTTGGGTGTATCCTAGTTTAACTCTGATTTCTTTTATACGTTCATTCATTTTTAACACCTCCTGCGTATTTATGATAACAAAAAAAGTTCTCATTGTCAATAAAAAGTTGTTGGTAATGTTCTTGATGGAATTATATAATACACTCAATAGGACGAAAAGATGCCCCAAAAGAACCAATACAAGGAAAAAGCTAGGTGAGAAAGATGGAAAGCAAAAAAGGGGATTTTGAAAAAATAGCTTTTGAAGTTTTAGATTTTTTTAGGTCCAAGGAACTACCAATATGGCAAGTTAAAGAGATTTTAGTCGTAGCGGCTAGACTATCAGAGTGGCAAAAATTAAAGTAGGTGATAATCTGTGACAAGTAAAGAATGTATACGCACTCCTCAAATTAGTGAAATGGTCATTAAAGGAAGAGTGCGCGCAGGAGAATATCGGAGAGGCAATGATGGTTGGTGTGTCAAGGAAGAAAGAATAGGCATGATAGTAACCGTACAAATTATAGACGATGATGTCTTGATGAATGAGATTATGGAAGTTCTCAAGGATACCTTTCAAAGAACCATTCAGAGTTTTCTGCAATTTTGTTAAGAGAATCTTTAATAGAAACAGGAAAGGAGAGGACAATGGAGATTAAAGTTGATAAAAGATTTAATGAACGGATATGGAAAGCACAAGAAGAAATTGTAAATGCATTTTCTGAATTGTCTGAAGATGTTTTGTTTGGAAATCTGTCTTATCGTAAGGGCGATTTTGCGTTGTAACAAATTTATAAAGATAAAGCGGATCAGGCGCGAGTGCTACTGAACAATACGCTTAATTCGCTCGAAGGTTCTTATAAGATTATTCAAGAGAAATGCCAAGATAATGATTGGCGAGATTTGAAGCAACTTTCTGAATTAGATTAAATGTCATATCAACAGGTTTTTCGCGAAATTGTTGTTTGACATCTTCCCACAGTTGAGGATGACGAGCGCTGTCTAAATATTCATGACCATCGTAAGTGATAGAAAGAAAAAGAATATCTACGATTCCGTTATCAGCTTCAATTATGTGTGCATCAATGAAACCGGCTTCTTCTAATTTCTGAGAACAATAAGCAATATCCGTTTTTTCATAGAAAGATAGAAAATTGCGAAATCAGTACAACGCTGGAAAGCTTGAATATGCTTTCGGAAGCAACTGGATTCACACAGGCCGAATTGTTGACGGAAAACTTAATAATTAAATGAGAACAGCCCTGCAGCTATAAATAAAATTGTGGTTGCAGGGCTATTGCTATGATTAATCCAAATTTAACAATTCAACTTTGATTTTACGATTATACATGACCCATAAAAATTCCATAATAACTTTTGCAGATTCCTTACTGGAACAGGGAAACGCAAATCCATCTTCGTTAATAATGCACCATTTTAATATAGATATTCCTTCTTTCAAAAATAATGCTTTTACATGAATTGGCTAAAAAGTAGACAAACGAGATTTTTGTTGGTAAAATAAAGAAATAATTTGCCTACATTCGAGGTTCTTTTGCCTACATAATGTGTAGTTTTTCATCAGAATTTGTAAAAATATAGAAAAGTACATTTTGCGGTTTTTTGTACAGACATTTTTACGTATGGCTTAATAGATAGGCTTTCGTAAATTATATTAAAAATAAAAAAGTGATAAGGAGTGACAGCATATGACTATACAATGGTTTCCCGGTCACATGGCCAAAACAAAACGCATGATACAGGAACAATTAAAGTTGGTGGACGTGGTGATTGAACTGGTGGACGCTCGTTTGCCTATTAGTAGCTGCAATCCGTTGCTGGAGCAGTTGGTAGGTGATAAAAAGCCGCGGGTGATAATTTTAAACAAGGAAGATTTGGCTGATCCACAGCGTACCGCCTATTGGGTTAATTTTTTTAACCAACAGAGCGGGTGCAGGGCGTTTGCTTTTAACGCTGCCACTGGGAAAAAACAGTTGATTAGCCGCTTAAAGGAAGCGTTGCTGGATTTAACTGCAGAAAAGCGGGCGCGCATGGCCCAAAAAGGTATTCGTAAGCAAACTGTTCGTTGTATGATTGTAGGTATTCCTAACGTAGGAAAAAGTACATTTATTAATCTAATTGCCGGTAAAAAAGCGGCGCAGACTGGTGACAAGCCCGGCGTTACTCGGGGAACGCAGTGGATTCGATTAGATGACGATTTAGAGCTTTTGGATACGCCGGGAATTCTGTGGCCCAAATTTGAAGACGAAGAAGTGGGCTTTCGCTTGGCTGTGACTGGCGCTGTCAGTGATGAAGTTTTTGACCACGATGAAGCAGCCTTGAAACTGATTGCCTTTTTACAGCAGCGTTATCCCAAACTGTTACTGGAGCGTTTCAAATTGGAGCAAGAGATTTTAGAAGAAAAGCCGTTAACCATTTTAGAGCAGATTGGACGCAACCGAGGCTGTTTGCTAAAGGGCGGTCGGATTGATTACAGTAAAGCATCGAAGGGTATCTTGATTGATTTCCGGCAGGCTAAAATTGGTCGTATTACGTTGGAGTAGCCTATGTACCTGGTTAATCGACGTATTGTTTTATGGATAAAAATGACGGTGCTGTTAGGAGTTCCGCTTTTGACCAGCTTTGTGGTACCATGGCTGTCCTTTTGGCAGATTCCTTCGGCTTTGTTGGTGCTTGTCGCTTTTTATTTGAATAATTTGTATCCTGACCGTATTTATTTGGATGAAAAAGTAGTAAAAATCAAGTTGTTTCTCTGTAATGAGTGGCTGGAATATGAGCGACAGCAGATAAAGCTTCAACAGGGAAAACATTGCCTTTTTCTTTATGTGGACGGAAAATGTCGTTACCGGCTTAGTATGGAGCATTTATCGGTGCGATTGTATAAACAGTTAAAAGAGTTATTGCAACCGTATATAAAATCATAAAATAAAACTAGAATAAATATAACAGGACGAATCCTATAAAAAGATTCGTCCTGTTATATTATGTGCGAATTTTAAATTGATTGCGGATTAAATCTAAAACGATTTGTTCAGCAGAAGTAATACTGTTTTGTTCTGGATAAAACATGACAATCACCAATGGTGTTGGATAATTTTTTATTGGGGCGGTGGAAATCAGTAAATCGGATCTTTTTTCTAATCCTTTGCGCAAGATGGAGGTAAAAAGACCAATGATATTAGAATTTCGAGAAATTAACTCTAATTGATCACTGGTTTTAGGCAAAATCAAAACTTTATTTTTGAAAAAATAGCTCTGTACATCACTGTAGGCTTGATTATTTTGATAAGGATAGGTAACTAAGTTATATTCCAGTAAATCCTTTAAAGTGATTTCTTTTAAGTGAGCAAGTGCAGAGGATTTATTAAAATATACAAGCAGTTCATCAAAATAGAGAATTTCTGTGTTGAATTTATATAGTCTGGCTTGCTCGTAAATAAATTCATAGTCGTCTGGCGTATAAAAAGCCAAGCCAATTGTGGATTTGTTGTTTATTAAGGAATCAAAAAAAGTTTTATTTTGGGTATCATTGATATTGACATTAATGAAAGGATATTGTTCATAGCATGCCGTTATAATATCTACCAAAGCATAGCTTGTAATGGCTGGTTGGGAAATGATGTGTACAGTTCCTGTAAGTGTGGAAGTGCTATGAGCAAGCTCTTTCCAGTCGGAAATTGTAGTCAAAATTTTTTGTGCATCTTTTAAAATTTTTTCTCCTTCAGGAGTTAAGATCACGCCTTTTCTTAAGCGAGTAAAAAGTTTAAAACCTAATTCGTTTTCCAATGTAGCAATGGATGTGCTCAGTGTCGATTGGGTAATAAATAGGTTTTTAGCCGCTTTGCTGATGGATTGACATCGAGCAACTTCCAGAAAATATTCAATGTGATTAATTTGCATAACTATTACCTCAGAATGAAAATTGAAACGGAATTGTGAAAAAATCAGATGCGGAATGCGTGGCGATTATTTATATAATATAACTTTATAACCCAAAAAACAACTAGGCAAAAATAATATTGATTTTTTCGATATAGGTGTATCAATTCTATAAGTTTTACAAATGATTTCTATCATGTTATAAATAATGTAACAGCTGTTGATGAAAGAATTTTAAAAATCCATATGGAGATTGGAAAGGAGCGTGTCATGTGCCTATGGCAGAGAAATTTACAAAAATGGACTGGCTTAAAATGATTGTTACATTTTTGTTGCCGCTAATGATTGCATTCGTACCAGTTAGTGAAGTCTTTACACATGAAATAAAAATGTTTATGATTGTCACTTTGTGGGGAATCTTAATGTTCGTTTTTGAGCAGGTACCTAATATTGTAGCAGCGTTGTTAATGAGCTTGTCATATATCATTTTAAAAGTAGCACCAATTGATATTGTTATGAAGCCATGGACTATGGATATTACTTGGGTAGCCATTGGCGCTATCTTCTTGGTTGCTATTGTGATGGATACAAAATTTTTGGAACGAATCGGATATACCGTTTTAGCGAAGTTCGGAAATAGTTATATGGCAATTGTTTTTTCTGTGTTGGTTATTGCGATTATCTTCCGGATATTGATGGGAGCAACTTCTGCAATTGCAGCTTTGGCGATGGTAACCTATGCTTTGTGTACGGCCTGCGGATGGGGACGCAGCAAAGCCTCAGCAGGGATTATGTTGACAGGTTTAATTGGTTTTTGTGATTCAGATTTGTTTCTCTACTCACCGGATTTTTCGCTGTTTTGCCAGTTTCCGTAAGCACAATCATTCCAGAGGTGACAGCATTAAATTATCCACTTTATTTGATGAATAATGTTGTATTCATTCCTATGATTTTTGTGGAGGCTCTGATTATTGGAAAAATGTGCGGCAGTGATGTGAAAAATGTTAACCGGCAAGTGTTTGTTGATTTAAAAAATGAGTTGCCGCCAACTACGAAAGAAGAAAAGAAAATAGCAGTTGTCTTAATTGCGCTGGTAATTTATCTTTTTACACAGCAGATTCACGGGCAAGCTATGATGTATGGTTTTCTTTTAGCACCGTTGATTCTCTGTTTTCCAGGTGTAAATGTTGGCACAGCGCAACATCTTTTGAAAGCGAATTATTCATTCCTATTCTTCTTCACTGGTTGTCAAGCAATTGGTCAAGTAGCTGGCAGTGTAGGTATTGGTGATTTTATCAACGCAACTTTATTGCCCCATTTAGTAGGAATGAGTCAGCCTGTATTTTTAATGTTGATTTATTGGTTTGCTTTTTTGTTAAATTTTGTTATGACACCAGTAGCAGAAATGAATGCCTTTGGTGTACCAATTGCACAAATTGTGACAGAATTGGGCTATGGAATTCATCCGGCAATGTACTGTTTCTTTAATGGTGTTAGTAATTTTATTCTTCCTTATGAATCAGCTTGGCCATTATTTGTGTATACATTAGGTCTGATTCCTATGGCAGACTGGATTAAAGTATACAGTGTGAAAGCAGTACTTTGTTTCATCTGGATGATTACGTTTGGTTTTATGTATTGGAACTTTATTGGATTAATGTAAAAACGAAATGGAGGAATTTATTATGAAGATTATTGATTTTAGACTGCGCCCCCCTTACAAAAGATTTAAAGATGTTGGTTTGTTTGTAAATTTAGAAACAGATACTGCAGAAATTGCTAGAAAAATGGGAACAGATATCCCTTCCTCTGCTAAAAATTTATCCATGGATGAATTGATTGCAGAGATGGATGCGTTAGGCATCGAAAAAGGTGTGGTGCCAGTACGGAAGGGACAAAGTGACAACAATGATGATTTGATTGATTTGTTAAAAGATTATCCAGACCGTTTCATCTGCTTTGCTGGAATTGATCCGTTAGAAGGAACTGAGAAGTGTTTGGCAGAGATTGATAAATATGTGGTGGATGGCCCTTGCGTTGGGATTGTCATGGAATTAGCTTTTGGCAGCGAACCTATGCATGTGGATGATGAACGTGTATTTCCAATTTATCAGCGCTGTCAGGAAATTAATGTTCCGGTTATGCTGCAATTTGGCGGATTATTTGTCCCAGAACAAGATTTATATTATCCCAATGACTTAGATAGAATTGCTGTGAGATTTCCAAAATTGAATTTTATCATTGTGCATGGGGGTTATCCATTTATCACAGAAATTTGTCACATTGCCCTCAATCGGCCGAATGTTTACCTCTCTCCAGATTGTTATGCTATTGATACTATCCCTGGTTATCAGGATTATGTAACGGCTGCTAATGGGTCTTTAAGAGATAAGATTGTATTTGGTACAGCATATCCTATTAACTCGTTAGAGTCTATTGTGGAAGGTTGGAAGAAAAATGGCATGACTGATGAGACTTTGGAAGATGTTATGTATAATAATGCAGTGCGTCTTTTAGGATTAGAATAAAACTCTTAGTCGGGACTATTTTTTCCAATTAACTTTTAAAATATAATTGAAGCAAGGTTACAAGGCATGGTGTCCATTTATGAAATTGTTTCTGAATGGACACCGTTTTTAAAAGAAACTGTATTTTAGAAGAAGATGGAGGGTTTTTATGGAGAACTATATGACACTTTTTACACCGATTTCAATTGGAACGATGCAATTAAAAAATAGAAGTATTGTTCCAGCTATGGGAACAGGATTTACTACAACAGATTGTGTTGTAAATGATCGTTTAATTGCCTATCATAGAGAAAAAGCCAAAGGCGGGTTTGCTTTATTGATTGCTGAAGTGACTGCTGTTATACCAGATGGAAAGACAGCCTTTACAACCCCTGGTTTGTGGAAAGATGAGCAGATTGAAGGGTTTGGGCGTTTAGCAGAGGCTGTGCATACAGAGGGGTGCAGGATCTGTGTGCAATTGCAGCATCCTGGTCGACAGACTCTGAGTATTTTTAATGATATGCAGCCAGTAGCGGCCTCCAGTATAGCATGTCCTAAAATGAAGGAATTACCAAGAGCATTGTTGACAGAAGAAGTATATGATTTGGTAAAAAAATTTGGAGATGCAGCAGAACGGGCCAAAAAGGCTGGAATAGATGCCGTAGAAATTCATGGAGCTCATGGATATCTGCTTTGCCAATTTATGTCAGCTTATTCAAACAAAAGAATGGATGAATTTGGCGGTTCTCTGAAAAATCGGATGCGTTTTCCTTTATTAATCGTTGCAGAAATTAAGAAACGTTTGGGAAAAGAATATCCGGTTCTTTTTAGAATGAGTGCAAAAGAATGGTGTGTAGGTGGAATTACATTGCCAGAGGCTCGAGTTATGGCAAAAATGCTGGAGGCGGCAGGCGTTGATGCCCTCAATATCTCCGTGGGAAATTATGCGACGGAAACATTTTGGGGAAGTAGTGATTATCCTGTTGCTTATATTGCAAAATATGCTGAAGATATTAAGAAGTCTGTTCGGATTCCAGTGATTGTGGCAGGTAAGGTAAATGATCCTTACATAGCAGAAGAATTGCTCTCTACAAATCGGGTAGATTTAATCGCTTTTGGTAGAGAGTCTATAGCAGATCCCCACTTTATGCAAAAAATAAAGGATGGGAAATATGATGAGATCTGCTCCTGTGTAGGGTGTCATCAAGGTTGTACAAAAAATCTTTTAATGGGACAACCTTTAACTTGTCTAGTAAATCCTTTTGTAGGACGGGAGTTAGAATTACAGATTAAACCTGCTGAACGAGTTAAAAAAATTCATATCGTGGGAGCTGGTCCGGCCGGTTTGCAAGCTGCATGGATACTGGCGCAAAGAGGTCATGACGTTACAGTATATGAAAAAGAACAATATATAGGAGGGCAATTCGTAGTTGCAGCATATCCTCCAGGAAAATCAGATTTAGTAAAACCGATGCAGTATTACTATAAAATAGGGCAACGTTTTGGTGTGACGTATCATTTTAATACGGAGGTGCGTGCAGAAAATATTTTGGCAGCAGAACCGGATGTGGTTATTCTTGCAACCGGAAGTCAACCTTTCTATCCGCATATTAAAGGAATAAATGGTTCAACTTTAGTGAATGCCACGGACATTCTTCTAGGAAAGAAGCCTTTTGGCGAAAAGGTTTTAATCGCTGGCGGCGGTATGGTTGGAATTGAAACGGCAGATTTTTTAGGCACCTATCATAAGGAAGTTCTTGTCATGGAAATGACTGCTGAGGTTGCTAGTGATATCAATGCAGTGTCGAAAGTTGCATTGATGGAACGCTTAGAAAAAAATAAAGTGAAGTTTTTGGTAGAATCTAAAATATTGCAATTTTATACTGATGGTGTGCAATATGAGAAAACTGGTGTAATTCAAGAACTACATGGTTACGACACAGTTGTTTTAGCATTAGGAAGCAAGTCGTATAATCCATTTGAGGCTGAATTAAGTAGGCATATTTCAGAAGTTTATACAATTGGAGATGCCCGAAAAGTTGGTCAGGCTTTAGACGCTGTTCGGGAAGCGACAGAATTGGCATTACAAATATAATTGATAAAATTTGTATAATCATAATATTTAAGATCCATGATGAAAAAATTGTAGGAAGGAATCTTTGGTTTGTAAAAACTAAGATTCCTTTTTTATAATAAGAAATGTTTTAATAGCAAAAGATAAGATATCGATGACAATTTTATGAAAACTGACCACTTACGCGAAAAATCCTACCAGTTATACCAATAGGCTGGACGGATGGATGAAATTCTGATATAGTAAAATGGAAAGGAGTGAGTGGTGTGCCGTTACAGGAAGTATTGTTGAATTTGCAAAATTTGAGCGGATTGCAAATGGTCTATACAGTGTCGTTAATTCTGGGAATTGTTTTGCCTGCTTTGAGTTTATTGTTGGGTGGTTTGGCCGATGGTTTGGATTTCGATTTTGACTTGGATTTGGATGGTTTGCCGGTGGGAGTGCTGTTACCTTTAAAGCCTATGTGCCTGTTGCTATTTTTGCTGATTTTTGGCGGTTTAGGACTGTTGTTGTATGGTCGTATCAGCATGGAAGGCAGTTTGGTTATTGCTAGCACTGGCGGTTATGCTGCGGCTATCTTGCTGAATTTGTTCGTCTTGCGACCATTAAAAGCCAGTGGAGAACAGGCTGCCGCTGCTAAAGCCGCCGATTTAATTGGTTGTTTGGGCAGAGTGTCAGCAAGAATTCGCCCTGGTGCTATGGGGGCCGTACAGATATCAACCAGCCAAGGCATTGTTTCGTATGTGGCGCAGTTGGAGGCCGGTACCGAGCGACTTTTGGATGAAGGCGAACTGGCAGAGATTGTAGCGGTCAATGAGCAAGGAACGCTGTTGACGGTACGGCTCTTTCCAGATGAAGAATTAGCAGAATTGTAGTAATTTTAAGAGGAGGGTGTTTATGGGTGTGATTGGGATTGTAGTAGCCGTTGTGGTTGGTCTGGTACTAGTGCTTTTGTGTATACTGGGCACTTGGAAAAAGGTTCCTGCTGATAAGGCGGCCATCGTGACGGGCTTAGGCGCAGCAAAAGTGGTAACTGGCGGCGGTGTTATTGTAATTCCAGTGTTGCAGCGGATTGATTATATTACGCTGGAAAATATTAGCTTTGAAGTGGGTATGCGCGGCACACTGACTGCCGATGCAGTGCCTATTGAGGCCGATGGCGTCGTGGTGGTAAAAATTAAGAATGAAGAATCCATGATTCGTTCGGCAGTGGAGCAATTTAATTGCGGCGGAGAGTCGGATACGAAACAGCATATTATGGAAACGGCCCGGGATGTGTGCGAAGGCCGATTGCGTGAAATTATTGCCGATATGACCGCAGAACAGCTTTATAAGGACCGTAAGACATTCTCAGAACGGGTACAGGAAGTGGCGGCCCACCAGTTGAGTGAATTAGGGTTAGAACTGAAGTCCTTTACCATCAAGGGGATTGGTGACCAGAATGGCTATTTTGATGCATTGAGCAAACCGCAAATTGCGGCAGTAAAGCGGGATGCGGAAATTGCTGAGGCAGAAGCCCGCCGGGAATCGCTGATCAAAACATCGGAGGCCGACCGAGCTGGGGAACAGGCCCGTTTAGAGGCAGAGGCCCGCAAAGCGGAAGCCAGCAAAGAAGCAGAAGTGAAAAAATTAGAATATGCTCGTGAAACTCAGACCAAACAGGCAATTTCTGACGCTGCCTATGAAATTCAGCAGAATATTACCCAAAAGGATATCACCAATGCAGAAAAGGATGCGGAGGTGTTGCGAGAACAGCGGCAAAAAGAAGTAAAAGAAGCGGAAATTCAAGTGCAAATTGCGGCGGAGCAGAAAAATATTGAGCTGGCCGCCAAAAAAGCGGAACGCAAAGAAAAAGAATTGCTGGAAACCCAGGTAAAACCGGCAGAGGCTGATAAACGGGTACAGGAATTACGGGCAGAAGCGGAAAAAATCAAGTCTATCAAGGAAGCGGAAGCTTTGGCTGAAGCGAAGAAGCTGGACGCCGCTGCCGAAGCGCAGCAAATTCAGCAGCGTGGGGAAGCGGAAGCGTCGGTAATTCGTCAGCGTGGTTTGGCAGAGGCAGAAGCGATTCGGCAAAAGGGGCTGGCAGAAGCGGAAGCACTGGAGAAAAAAGCGGAAGCATTGGCCAAGATGGACGAGGCAGGGAAGCTGCAGATGGTAATTGAACAGTTGCCGGAAATTGCCCGCGCTATTGCAGAGCCATTGTCTAAAATTGATAAGATTACAGTCATTGGCGGCAGTGAAAGCGCTTCTAATAGTGCGGTAGATGTAGCCCGTATGACATTGGGAACGCTGCAGGCCGTTACTGAGGGTATGAAGGATACCATGGGCTTCGATTTGGGCGATGTGATGAAGGCCAACACCTTTGAAGGGAAAACCACCAAGAACATCAGTCTTGATGTGAAGGGTCTGCCGGAAGCGATCGCTGGTGATACAGAGGTCTTGAACGATGTGATTCAGAAGGCTGTAGAACAATAATAGGCTTCCATCAAACATCCTGTGATATATTGGGAATGTTGAAATTGTTGAAAACGTAATGAACGCAGCAAACAAAAACGCTTTGTCGTATTCTTGATGAAAAGAATGACAAAGCGTTTTTGTTTGCTGCTAGGATACTTGATGTCGGGAAAATTGTCTGTTGGCTAGGATTGTACCAACGATAGCGGTGAACACGGATGTTGGTACGGCCAGTATAGCGTAAAGCAAACCATTCGACCATTGTTGCAGTGACATCAGAGACAGAAATTGTATCTGATAAAGCGGCAACAACGCGATAAAGTGATAAAGACTGCTGGTTTCTTGCACTGGCAGTAAAATAGGCAACGCTAGCAATCCCGCTGCAGTAATTAAGGTGACGAAAGGTGTTTTGCTTAGCGCTGATAACAGCAGAACCATGCCAGTGAGCATGAAAACAGCAGTGAAGGTCAACAAAATTTGATAGCGCAGCATAGTGCGGCAGGTGATGTTATAGGGTATGCTCTGCTCGCTGAGAGAAATGCCGCTGAATAAGATACTACAGTCTAAACCATCGCTGCCCAGCACCAGGTGGGCCAAAAGCAGATTACAGGCTAATACGGCGGCAGTGAGTGTCAAGGTAAGCAGGAAAGCCGCTGTTATTTTGGCAAGACTGCATTTGCTGCGTCCGTAACGGGTAGTGA
>CABUKW010000080.1 GCA_902492275.1 uncultured Peptococcaceae bacterium
CTGTCTGGTCACGGGTCAGCCAATCATATTCGGATTGCGGATTGGCAATGCCTCGATTAAAGCTGCCGAACATCAACTTCTGTAATTTTTTAGAATAGGTTTCCTGCCCTGTCAGCAAACAGGCCACGCTGGCAATCCTGACAGCGGCTCTTCCCGCCGCGCCCTGTCCGTCGCCGGTACCTGATAAAATCAAACCGTCAAACATAGAAGGCCGCAGTTGTACCGTGCGCCGCACCAGAAAAGAGCCCATACTATGCCCCATCAGATAAATCGGACAGTCGGTTTCCACGTCAATCAATTTTTTCTTGATGGTAAACAAATCATTGATCATCATGTTCCACTCTACGCCCTTACGCAGATGGCCCAGCCGCATACCGCCGGTTTTCCCGTGTCCCCGTTGGTCATGACAATACAGAGAAATGCCGTTCTGGCTTAAAAATTGCCCAAACCGTTCATACCGCAAACTGTGTTCCGTCATGCCGTGCGCCAATAGAACAACCGCTTTCGGCTGCTCTGCCCGCCAACAATGCACATACAGCATCGTGCGGTCCGATGCAGGCAGCTTGACTTCCTCCATCATAACAATAGCCCCCTTATGTTCTTGTTTCACCAATTATTGATGTTGCTTTATTCTTCCACAGCATAAAAGAAAATACCTGCTTTTTTTCCTGCATCGCTATGCCAACAAAAAAATACAGACTCCGCCTGGCAGAGCCTGTACAAAACTTTTACACATAATTTGCCGGATTTACCGTAGAACCATTGATACGCACCTCAAAATGCAGATGGTTCCCTGTCGATACACCGGTGGAACCAACCTTGCCGATGGTTTCCCCGGCACTTACTTTTTGTCCTGTTTTGGCAACCAACGAGGACATATGACCATACAAAGTAGATACCCCGCCGCCATGGTCAATAATAATACAATTACCATAACCGCCGTAATATTTGGACATAATAACCGTTCCGCCGGCCGCAGCCACCACTGCCGCGCCATAGCTGGCGCCGATATCCATGCCGCTGTGCAGCTTTTTCGCACCAGTTACTGGATGCACCCGATAGCCATAATTAGACGTAATGGTATGGCTGCTTGGGCATGGCCACAGATAAGCGCCGGGCGCTTTGGTGTTCGCGCCGTTTTTAGCGGCCTGCTCTGCCTGCAAACGCTGAATTTCACTGTTTAACGCCTTGGATTCGGCTTCTAAATCTTCTAAGATATCATACAAAGCATCCTGCTCTGCATTAATCTGATCCACCAGCGACTGCTTTTGCGCACTGGCTGTGGCCAATTCCTTCGATTTGGCCTCCTGATTTTGCCGTTTCACCACCAAGCTGGTTTTCATGCTGTCCAGACTGGCCTTTTCCGTTTCCAAACTGGCTTTTAAGGCACTCACTTCATCCAATAACTTTTGGTCGTTATTGGCAATATATTTCAAATATTCAAATCGGGTGAGAAAATCGGTAATACTGCTGGATTGCAGCAACACCTCTAAAAAATTCACATCCCCATACTGGTACATTTCTTTCAGCCGCTGATTAAAAATAGCCATACGACCGTCATAATCCCGCTGTTTGTTGCTGATTTCCATTTCCGTAAAAGAAATTTTTTCTTCTGTTTCGCTGATTTCGGTGTTCAAACCATCAATGGTCTGCTGCACATCGTTCATCTGCTGGTTAATATCTTTCAACTGTTCTGTCAATGATTTTTTTTCGGTATTTTTCTCCGTAATCCGACTTTTTACATTCTTTTTTTCATTGTTCAATTCACTCTGTTTTTGCTGTAAATCACCGATACTATTGGCAGCAAAGCTGGCTGTCGGCACTGCACAGGTAACTGTGAACAGAGATAAGACCAAAATAGCAGTTGCTTTTCTGACACGATTCTGCAAAAGCGACACCCTTTCTCTGATTTTTATTCCTTATCTTATTATTTTACCGTTTATTTCACGAATTGCAAGTATTTTTTCACCAAAAACCCTGCTGACTGCCGCATTTGCAAACAAAGACCGCAGCCTTTCCGTTGTCATAACAGTTTATTTCCAGCATATAGTATAGTAACCAGCAAAAACTGCCTATCTGCCAGGAGGTGTTCTTATGCGTGATTTATGCTATATTTGCTTATTATGTGTTATCATTGTGGTCACCTTTTTCAGTGTTCTGATGCCCCAGCCCGCGTTATTGGCTTCGTTGGATTTGCACTCTATGCAGCTCCTGCATCATATCTCTGTGGATGGGCCCTCTCCCCGCACAGCACTGCTCATCAGTATATTGGGACTGGTTTATCTGAAAATCATCTGGCGATTAATCAACCCGCCGCAAAAATTCTGAATCTTCCCATCAAAAAAGAGTTCCGCTTCATGAAATATCGCAGAACTCTTTTTTGCGTACAGTTTTTTAAACTTTTTTCCATATTCTATTGCTTCTGTCAAGAACTCACCGGCTGCAGGTTTGTTCCCGATACCATTCCATCTGCTCCTTCAGTTGCCGTGCCAATGTCACATCGGCCTGCTGGAAATGGGACAACACCTGCTCCTGTACATTGCAAGAAGCCTTCCACAATTCCACGGCAATATTATCTACTAAGTGTTCCTGCTGCTCTGTGCATAAGCTGCGATAATAAACGCCGGCCTGGGCAAAATCATTCATGCGCACCACACTCTGACGCTGCACAACGCCATTCACTGTATTGCCCAGACTGACATTCTCGCTAATCTGTTTTGTGGTCCAGCAATTCTGCCGGTTGATAGCTGTCTTGCGGAACTGTTTCCCCAAGCGGTGCCGTTGGGCGTCGCCATAAACGGTGGCGCGGCCCTGCAGCAACCGGTCATTGGAGAAGCCGATCCCGTCTACCAGATTGGCCGGAGAAAAGGCCGCTTTCTCGACCTGTTCCGCGTAGCAATCCACATTGCGGTCCAGTGTCAGCCGCCCCACATGGGTTAAAGGATACTGTTCTTCCGGCCATACCTTTGTGGCATCCAGCGGATCAAAGGGCGCCTGGTCAGCCTGTTCGACAGCCATCAGTTGTACACATAAATCAAATTGCACTGCATTGCCCTGTGCCAACGTATTGTACAGCTTTTCTCCGGCAATATTAGGATTTTCTCCTGCTAAGCGTATTGCTGTTTCCCTGTCGATGGCAGTCGTCTGCCCCAATGGCACCCAATGATATTTCACATAATATTGCTGTCCGCAGGCATTTTCCCACAGATAGGTGTTCACACCATAGCTGCGCATACAGCGCACGTCATCCAAAGTGCCTAAATCGGAGTAAAGCATGGTGGTAAAGTTCAGGCTCTCCGGATTTTCCGCCACAAACTGCCAGAACTGATTGCTGCAGGGCAGATTATTTACCGGAGAAGGCTGCAGCGCCTGTATAGCGGCTGGAAATTTCATGCCGTCCCGCACTAAAAAAACAGGAATATGATTGCACAATAAATCAAAAACGCCTTCCTGTGTATAAAACTTTGTCGAGAACCCCCGCACATTGCGGGACGTATCGGCAGTGCCCTTATTGCTCACAGCCAATGAAAACCGGCTGAACGTGTCGACCTTCTGTCCCGGCGTCTGCAAAAAACAGGCTTTGGTATAAGGCGCCATGGATTGATAGACCGTAAAGGTGCCAAATGCGCCGTACCCTTTGTTATGCACAGCCCGTTCCGGCGCCGGCTGATGAATAAACTCCGCTAGCGTTTCATGCAGCAGCACATCTTCCGCCAGCACAGGACCATTGCTGCCCACCGTCAGCGATTGCCAGCCATTTTGCGAACAGCTCTGCTCCTGCTGTTTGGTCACTGCTTGCAGCTGTTCCTCCTTTTTCTGATAGACTACCTGCTGCGCTCCGCTTTTCTGGCCAGCCTTTGCGGCACTGTTCTGATGATAGCAGCCCTTTTGCTGCCCTTTTTTATAATACTGATTTGCATTCATCTCCATTGCTCATCCTCTCTGCATCATCGGCCCGCGACGCCGATAAAAAATATTCTTCTTTACTAAGTTATGCAGCGCGGCATGTTTGGTGCGCAGTAATCGAACAGTAAGCCATCAAATCTCTCACCATAAAAAGTTTATGTTTCTACTGTATCAGAAAAAATTTTCAACATTTTGTGAAAATAGCAGTTGCATTTTTTTTGTACATCGTTTATAATTAAATACCGTAGTTGAGAAATATATGGGCGATTAGCTCAGTTGGTAGAGCATCCGACTCTTAATCGGCAGGTCCAGGGTTCGAATCCCTGATCGCCCACCATTATCAGTTCATTCAAATATTTCTATTGCAGGAAATTCTATAATGTTCGTGCATGAATTCGCAGCAGAATAAGCCGCTCAGATGAGCGGCTTATTTTTTTATGTTTAACGCCAACGTTGCCATAGTACTGGCCGCTAATGACTCGCCGCTGCAAATTTTTTCTTATTTTTCTTATGGCAACAATTTTTTTCAAGTTTCTTCATTTTCGGCACTTTAGTTCCTGGTACTTCTGTTCTTTTGCCATTACACTAATCTTATTAAAGAAATAAAGGAGTTGGGGAATGATGAACGCCAAAATTACGTTAGCAAACAACCTGAAAAATTTTCGGAAGCATAACCATATCTCACAAGAAGAATTGGCCGCAAGATCCGATTTAAGCACCAGAGGTTACGGCAAAATCGAACGGGGCGAGGTATATGCCTCCTTAGAAACCCTGGACAAGCTTTCCAATGGAACAGGTCTGAGTCTCAGCAATTTACTGCAGAAATAACAAGGCAAAAACCCAGCGGTTATGAGGGCTCATAACTGCTGGGCTTCATCAGGCCGATTGGTCAAACATCGCATAACCGCTATTCCGCTTTTCTCCCCGCGTTCCCCTGCGAAAGCTGCTAAAAAGCTGCGGAATTGATACTTTTGCAGCCTGATATTTCTGACTCTCCAAATTTTTTTCGTATCCTGCATCCGGCGTAAAAAACCGGTTTGATTCCTCTCCCGATTGTTTGGATGGTTCCCGCCTGCCCTGTAAAATAGAAAGAAACACAGGAGGAATCCAACATGAACGACCATCAGATTTTTGGCTATGCCCGCGTCTCTACGGCAGGTCAGAACACCGACCGCCAGCTTGACGCACTGGAACCTTTTCAAATCCCCAAACAAAACTTGTATGTAGAAAAACAGAGCGGAAAGGATTTCGACCGTCCGGCCTACCGCCGGCTGCTCAAGCGCCTGCGCCCCGGCGATCTGCTATATATCAAGTCCATCGACCGGTTGGGGCGCAACTATCAGGAAATTCTGGAACAGTGGCGAATCATCACCAAAGAAAAACAGGCCGACATTCGAGTGCTGGATATGCCCCTGCTGGACACCACCTACGGCAAAGACCTGTTGGGAACCTTTATCGCCGATCTGACCCTGCAGGTACTTTCCTTTGCGGCCCAGCTGGAGCGGGACAGCCTCCGCCAGAGACAGGCAGAGGGCATCGCCGCAGCCAAGGCGCGGGGCGTAAAATTCGGCAGGCGAAAGAAAGAATTGCCGGAAGATTTCGACGCATGGTTTCCCCGCTGGCGCAGAGGAGAAATCTCCAATCGGGAGATTGCCGCCCACTGCGATATGGAAATCTCCGTTCTCTACCGCAAGCTGCGGGAGGCAGGCATCTCTCTGACCATTCAGGAGGACAGCCGCAAATAGACCGAAGAAGAAAATACGCTGCCCACCGTCTCAAACCGACATCCGCCGCCATACTTGTCAGCGATAGCGCCAATGGACAAAAGCCCTATGCCGCCGCCCTGTTTAGTAGAAAGAAACGCTCCCTCCGGAGTTTGGCTGACCATCAAAAAACGGTTGTCCATGGTAAGGGTCAGAATGCCGTCTGCATATCGGCTGTGCATTTTGATAAAGGGCTGCTCGGTTTCTCTGCAGGCAGCCACCGCGTTTTCCAGCAGATTGCCCACCAGCACGCACAGGTCGCCCTCCAATTCAGGCGTGCAGGCTTGCGGAACCTGTTCCAACTGCAGGGACACAGACAAAATTCCGGCCCGCTGCGCTGCCGCCTGATGATAGAGCGCCACGGCGTTCACCGCATCGTTGGCACAGACCCGCTCTGTGCCGACGGGCAGCTCTCCAAGCAGCCCATGCAGATAGTTCGCTACCTTTTCCGTCTGCCCCTCCCGCAGATAGCAGCTTGCCGCCACCAGCCGCTGCCGCAGGTCATGACGAAAACGGCGGGTTTCCTCGCTTTGTGCCTTTAGCAGTGCATACTGCTCCTTTTGGAGCGTAAGAACCCGTTCCATCTGGCTCTTTTGGGATTCCAGCACAGCCTGCTTTTGAAAATTTTCCAGAGACTGAAGCAGGATATGACAAACCGCAAAGATACAGCCCAGCATTCCCAGCCGTATGGCCAGGAAAGGCCAGTTTTGAAGCTGATAGGCGGAAAAATCCCGGGTGAAAAACAGCACAACAACCGTGGTAAAAGTGGGAACAAACCAGATAGTGTTCCAAATCGGCGCATTCATCCGATAAACCTGACCGCTGGCGTTCTGGAAAAAGCGCAGCATCGCCGGAATCGACACCGCAAACAGCAGCAGACAAACCAGGCTTTCCCACCACGAGCCGGGCGCAGCCGCCAAAAGCCCTACCACCACAAAGGCCGAAATCCCCTTAACCACCATCAGATAATCGGCCAGCAGGATATAGGTGAACAAAAGCTGAAAGGGCGGCACCTGGATATTGACCAGATAAACCGCCAGATGGATGGGCGCAAACAGATATTCCACCAGATAGGGATCGGCGCCATGGGCCAAAAACAGGCAGCTCAGCGCCAGTTTAACAGCAATGGTCACAGCCACCAGCCCCGCTGCCGCCGGTTTTGGAAACCGCAGCCTGTCCCAGAAGGGATAATAGGCCAGCCAGTGTACAGGCAGCGTGAAGCAGAGCAAAAAAACAGGCATCTCCAGCAATTCCATCCTCAGTCCGCCTCCCTTCGGGCTTGCGAGAACAGCCAGCTTTCCCAGGCATCCACCGTTTTCTTCAGATACTCCCGACGGATATAAGCCACGCCGCCCTCCCGCAGATGAAGCAGCAAAAGCTCTCGGTCGATGCTGACCACATGGGCCAAGTTTACCAAATAGCTTTTATGGCAGCGAAAGAAAGGAAAGGCCGCCAACTGAGGGGCCAGCTCGTCCAGCCGTCCCCGAACCTGCTCCGTCCGGTTTCCCAGATAATGCAGCAGCAGATAGTGGGCCTTCTGCTCTGCACAGATCAGCCTGTCCGGCTCCAGGAGGAACTCCTTTCCCCGCAGCGTAACCGCAAGCCCCGACTGCTGCTTTTGCTTCTCCCAGGCCAAAAGAAGGGCGCTGTCAATCTCCTTTTGGGACACCGGCTTTTCCAAATACCGGGCCACCTCCAGACGATAGCCCTCCAGAGCGTGTTCCAGGCTGGCAGTGACAAAAACGACAGGCAGCTCGCTGTCCAACTGACGAAGCCGCCGCACCACCTCCACGCCGGAAATCCCGTCCATATAAATATCCATAAACACCAGGTCAAAGCGGCCCGGCCGGTATGCTGCCAGAAACGCCTCCCCGCTGGCAAAGGTCATAACCGCAGCAGGAATGGCCCCCAACCGGATCATCCCTGCTAGCTGCTCCCGTTCCTTGGCCTGATCTTCGCAGAGGGCAATTTGTAATAGGCCCATAGGCTTCTCCTCCATTCTCCCTTCAGTATACGTCTCATGCATAAAAATGTCAATTTGTCAAGTACGAATTTTGAACAGTAACTGGCAAGTTTCGTACTAGAAAGGACACCGCAAACCAGGTAAACTTATGGCAAAGAATTTTTTTTTCGCTGTTTTCAAAGGAAAGGCGCGTCCTTGTGGGCACCAGTCTGTTCTGCACAGCAGAAAGAATCGTCCGG
Source organism: uncultured Peptococcaceae bacterium (assembly GCA_902492275.1). GTDB lineage: Bacteria > Bacillota > Peptococcia > Peptococcales > Peptococcaceae > UBA7185. The sequence continues at coordinate 7,872 of CABUKW010000080.1, forward strand.
CCAGTGGTTAGAACTAGAATTTTAACCACTGGTTTTTTGGTGCTGTTTTTTAGAAATATCCCCATGGTTTCGTCCGTTTTTTGCTTCCGTTGGCAGCGGTTTTTCCTCTACTTTTAACCACAGAAACCAGGAGGAAGAAGGCTTTATGAAACCAAAATGGAAACGGCCGCTGGCCTTTTTATTGCTAGCGGCAATGATGCTTTCCCTGATTAACGCGCCGGTCTACGCGGTGGAAATCAGGGAAACGGCGGCGAGCGGTCTTTGCGCGCACCACACCGAACACGACGCAGCATGCGGCTATGCCCAGGGCGCACCCTGCAATCACGAACACAGCGAAGATTGCTATGTTCTTACGGAAAACTGCATTCATGCCCATGACGGGGATTGTTACCCAGAAGTTGGGGATAGTATTGCTCTTTCCGACGCAGCGGAAGCCGAACCGACAGCGTGCAGCCACCTGTGCGGGGAGGACACCGGCTGCATCACCAAGGAATTAAACTGTCAGCACACCCACGACGGGGACTGCGGATACCAGGAAGCTGCGCCCTGCGCCTTTGTCTGCACAGAATGTGCCGCAGACAACGACAGTACCAATTCCGATGACAGAGAAAAAGCAACCTGTATCTGTGACGTTCTCTGCACAGAGGATTCCGTCAATGCGAACTGCCCTGTCTGCGGCGCAGCCGATGCCGACCGGAACCATTGTCAGGGCAAACCCCAACCGGCCGATCGGGAGCCGTTGGAACAGACCATCGAAACCGTCGCGGAGACATATATCCCCGATGCCAGCGCTCTGCCTGACAACGACGAACTGTTTGCCGCCTATGCCATGCAAACGCTGTACGGTGACGGGGGAATCTCTCTGTTCGGCAACTATGGTGAAACAGTTCTTGAAGGAACAGAATTGGCGATTTACAATGAACTGAAAAGCGCCGTTGGGGAAATCGCGGCTGGCGAAGTTTCGGACACAAGGATTTCCATTACCAGCGATTTGGGGATTGAACCGTGGGTAACAACCAAATCGGGCAAAGAACTGCAAACCGAAGCCGCTGAAAAACTTAATGCAGCAATTGACACAGACAAAATTATTGACTGCCTGTTGGTAGATTGTCCCTATGAGCTGTACTGGTACAATAAAGTGCAGGGCGGCGGTGTCGAAACGGGTTACGGCATTAGAACCTCAACGAGTACGGTTGATGGCGTGACCACAACCACAGCCAGTATTATAAACCCGACCTTCTCTTTCTCAGTTGCCAACGCCTACCAAGACGATGACGCCTACACCACCGACACCACGAAAACCGGTGCTGCTCCCGCGGCGGTCGCCAATGCACAGGCGGTAATTGACGCCAACGCAGACAAATCCAACTACGAAAAGCTGGTGGCCTACAAGGAGTACATCTGCAACGCTGTTTCCTACAACACCGACGCTGCCAGCGACAGTTACACCGGCGGCTACGGCGATCCGTGGCAGCTGATTTATGTCTTTGACGGCGACGACAGCACCAATGTGGTCTGCGAGGGCTACGCCAAGGCGTTCCAGTACCTGTGCGACCTGGGCGGCCTGACCTGCTACACCGTAACCGGCACCATGTCCGGCGGCACCGGCGCGGGCGCGCATATGTGGAACATCGTCACGCTGGACGGTGCAAACTATCTGGTGGACGTAACCAACAGCGACGAGGGCAGCGTCGGCGCTTACGGCGGGCTGTTCCTGGCCGGTGCGCCGGACGGTTCGGCTGCGGGCTATACCATTGAAATTCCGGCCCACGATTTGGGCGGCGGCAGTTCCACTGTTGCAGCGTCTATCACATTTACTTATGACACGGACACCACCGCTCTTTACGGCACCGACATTCTGACCTTGGCAGCAACGGACTACGGTGAACCGGAGCCTGAGCGCATCAATATCGCCACCGTTACCATTGGCGAGGGAGACAGCGCACAGGTGACCACCTATGGCTACACAGAAGATCCTAAAGGAGAAGCCGCAGCAGCAGCGTTGGACAAGGCATTTCTCTACGCCTGCGAAAACAGCACAGACAGCAATCCAGCCACGATTACGCTGTTGGCGAACGTGGAAGCCCCGGAATATTGGTGCTTCGTGGTAGAGTCTGGAAATGTTATTCTGGATGGCGGCGAATTTACGATTTCCGGTAACCTCAGCAACTACGATTATGGCCTTATCACGGTGTCGGATGGCGCAAAGCTGACCATTCAAGGCGGCACCTTCCGAAATGTAAGAGGTGGAGGGATCTTCCAATATGTATACACGGTATTGGTAAGCGAGGGAGGTTCCCTTGTAATTGAAGATGGCGAGATCTTCGCGCAGACGAATGGTTCGTTTGACGCCGCCGGTGTGTATATTCGCAACGGTTCGGCCGAGATCAACGGCGGAACCATCGCCGCCAACAACCTGTCGGAAAGTGTAAACAATGCCGGTTATGGTGTGGTTGCGCAGGGCGACAATGCCGAAGTCACCATTCGCGGCGGAAAAATGACAGGCAAGACGGACGGTCTGTATGTCTATTTTGGCGTCGCACACCTCACCGGAGGCGTATATACCGGCAATGTGCATGCTATACAGTACACGGAACACAATGGAACCTCTGAAATTGGGAGCCTGCTGGAACCCAGCAATGCGTATTATGCAGGAGAGACCGCCGAGGGAACCGCTAGGTACAATATAAACACCACGGAACGCCATCTTCCCGCCGGGACTTATACGGTGGGTTTGTGTACCGATCATGAGTACAACAGCTTCTCCGATGTGGGCAACGGCACCCATAGTTCCACCTGCATCTTCTGCGGAGAGGAAAGTACGCCCCAGCCTCATAACTACAATTCGTGGACGCAGGACAATACCGGCCGGTATCATGCATGTGTCGATTGCGGTGCGAAGGAGTATGCCGTGGCCAGCGTGGAAGTCAATGGCGAGACCGATTATTACAGCGCCATCGAGGACGCCTGGGCCGCCGCTAAGGGCAATGCCGCCACTGTTACCCTACTGGACGATGTGACGGTCTCCACGGCCCTGACCGTAAGCGAGAACGACAACATCACCCTGACCAGTGAAACCACGGCAGATGGCGGAAGCGATACCTACGCCATCAACGGGACCGGGGCCGCTGTAATCAGCATTAGCGGCGGAAGGTTGACCCTCAAAGCAGGATCTGTGGCAGGGTCGGAAGAATATTCTTATTCCGGCGTGAAGATTACCGGAGGCAGCTTTTACATGGAAGATGGCAGCGTTTCCGGCTATATGGCGTTAGACATACAAAACGGAGCTGTTTACATTTCCGGCGGAAACGTGGAGGGCAATACCAGTTCTGGCGGATATGGAATCAATGCGATTGGAGGCAAGATAGAGCTTACCGGCGGCAGCTACTACGGGGAAAGTGCAGCAATTACAAATATGGATAGTGCCCTTCACGGTGTCGCGGTCAGTAAACTTCTTGTCGAGGGCTACGCCTTTAAGCAAAACGATTCCTGGGTGAGTGATACCACCGTCAGTGAGTTGAAAGGCACCATCACTGTGGAAAAAGCCCCCATCCAGAGCGTGAGCGTTTCCCCTGACAACACCACGACCACCTACGGCGACACCGCGCCTACCCTGACCGTTGAGGTAAAGCTGGCGGAGGGCATGAGCGAGGGAAATGTGACCTACCAGTGGTATCAGGACGGCACGGCGATTACCGGGGCCACAAGCGCAACCTATACCCCCGACAGTCTGAATGCGGGCGAGTATGCCTATGCCTGCAAGGCCACCGCGGACGGGTATTCCCTGACCAGCGACGCCGCCGTTGTTGTGGTGGAGAAAGCGAGTATAAAGGATGCCGCTGTGACGCTGACAGGTACCCGCTTTGAGTATATCGGTGGGACGGAAATTGCCGTTCAGTCGGTTGTCCTGAACGACAACGAGCTGACCGTGCTTACAGATTACACATACAGCGGCCATACCGGGACGGATGCCGGCACTTACACCGTTACAGTGGAGGGGCAAGGAAACTACACCGGCACCGCCACAGCTAAATGGGAAATCTACCAAAAAGAATTGACCGTGGGCAACTTGACAATTAAAAAAGTCTACGATGGCACGGCCGACATTACTTTGGATGCCGCGGACGCTGTCCTGTACGGCGTTTGTGATTCGGATGATGTGAAACTGGACGCCAGCGGCGTCACCGCCCACTTTGCGGACGCAGCCGTGGGCGAAGGCAAGAGCATTACTTGTGACGGTAGCTTTGCGCTGACTGGATCGGCTGCCAAAAACTATGTACTGAAATGTCAGCCCATCCTGACCGGCACTATCACCAAGCGGCAGATCACGGTCACACCGACTGCGGGCCTGAAGATCGAATACGGCCAACCGATGCCGAAGCTGACCTATACCCTCAGCGGTGACGGTTTGGTATCGGAAGATGATTTGACCGGTGCGCTGGCCTGTGATACCAACAACGGCGCGGTGGGTGTTTATCCCATCACTCAGGGAACCCTGGCCGCAACCGAAAATTATGACCTGACCTTTACAGAGGGCGTCACCTTTGAAATCACCAAACCCGACCTTGCCACCGCGACGGTGACGCTGGCTCTGCCCGAGGATGGCTATACCTACGACGGCACCGCTAAAACGCCCGCCGTTACCGTGGAGAAGAACGGCCAGATTGTTGACCCCAGCGAGTACAACGTTGCCTATGACGAAAACACCAACGCCGGCACCGCGACCGTGATCGTCACGGCGGCGGAGAACGGCAACTATACCGGTTTCCAGTCCGTTGAATTTACGATTGAAAAGGCCACGCCCGACCTGGGAACTGTGGGCTATACCGGCACCATCTTCCCCACCACGGCGCTGGACAGCATTACGCTGACCCGCACCAATGAAACCGTATCCGGCACTTTGGAGCTGAAGGATGGGCAGACCTTGACCGTGGGCGAAGGAACCTATAACTGGACCTTCACACCGAACGATGCCGACAACTACAAGGAAGTGACCGGCACCGTCACGCTGAAAGTAACCAAGGACACTGTGGCAAGGATCTCCATTGGCGATACTGTCCCGGACAAGACGGACTATGTTTACGAGGATACCTTTGATCCCACCGGCCTGATTGTTACTGCAAGCTACGCCAGCGGCAGCACTGCCGATGTGACCGACAAAGTGACCTTCGGCGCGCTGTCCGCCGGGGACACTTCCATAGAGCTGTCCTACACCGAGGATGGCGTGACCAAAACCTGCATGGTGGAGGGCATCACCGTTGCG
>CABUKW010000081.1 GCA_902492275.1 uncultured Peptococcaceae bacterium
CCCAGGAACCCACAGCGGAAGCCAAAGCCCAACGCCGAAGAGGTCTCCGGCTCAAAAAGCAGTGAGGCGTCGTTCAAGCGCAGTTTTTCCAGCGCATCGCGCAGCTCGGTATACTGATTATTTTCCACCGGATACAAACCGCAATACACCATGGGCACCGCTTTTTTATAGCCAGCCAGCGGTTCCTCCGCCGGACGGTTGGCGTCAGTGATGGTATCGCCCACTTCTGTATCTGTCACATTTTTGATACTGGCCGCCACATAGCCAACCTCGCCGGGCAGCAACTGCTGCACCTGCTTCATAGACGGCGCAAACACACCCACCTCAGTCACATCAAATTCTTTGCCGTTGGCCATCATGCGGATTTTCATATCATTGCGCAGCGTGCCTTCCACCACCCGCACATAAGATAACGCACCGCGGTAAGCGTCATACAGCGAATCAAAAATCAAAGCTTGCAGCGGTTTCTCCGCATCGCCCTGCGGCGCTGGCACCTTCTGCACAATGGCTTCCAAAATTTCTTTAATGCCAATGCCTTCTTTGGCAGAACACAAAATGGCCTCGCTGGCATCCAACCCAATCACGTCTTCAATTTCCTGCCGCACCCGTTCTGGGTCTGCGCTGGGCAAATCAATCTTATTGATAACCGGAATAATTTCCAAATCATTTTCCAACGCCAGATACACATTGGCCAAGGTCTGCGCCTCAATGCCCTGGGCGGCGTCCACCACCAGAATAGCCCCTTCACAGGCAGCCAGGCTGCGGGATACCTCGTAGGTAAAATCGACATGGCCAGGCGTGTCAATCAAATTGATAATATACTCGTTGCCGTCATCGGCTTTATAATTAAGCCGCACCGACTGCAGCTTAATGGTAATGCCCCGTTCCCGTTCCAAATCCATGTTATCCAGCACCTGATCCACCATTTCCCGCTTTGTGAGCGCGCCGGTGTATTCCAAAATGCGGTCTGCCAATGTGGATTTACCGTGGTCGATGTGAGCAATAATACAAAAATTGCGGATTCGTTCCTGCATCATCATTTGTCCTCCTCTAGCCTTCTGCAATACACATCACCACATACAACGCCTGTACCCGCTGATCTGTACTGCAGCATTTAAAAAATATCGTAAAGTATATTATATCGTTTTTTGGGGAGAACTGCAACTTGCAGTTTTTATGATTTGTTTAGTAGTTCGATTTTTTTGCTACACTTTGCCCTATCCCTCCGTGTACCCGACTAGAAAAACGTCGGGCATCGGACAGTTCCTTGCTTGTGCAGCTTTGCTGAACTAACGTTCATCACGCTTTGCACAAGCTGCGTCACAGTCCACCCCACGCTTTTCTGGTGGGGCGCAAGTCGGAATTTGGGCAAAGCTAGCGGGGAGTTTTTAAACCATAGGACGGGCAGCGAGTGCCTTGTTCCTTTTTGCATTTTGCGCGGCAGCCTCCTTTCAATCCTGCTGCGGGGCCAGCTTTCCGATGGCTAGTCCGGCCAAAGCGGGCAGCATCCATAGATAAAAGGGAATGTACCAGTCACATTCCAACCAATTCCACACTTCAAGATGATAGGAAATGCCCAGCATAAAACAAATAACGGGCCAGCATTTGGTAAAATGCTTCGCTTGTGCCGGAATGCGCCAGCGCAGCAAAAAGGCCGGTACAAAGCAAAACAGGAATACACAAAGTATAAACGGACCGCCGCCAGCTATCAGACTGTTCGGAACGACCAAACCAAAAAACAGGACACTGAACAAAGGCAGTTCAAATAACGGCAGTAAATAGGTTTCCATCAGCTCTGGCGCAAATAGACAAGCCCCTAGCAGCAAGCCATACAAACTCAGCGCCCAAATCACACCCTTCGGTACACGATGCAGCATTGTAATCATCCTCTCTGATTTTATATAATAGAAATTACCAATAGTTTACCATGCTTCTTACTATTTTACAATTAAAAAATTGATACCCTACACGATCAGTCTCCATGCAGCGCCTGAAATTTTTTACGGCGACGGTCCCGCCAGCTTCCGGTCTGAATGCCCAGCAAGGAGGGCAGGCTATAGCAGAGCAGTGTCAAAACAATGCCTTCGCCCATCTGAAACCAGCCCAACAGAAAGCAAATCATAGGACAAAGCCAATATAAGGGATACCGCTTTTCGCTCAAAACAAAGGCTGTCATAGCTGAAATAAGAAAGCATCCGGCAATCCAGCCCAACGGCAGCCAGCAGGATAATTCCAGAAAGCCGCCCACTGCATAAGCTCCCAAAAGATAACATTGCTGCAGCAGCCCAACCACGGCTGGCTGCAAAACCTGCTGATAAAGCTGCGGCTCTGCCACCACAATATGCAGCAGCACCGCCGATAAACAGGAAAAGGATAGCAACGCCGATTTTGAAAGTCTGTCTGTCATAATACTCCCACTCCTTCTAATGTTCTTTGCAGTATATCTGCACAAATACGAATATCTAAAAGCAGCTTTTATGTGTTTCATTTTCTAATCTTATTATAACAGCAGATTCCGTAAGTGGTTTGACCATTTACAGCGAAAAAACGACCATTTGCATCATTTACGACCTGACCTATTATCCGCAGGCAATCATTTCTTATTTTTTCACTACGTTTACGACATCATGTTCTGCTCTCCCCACCACCTTTGATTGGACAGCAACAAAAAATTGGAGTTACGCAAAAATCTCATTGCAATTGTTTGAAGAGACGTTTCTATGCGTTCTCTGTTGAAAGAATTGTAAAGTTATGCTATGATAAGCAGGCTGGAATTTGTGCTGCCACTTTTATGGAGGTGCTATATGAACATCGAAACAAGAAATGCCAATGAAGTGAATATTGCAGTGATTTCCAGTGAGGAAGTCCTCATAACGGATACACAATCTGCTTTAGATTTGATTATGACTGTTAAATATGAAACAGGCGCAGATCGAATCGTTATCAATAAAAATGCCCTTGCAGAAGAATTTTTCGTGCTAAGCTCAGGTTTAGCTGGCGAGGTTCTGCAAAAATTTATCAACTATCACGTTAAAGCAGCAATTTATGGTGATTATTCTAAATATACGAGCAAACCCTTACATGATTTTATTTATGAATCGAACAAGGGAAAAGACTTTTTCTTCATGAACAGCCGTGAAGCTGCCGTCGAAAAACTACTTGCTGTCTAAGCAAATAAGCACAAATTCCAAAACTATCCTTGCAGCTATATAGTCGCAAGGATAGTTTTTATTTACATATTTCGTCCCCGGCATCGTTGTTTTGGACTTATTTGCTACCGCTTCGGTCTTTTTTTGCTACCCTTTGTCCGAAATCACGAAGGGATAGGCGGTGAGTAGCAAAAACAAAAATTAACCTCCTGCAAAATATTCTCTTGACAACATGCTACCGCCGTTCTATACTTAACTTAACTTCATAAAACAATCTTCGGGGCAGGGTGTAAATCCCTACCGGTGGTATAGCCCACGAGCCGCAAGGCCGATTCGGTGTAATTCCGAAGCCGACAGTATAGTCTGGATAAAGAAGATACATAACGCGCAGAATATCTGCATGAAATGGCAATCTTGGCTCTGAGATGATGAAAATCATTTCAGAGTTTTTTATTGCAGCAGTTTCTACAATTTATTCTCACAAAGCATGACAACAGCCCTGAACCTTTCGTTCGGGGCATTTTTATTTGGGAGGTGTTTTTCTTGACCGATGAAGCTTATATGAAACTGGCATTGGAATTGGCGCAAAAGGGCTGCGGCTGGACAGCACCCAATCCGATGGTAGGCGCGGTGATTGTCAAAAACGGCGAGATTATCGGCAGCGGCTATCATCAGCGGTACGGCCAATTACACGCAGAGCGCAACGCCCTCGCCGCCTGCACCCAATCGCCCCAGGGCGCTACGCTCTATGTAACGTTAGAGCCTTGCTGTCATTACGGCAAAACGCCGCCCTGCACCGAAGCCATTATCGAAAACGGTATCAGCCGCGTGGTTATCGGCTCGCCGGATCCCAACCCGCTAGTGGCAGGCAAAGGCGTAACCATATTACGGCAACATGGTATCACCGTAACGGAAGGCGTGCTGCGGGAACAATGCGACCGGCTCAATCAGGTCTTTCTGCATTATATCCAGCACCAAACGCCCTATGTGGTGATGAAATACGCCATGACCATGGACGGCAAGATTGCCACCCATTCCGGTCTATCCAAATGGATTACCGGCGAAGCGGCCCGCCAACAGGTGCAGCAGGACCGACACCGCTACAGCGCCATTATGGTCGGCGTGGGCACCGTATTAGCCGACGATCCGTTGTTGACCTGCCGTCTGCCTGACAGCAAAAATCCGGTGCGCGTCGTCTGTGACACCCATCTGCGCACACCGCTTAACAGCCAAATTGTGCAGACTGCCAAGGATGTGCCGACTATCATTGCCACCAGCTGCAATGATGAAGAAAAGTTTGCGCTCTATCGGCAAACCGGTTGTCAGATTTGTATGGTGCCGGAACAAAAGGGGCATCTTGATTTACAACAGCTGATGCAAGCGCTGGGCCAGCAAAAAATTGACAGCATTCTGCTGGAAGGCGGCGGCACCTTAAATTGGGCGGCATTGCAAAGCGGCATTGTTCACAAGGTGCAAGCCTACATCGCGCCCAAACTGTTTGGCGGCGCGGAAGCCAAATCTCCGGTGGAAGGTTTGGGGGTAGATACCCCAGCCCAGGCTGTACGGCTGACTCCGCCGCAGGTCATCCATTTAGGCGACGATATTTTACTGGAAAGCGAGGTCTTGCCATGTTTACAGGCATAATCGAAGAAGTGGGCACTGTAGCGTCCATCCAAAAAGGCGCCAACTCCGCCGTTCTGACCATTCAGGCCCATACCATACTGGACGATGTCAAGCTGGGCGACAGCATCGCCGTCAACGGTGTTTGCCTTACCGTAACTGCGTTGACGCCGTCGGCTTTTTCCGCCGATGTTATGCATGAAACACTGAACCGTTCCTCACTGGGCAAGCTGCACAGCGGCAGCACCGTCAATCTGGAACGGGCCATGGCGGCCAACGGACGGTTTGGCGGTCATATCGTCAGCGGCCATATTGATGGCACCGGCGTCATCAGCCAAATCGAGCGGGACGATAACGCCATCTGGTACACCATTCAGGCAGACGCCGGCATTTTGCGCTACATTATCGAAAAAGGCTCCATTGCTATTGATGGCATCAGCCTGACCGTAGCCAAAATTTCCGCCAAGGATTTCAGCGTATCCATCATTCCCCACACTGCCACCAACACTACCCTAGCTGCAAAGCGCAGCGGCGACGTGGTCAATCTGGAAAACGACTGCATTGGCAAATATGTAGAAAAATTGTTGAGCCAGCCGGCTCCCCAAACCAATACAAGCACCAAAAGCAACATTACCATGGCCTTATTGGCCCAAGCGGGTTATCTGGAGGGATAAGCTATGACAACATCCAATACATTCACGTTTAACACCATCGAAGAAGCGCTGGAGGATTTGCGCCAGGGCAAAATTATTCTGGTCACCGACGACCCTGACCGGGAAAACGAAGGCGATTTCATTTGCGCCGCCCAATTTGCCACCACCGAGAACGTCAACTTTATGGCCATGCATGGCAAAGGATTAATTTGTATGCCCATGAGCATCGAGCTGTGCAAAAAGCTGCAATTTCCGCAGATGGTGACGGACAACAGCGATAACCATGAAACGGCCTTTACCGTTTCGGTGGATCATATCAGCACCACCACCGGCATTTCTGCCGAAGAACGGGGCATCACCGCCCGAGCCTGCGTCAGCCCCGATGCCAAACCAGAGGATTTCCGCCGTCCGGGCCATATGTTTCCGCTGATGGCCAAGCGCAACGGCGTATTAGAGCGCAACGGCCACACCGAAGCCACTGTAGACCTGCTGCGGCTGGCCGGCTTGCAGCAGTGCGGCCTGTGCTGTGAGATCATGCGGGAGGACGGCACCATGATGCGCACGCCCGAATTGATGGAGCTGGCCAAAAAATGGAACTTAAAATTTATTTCCATCAAAGCGCTGCAAACTTACCGCAAGCAGCACGACAAGCTGGTGGAACAGGTAGCGGTAGCCGATATGCCAACCCGCTATGGTCACTTCACCGCTTACGGCTACATCAACAAATTGAACGGCGAGCATCATGTGGCCTTAGTCAAAGGCGACATCGGCGACGGCGAAAATCTGTTGTGCCGGGTACATTCCGAATGCCTGACCGGAGACGCTTTTGGCTCACTGCGCTGCGACTGCGGTCAGCAATTTGCCGCCGCCATGGCCCAAATTGAACAGGAAGGTCGGGGCATTTTGCTGTATATGCGTCAAGAAGGCCGAGGTATCGGCTTAATCAATAAGCTGAAAGCCTACGCTCTGCAGGATCAGGGCATGGACACCGTAGAAGCCAACCGCGCCCTGGGCTTTGCCGACGACCTGCGGGAATATTTTATCGGCGCGCAAATCCTGCGGGACCTAGGCGCCAAAACCCTGCGGCTTTTGACCAACAATCCCGATAAAGTTTACCAGCTGTCCAACTTCGGCTTAGATATCGTCGAACGGCTGCCTATTCAAATGTGCGCCACCGAACACGATTTGTCCTATTTACAAACCAAACAGCATAAAATGGGACATCTGCTGAATTACAGCGAATAAGCCCAACCGCTTGCCGAAATATCAGGTAAGCAAATTGCAAATGTTTCACGTGAAACAATTTGGTTCCTTTTCTGATTACTGCCGCTGAAAATTTATGAAATCAAGATTGGTGGGAGGAATATGAGCAAAAGCTTTAAAAAAACGCCAATTATAAAATATGCAGGTTATGGAGCATATGGAAAGAAACTGGCTAATAGAAAAGTTCGCCGGACGCATAATGAAATATTCACAAAAGGAAATTTATACCGACGAATGTACCAAACTTGGAATATCAACGATTGCATATCACATTGGCCGCAAAAGGAGGCAGAAAAAAGCGGAAAGACCGACGTATGGGAAAAATTTTACCATCGCAAATAATCTGCTGCACTTTCTATAAAGCACTCACTACCCGTTTATGGGTTTCAAGCCTCTGCCAACTTTATCAAAATTTCGATATAGGGCACTCTCTACCCTTCTACGGGTTTCAATCCCCCGCTACCTTCGCCAAAATGTCCGAAGCCACGGAGGGATGGGCGAAGGGTAGCATAAAATCCGAAGTGTAGCAAATAAAAACGAAGGGCAGCAAAAAAATAAACCCGGACAGAAGATCCTTCGCTATCGCTCAGGATGACAAAAACGGTAGCAAATAACACGATGGATAGAAAAAAATCAAAGTATAGAAAAATATTTCATAAAGGAGTCTTTATCATGAACGTATTTGAAGGAAATCTGGTATCAAAAGAAATGAAAATTGGTATTGTCGTTGCCCGGTTCAACGAATTTATCACCTCTAAACTGCTCTCCGGCGCAGTAGACGCTCTGACCCGTCACGACGTAGCCGACGACTGTATCGATGTAGCCTGGGTGCCCGGCGCTTTTGAAATTCCGCTGATTGCCTCCAAAATGGCCAACAGCGGTAAATACGACGCCGTGATCTGCTTAGGCGCCGTCATCCGTGGTAACACCAGCCACTATGATTATGTGTGCAGCGAAGTATCCAAAGGCGTTGCTCAGGTTTCCATGAGCAGCCAGATTCCGGTTATGTTTGGCGTAGTGACCACCGAAAACATTGAACAAGCCATTGAACGGGCTGGCACCAAAGCAGGCAACAAAGGCTACGACGCCGCTATGGGCGCTATTGAAATGGTGAATTTAATCCGTGCTATGGCCTAAACCGGTCACACTGTTTCTGGATTATGACGGCACGCTGCACCAAAGCCTGCACGTGTACGCGCCGGCCTTTCGCCTGGCCTATGCCGACCTGGTGCGGCAAGGTCTGGCCCCAGAGCAGCATATTCCCGATACCCAAATTGGCCGCTGGCTGGGTTATACAGCCCAGGAGATGTGGAACACCTTCCTGCCCCATCTGACCGAAGCCCAATGGAAAGCAGCCAGCAAAACAGTGGGCGCTGAAATGCTGCGGCTCACCCAACAGGGCTGCGCCCGCCTTTACCCCGGCGCACTGGACGCTCTGGCCCAGTTAAAAGCTGCAGGATACCAATTAATTTTTCTCAGCAACTGCAGCCACCCTTATATGGAAGCCCACCGCCTAGCCTTTCAGTTGGACCGTTTTTTCTCGGCCTTTTACTGCATCGCCGATTATCCGGTGACCGCCAAAACAGAATTGTATCAAATCGCTGCGCAGGAACGGCCCGGCACCCACATCATCATCGGCGACCGCTTTCACGATTTGGCCGTAGCCCAGCAGTTTGGCCTGCCCGCTATCGGCTGCCGCTACGGCTACGGAGAACAGGACGAGCTAAAAGCCGCCACCGTTATCGCCAATGCCGTAACCGAGCTGCCCACAGCAGTGGAACAAATTTTGGCATCGTTGTCCTAAGAGTATAACCATTGTCAAACAACAAAAGCACCGCATTCCGACAACCGGATTGCAGTGCTTTTTTATGACGCCGCTGTTTTGTAACCACCGTATCCTCTTTCATAAATCAAAGAAATACCGAATGCTGCACGTGTTGTATATGCTACGCTGCCTGTCCCTATACTGAAAAAATGTTGTACGCTTTGCAATCTCAAATTTGTCGGCACTATACCGCAAAGCAAATTGCATCTACCGCTTCAGCGCCAAGCCCATGCTAATTCTTCGCAAAATGAGTTGATTATTTCAAGAGTTCTTTAATCTCTGGTATCGATTTTCCTTCCTGCCGCAGGCTTTTAATTTTTTGAATTTGCGCTATGCTTTGCTCACGCTTATAGCGTCTTGTTAAGTTTTCCTCGGCCTGCTCAAATGGAAGCATTCCTTCTTCTGTATAATGCTTTAACGTACTATATCGCATATTTGTCAGTCTGACCAACTCACCAATCGTTACATATTCAGAATTCTCTATTACCTCCATACTTCGTTGTCTTGACATCGCAATCAGCTCCATTAACTATTAGAAAACATGACAGGTATGATTGCAGCCATCTCCAATGCCTCAACATGCTGAACCATCTCTTTTACAAGAGTTCCCGCCTCACTCTTTTTAATTGCTTCTATTTTATTTTTTAATTCTTTCTGCTCATACTTAGAAAAATAATCCTTCAAATTTCCTGCTTTATCCATAAGCGCCGTCAATGCGACAACATCCTCCGATATTTCACCATCCTCCAATAATTCCGCGCGGATTTTTTCAATAATTCCTGTAACAACAGCTTTCTTCGGCACATAGCTGTCTTTATTACTTAGAAGTCCTGTCTTAACAGGCTCTACAAGATCAGCTTCTTTTAAGCTTTCCATTATGGCATCTACAAGCTCATACAGTTTTTTGTTAGTGAAAGCAATCGTATAGGTTTCTACCACTTTTTCCGCTTTCATAGGCTTTCCCCGATTTATGATATCATAAAGGGGTTTTAGATATGTCATACTGTCCGGCAAGGCAGCGCAAACGCAAACCTTTTTATTGTCCAAGGAAATGCATTTGGCCAGCTGCAGTTCCAGCAGCCCACTAACAACCAAACCCGCAACCGCCTTTTGATTGTGCCCCGGCAAAACGCCCTTTCCATTTACTGTGCAAATCATATATTCCTGTGTAATAGATAAATCCTTCATGCTGTTCTCCTCCTTGTCACTTATCGGTTATTACTTATCACTTACTACTTACGATATAATGACAACACATTCTGATGCTTTGTCAATCCCTTCGCAACAATTTTTCTCCGTTTTCATAAAAAAGAGACAGGAATCCAAATGTTCCTGCCCCTCAATGGGTTTTAGACAAAATTATTTCTGTTCATACAATTTCCTTGCCCTGCCCATACACATCCGCTTTGCAAACCTGCAGCACAAGATTTTTAGCTTTTTTGTTTTACAGTACGCTCTCTTGCAGGCAGTGTTTACAACCTTTCTCTATCGACAGTTTCTCATTGCTTCTTGATAAATGCCAAGCAATCTATTTGAATCTATCTATTTCATTCTGCAGCTTTTCCAAAAACCTGCCTGCATGGGCGCCGTCCATTTGGGTGTGATGAAATTGAAAAGAAATCGGTAGATAATATCTGAAAAATCGCTTTTTGTATCGGCCCCAAATCATAAAGGGATTATTAAAAATGCCGCTGTTCATCCCTACAGCGCCGTCAAGCTCTGTATCGATAATGGCCGATGTGCCAATCACCATACTGTCTGTCAAATCTCTGTTCTCGCAGCGTTCCGCCACCTGCGCTGTATAGTTCAGATAGTCCCGATTGAACAGTTCTAAATCGTCACGGAACAGAATGTCACAGGAGCTGACCTCGCCGTCTTTATTTTTTACAATCGTATTCACAGCAATGGTGTCATATTGCATCAGCTTTTCTGCCACTGGCAGTACATAAAACTCCTTTATCTGCACAGCGGCTTTTCCAATGCAATAATCCATCAGCATATTGAATTTATACGACTTTTTTCTGCTGACCTTCACTAAATTGGTCACATCCAAGGTTTTAAAAAATGTAACCATTGGATTGGGCGCTTTCATCCAAAGCGCATAGGCTTCCGCTCGTTTTGTATCCTTTGGATTCACTTCTTTTGCCATTGTATCCTCCACAGATTTCGCTTAATTATTTTCTCTTTCATTCTACCATAATGCTAGGAGCGTGGAAATAGCTTTTCCCATACGACTTTCCAGCAAAAGCAAAAACGGCATAGCCAAAAAACTGACTATGCCGTACGGGAAACATTATTTTTGATGATAGCTGCGCCTTCGACAGCCCATGCTTTTTTCCTATAGCTTGCAGACCGTTATTTTCTGCCGATTACTTCTTTCGCTTTGGCAGCAATATTGTTGGCGGTCAAGCCATGCTTTTCTAATAGCTGATCCGGTAAGCCCGATTCGCCAAATTTATCTGCCACGCCAACGCGAACCATCGGCACCGGACAATGTTCTACCAGCACTTCTGCCACTGCGCTGCCCAAGCCGCCGTAAATGTTGTGTTCTTCGCAGGTTACCATAGCGCCGGTTTTCTGCGCCATCTGCACGATTAACGCATTATCCAGCGGTTTGATGGTGCTGATGTTGACAACCGCCGCGGAGATACCTTCGGCCGCTAATTTTTCGGCTGCTTCTACCGCTTTGCTGACCATAATACCGGTAGCCACCAGCGTTACATCGCTGCCATCCTGCAGCACAACGCCTTTGCCGATTTCAAATTGATAATCGGCGTCAAACAATACTGGCACTTTGGGACGGCCCAAACGGATATACACAGGGCCTTCATAGGCAGCCGCAGCCATCACAGCCTGTTTGGTTTCTTCCCCGTCGGCAGGTACCAATACAGTCATATTAGGCAGCGCCCGCATCAGCGCAATGTCTTCCAGCATCTGATGAGAACCGCCGTCCTCCCCTACTGTTAAGCCTGCATGGGTAGCGGCAATTTTTACATTCAGCTTTGGATAAGCAATGGAATTGCGGATTTGGTCATAGGCACGGCCTACGGCAAACACCGCAAAGCTGCTGGCAAAAGGAATTTTTCCGGCAGCGGCAAAGCCAGCTGCTGTACCTAACAGGTTTTGCTCAGCAATCCCAATATTAAAAAACCGTTCTGGAAATACCTTTTTGAAATCGTTGGTTTTGGTAGATTTGGACAAGTCGGCGTCCAATACGACAACCTTGTCATTGATTGCGCCCAGCTCGGCCAGCGCCTGACCGTAAGCATCTCTCGTTGCAATATTCGCCATGTTTCTGTTCCTCCTCTAGTTCAATTCGGCTAAGGCCGCAGTTACCTGTTCTTCGCTAGGCGCGCTGCCATGCCATCCAGCCTGGTTTTCCATATAAGATACGCCCTTGCCTTTTACTGTTTTGGCCACAATCATTGTCGGACGGCCTTTTTCTGCCTTGGCAGCCGCTACAGCAGCAGCAATCTGCTGGAAATCATGGCCGTCGATGGTCAGCACATGCCAGCCAAAAGCGGCAAATTTGGCGTCAATAGGATTGGGCGACAATACATCATCAATATTACCGTCAATCTGCAGTCCGTTGTTATCGACAAAGGCGATCAGATTGTCCAGCTTATAATGGGCGGCAGACATGGCTGCTTCCCACACCTGACCTTCCTGTAACTCGCCATCTCCTAACAAGGTATAAACATAGTTTTCTTTCTTGTCCAGCTTGCAAGCCATAGCAATGCCTGTAGCAGCCGAAAAGCCGGTGCCTAAAGAACCGGTGGATAAATCTACGCCCGGCACTTTTCGCATATCGGGATGGCCCTGTAAATGAGAGCCAATTTTCCGCAGTGTGGACAGTTCTTCCACAGGGAAAAAGCCTTTGCGGGCCAAAGCTGCATACAGCACTGGCGCTGCATGCCCTTTCGACAATACAAAACGATCTCGGTCTTCCCAGCCTGGATTTGCTGGGTCCACATTCATTTCTTCAAAATAAAGATAGGTTACAATTTCAGCAGCGGACAACGAACCGCCCGGATGACCTGACTTGGCCTGGCCAATCATGGTAACAATGTCTTTTCTGATTTCTCTTGCCTGTTCTTTCAGCATCTGCTCATTCACTGGCATATCCTCCTAAATTGATAATCGTTCTTTTATTATAGCATTATTCGGCGCGCTTGTTTAGCCTGAAATAAAAAAATTTTCGTGATTTTCCTGCCAATCACTTGTGCTGTAACAGTTTTTGCTGATAACTGCTCCACATATGATACAGACTTGTTCCCAAATAGAGCAACAAACCCATCCAAATAAAAATAAAGACCATGAAATCCTCTGTGGTAAAGGCTTCCTGATACAATACGATGCCTAAAAGCAGGCTGATGGTGGGAGAAATATACTGAAAAAAGCCTACCGTGGAGAAGGGAATCCATTTTACCGCCGTACCATACAGCAATAAGGGAACGGCAGTCACAACGCCGCTCAGCATGACCAACACGGTCAGCCCCCAGCCATAAGAGAA
>CABUKW010000082.1 GCA_902492275.1 uncultured Peptococcaceae bacterium
GATAAGGATTTGGCCGCTGAGCGGTTGGCCGAAGGGATGGCGGCCGATATTTTGATGATTTTAACAGAGGTAGAACAGGTTTGTCTCAATTTCAACAAGCCGGATCAAAAAGCGTTGGGCCAAATCACCATCCAGGAAGCGGAGCAATATGTCAAAGAAGGGCATTTTGCACCGGGCAGTATGCTGCCTAAGATGCAGGCGGCTATCCGGTTTGCCGCTTCCAAGCCGGGCCGCAAAGCCATTATAACCTCGCTTTATAAAGCGGAAGATGCGCTGGCAGGCCGTACCGGCACCGTGATTGTGGGGTGAGGCCATGAAAAGCAGAACCTTCCGGATGCCCAGCGCCTACACCATCCTGTTTTCCATTATTCTGGTGATGATGGTGCTGACCTGGGTTATTCCAGCCGGTCAGTATGAATACACGCAAAATGGCGATGTGGCCCAGCCTATTGCCGGCACCTATCATGCGGTAGAGAGCAATGCGCAGAATATTTTTGATGTGGTGCTGGCCTCCTTCCACGGTTTTTATGAGGCTGTTGAGATTGCCTTGTTTATTCTGATGGTAGGCGGATTTCTGGGTGTGGTCATGAAAACTGGGGCTATCAATGCCGGTATTGCCAATGTCATTCGCTTGCTGAACGGCAAAGAAAAATATATGATTCCCATTTTGATGATTTTATTTGGTCTGGGCGGCACCAGCTTTGGCATGTGGGAAGAAACCATGGCCTTTTATCCGCTACTGCTGCCGGTCTTCATCGCAGCGGGCTATGATTCCATTACCGCAGTCTCGGTGATTATGCTGGGCGCCGGAGTGGGTACCTTGTGTTCTACGGTCAATCCATTTGCTACAGGGATTGCCTCCGGTTTTGCGGGAATATCCTTGGGAGACGGCTTGTTTTTGCGGCTGACAATGCTGATCGTGCTGGAAGCCATCGCCATCACCTATGTAATGCGCTATGCCGCTAAGGTGCAGGCCAATCCGCGGGCTTCGCTGGTAGCCAGCCAATACGAGGAAAACCAAAAGCGGTTTGCAATCAACTGGGATGACCAGGCTGGCATGGAGTTGACCGGCAAACGGAAGCTGGCTTTAACGCTGTTTGCGTTGACCTTTGTGCTGATGATTTATTCGGTTATTCCCTTTGACGAGTTAGGCATCACGTTCCTGCCTACGCTGGGCTGGTATTTCACCGAGCTTTCCGGCTTATTTCTGGCGGCAGGAATTGTCACCGGATTGGCGGTAGGCATGAAGGAGCAGGAGTTGATTGAGGGCTTTGTGCAGGGCGCGTCCGAACTGCTGGGTGTGGCCTTTATCATTGCCATCTCCCGTGGCATTACCGTGATTATGAATTCAGGGTTTATCACCGATACCATTCTGAACTGGGGTGAGCAGGCTTTGGCCGGGGCCCATTCGGTATTGTTTATCATTTTGACCTATCTGCTGTACCTGCCGCTGTCTTTTTTGATTCCGTCCAGTTCTGGGCTGGCAACCTTGTCGATTCCCATCATGGTGCCCTTGGGCGAATTCACCAATATCAGCAGCGCTCTGATTGTGACTGCTTTTCAGTCGGCCTCTGGGCTGGTCAATCTGCTGACGCCGACCAGCGCGGTGGTGATGGGCGGTTTGGCAGTGGCCCATATTCCCTATGACCGCTGGCTGCGCTACGTGGTCGGGTTAGTCGTGATCATTTTGGCGGTGACGGTGTTGTTTTTAACGCTGGGCACCTTGTTTTGAGGCAAACAAATAAAATTGCCGTATAGCTGTGTTGCAAAAAATGGCTGGCTCCCATACCGATATGGATACCTTGTGTCGCCATTTCCAAACAACTTTGCTCTGCGGCAATTTTTCTGTGTTAATATTTCAGGGCGATAATCCCGTCAAACAAAATAAGTCTTAGACTTCTATTCAGAAAAGAAGAAGCCGATTAAAACATAGAGTAGGCCGACCAGTGCTATCAAATCCGTGAAGAAACCTGTTTCAATAAATAAATGAAGTATAATCGTTATAAGCATGATGGCCAATCCGAGCAACATAAATTTGATACCTTTCATAGGTTACTTCCTTTCCTTAATTCTTTAATGAAACGATCTGATTTTTTAACAACAAATCAATTCCTGTATAGTTTGTCAAATTATTTGACAGCGATGAGCACAGAGAATTTATGATAGGAGTAGATGCACTGAACTGTTTCAAACTTACAGTTGCGGAGCATCTCGATTTCAGCTTCCACGAAACATTCTTTGTCCAGCTTTTTGCGTTCCTGCCATAGCGCTATGTCGTTGGCTGTTAATCCGCTGTCTGCCAATTGTCTTTGCCAATAAGCGTCATACCAGGCATTCAGTTTTGCTGGTCCGGCGCAGAATTGGTCGTAGTTGACAAAAATACCGCCGCTGGGCAGCTTGCGATAGATACGGGCAAATAGGTCTTGCTTCTGGGCGTCCTCTAAATGATGAATGGAAAGGGCCGAGATGATTGCATCAAATTCGGCTGCCGGAAGCTCTTGTGCGTAATCTAAAATTTGACAGGAGACGTTATCAAGTTCAGCAAAGCGTTTACGAGCTATATTCAGCATTTCCTCGGCAATATCGACAAGTACATATTCGGAGGTAGGAAATTGTTGATACCAAAAATAGGACAGCAATCCGGTTCCAGCGCCTAAATCCAAAATCCGTGTCGGCTTTGCCAGATTGGCGGCAATCAGTTTGGTTGTGCTTTGGTAATAATCGTCAAAACAAGGAATAAACTTTCTTCGGTTTTGGTCATATTGTTCTGCGATAAGATTAAATTGTGTTTCCATATTCATCAAAAATCACTCCTTTGTGAATATTTAAAATAATACTCGCATGATAGCACGGACAACATTCTGCCACAATGTTTTTAAGTCTTGGACTGCTATTCAGAGAAAAGAAATCGATTAAAACATAGAGTAGACCGACCGCTACGCTCAAATCTGTGAAGAACCCTGTCTCAAATCATCAAACGAAGAAGCTTTTTGAAATGACTCGTATTATGGAAATAATTCAGAGAAAAATGCGATCAGACTGGGATCTTCAATTCGCCAATTACGGTTACCGTAAAGAGCAGCGTTTTCTCTGGTGGTGTTGAGACAAATTGCATGGGTATCGTAATCGTATAGCAGGAGATACTGATTGTCGTAAATATTAGCGGCATCTGTACCATCATTTTTCAGGTAGAGCGACAGGCAGATATAGTGCTGGGAATCACCAGAATTGCCGGAGCTGTCGGTGATACTTTGCAATGGAACCTGATTCAAGATCGAAAGCAATTCCTGCAGCTGTTCCGGTGACAAGGAGAGCTGCTCTATTGTCTGATTTTGCCGAAGGGATGCTTCGGCCACAAAGATATCGTCCTCTGAAAGGGAACTGGTCCACTGGTGAAGCGCTTTTTGGTCCTGCAGCCTATCCATATAATGAAAAAGACCCCAACATAGTAGTCCAGCTAGAACAAAAAGTAATAAGAGTTTCAACGTGCGTTTCTTTTTCATCGTTTGCAGCTCCTTTCAAATTTAGTTCTTCCATTCTTTTAAAAAATCCTAATATGATTTCAATTATAGCATACCTAAGCGTCTGTCACAATCTTTTTTGCCACTTGCGGAATCAGGTGTCAGCGCAGAAAGGGATTATTTTTTCGCCGTTGTTCTATCTGGCGCGGACTGGCATATAGATAAAACAAGCGTAGAGTTATGGAGGGATGTTGCATGGAAGATGTGAATATTTTTGAGGATATTTCCAGTCGGACTGGCGGCAATATTTATATTTCAGCAGTAGGGCCGGTACGGACAGGAAAGTCCACCTTTATCAAAAAGTTTATGGATTTGGTGGTGCTGCCCCGTATCACCGACGATTACGATCGGGCCCGCACCACCGATTCGCTGCCGCAAAGTGGGGCCGGCAAGACCATTATGACCACCGAACTGAAGTTTGTGCCCGATGACGCCATTCTCATTGAGGTGAAAGACGGCGTGAAGGCCAAGGTGCGGCTGGTGGATTGCGTGGGCTATGCCATCGACGGCGCTTTGGGCTTTATGGAGTCGGACGGTCCCCGCATGGTGCGCACGCCTTGGTATGACCATCCCATTCCTTTTGAGGAAGCAGCAGAGATTGGTACGAAAAAGGTAATTACCGACCATTCCACTATGGGCATTTTAGTCACTACCGACGGCAGTATCACCGATTTGCCCCGCGAAGCTTACGTGGAAGCCGAGCAGCGCGTGGTAGCGGAAATGACTGAATTGAACAAACCTTTTATTGTAGTGCTGAATAGTCGCCATCCAGAAGAGGAAGAAACATTGCAGTTGGCAGCTCAACTGGAGGAAGAATATCAGGTGCCGGTGCTGCCTACCAATGTGGCTGGATTGGATGAAGAAGGTATCATGAATATTCTGGAGGAAATTTTATTTGAATTTCCTGTATCAGAAGTAAACATCGGTCTGCCCCAATGGATTGAGGATTTGGACTGCGATCATTGGCTGCGTGCTAAATTTGAGGACGCAGTGCATAGCGCCATCAGCGAGGTAAAACGGCTGCGGGATATTGACCAGTCCATTCAGTGTCTGTCTGCCTATGATTTTGTGAAGGATATCGTGCTGGACCATATGGATTTGGCCACCGGTGTAGCCAGTATTGAGATGGCTGCTGAGGACGATTTATTTTATCGGGTTTATAAAGAGGTCAGCGGTGTGGACGTAGCAGGGTTGCATGATATTTTGAAGAACACCAAAGAATTTGCCTTTGCAAAAAAAGAGTATGATAAGCTGGAACGGGCTTTGGAGGACGTACACGAAAAAGGCTATGGTATGGTAACGCCCACCATGGAGGACATGGTGCTGGAAGAGCCGGAGCTGATGAAGAAGGGGGGCAGCTTCTGTGTGCGGCTAAAAGCCAGTGCACCCACGCTGCATATCATCCGTTCCGATGTGACCACCGAGATTACGCCGTTGATGGGCTCGGAAAAGCAGTGCGAGGATTTGGTGCGCTATATGAGCGAAAAATTTGAGCAAAATCCGTTAGCTATGTGGGAATATGATATTTTCGGCAAGTCACTGCATGATTTGGTGCGGGAAAACATGGAAGGCAAGCTGCAGAAAATGCCGGAAAATGTGCAGCACAAATTGCAGGAGGCTGTACGCCGTATTACCAACGACGGCAGTGGCGGGTTGATCTGTATTATTATTTAAGTTTTGTGTGATGATTGCATGCTTTTCTGAATGGAGAGAAGCATGCATTTTTATGTGGAAGGATTGCATGGCGAAAAGCGTGAGAAGATAGATATATCTGAAAAAGAGAAAAACTTAAAGGTGTTGTGATTGGACTGGTTAGATGCAGGTGTGATACAGTGGGTGCAGCGATTTGAAAATGGTTGAAACTATTGTGGAGAAGGTACTGTTATGACGATGCGGTATTGTTGGCGCAATGAAAAATCAATGGAAGAATTGTGTGGAGCAGAAAAAGGGTTGTGCATAAAAAGGAAACCCGCCTGTTCCTGAAATATGAGGCGGGTTGTTTGTAGAAGCAATTTTATTTGTTGAGCTTGCAGCGGAATTTGGGACACGGCTTTGTCCTAGAAGCAGGGCAAATGGGTCGTGGATTTTCTGCATAGGGTGGCTGGGCTATTGCAAGTCTTCCGGTAGCGGTTGCCAATCGTTGATTCCCAAGCTCTGTTTGTGTTTAGCTTGCTCTAAGGTAAGGGATGGCAGATCCTCCCGCAGATATTCCAGCAGTTCGCCGATGCCTTCTCGGGTAGCATTGTTGACCAGAAAAATGCGTTCACAGCCAGCGTTGACCAACCATTGCTTCACCATGGGAATATTGGCATAAGGCGAATCGATTTTGGTAATGATGCCGATGAGTGGACGTTGAATAAAAGAGCGGCAGCTGGGGCTGAATAGGTTAAAGGGTTCGTCGGCTGCTTGGACGATGGCAATCACATCGGCTTCAAAGGAAAAACAAGCCAGCCCTATACTGAAATGCTTGGATTCGGCATATTCGCCAGGGGAGTCGATGGTATCAGAGCTGGTATTGACGTATTGGGTCTTTTCGTAGTGTAGCTCCTCGCCCTTGAGAGCCTGTGTCAAGGAGGTTTTTCCAGCTTCGCTTCTACCCATTAAAAATAATTTTTTCATGTGTATTGTTCCTTTGTCTTGTTAGCTTTTTTGGATTGGGCAGGTTGGAAAGTTCAGTGTTTCTCCAAAAAACTGAACCACCGCTTCTACGGCGGTCTGTACCTGCGCCAAGCCGCCGGTAATGATGAGAGATCCGCAGAACCGGTCCATAAAGCCGATTTGGATATCAGCACTTTTAATGGCTACATCTGCGGCCACCACAACGGCCTCCCAAGGTGTTACGCGAATGAGACCAATGGATTCTCCTGTGTGATCCTCGCCTTCGTGGACGCCGATATGCAGCCCTAAATTTTGATAAATACAGGCTTGAGACGGGCTGAGAATATGAGCCAAACAGACTTCTTTGCCAGGTACCCTTAAACGGGTCATACGCAGTTCCTTTGATTTTAGCTGTTCATAATCGTCATGGAATAGCTTTTTGAGCAATTCCTCTTTTGTAATCCGAGCCATGGCCGCACTTCCTATCGTTTGGTGATGTTGCAGACTACATAGCCGAGGGAATCACGAAAATAATTGACAATTTCTGTTAGCGCTGAAGTCACTTCAGAAATATCGCCGGTGATGATGAGGGTTCCTGTAAACCGGTCTGCAAAGCCTAGGTAGACGTTGCCGCTTTTTACCGCAATATCGGACGCAATGACTGCCGATTCGGGCGGTGTCATATTCATAATGCCGATTGCAGAGGACTGATAATCTACTTGTGGGTTTAAGCCTAGTTTTTGATAAATAATGGGAGCCGGGCTGCCCATGACATGGGCAAAGGTGATTTCCTTACCGGCTACCGTTTCCTGTACAATTCTGATTTGTTCTTGTTGAGTCTGGTTCATCTATGTTGGTCCTTTCTTACCGAAAAATCCTTCCAAATGGAAAGTTATTCTGGAGGTTTTGAAATATGAAACTTTTTTATGATAGGAATGATTTTATGGGGATTCTTTGAAAAATATTTATCTAACTCTGTGAAAATCATACTATTAGAAAATGATGCTGTCAAGTTGAAATTTGCCGAGACATCGGCAAACGGCAGGTTCTTTTCGTAATTTGTGCGGCTATATCCTAGCGCTATTTTGTCAAAAATGGACATGATAGAGTATTTTCCGGGAACTTTTGCAAAAATGTCTTTCTGTGGTGTATTTCTCATTGACAAAGTGGTAATTTAAGCATATAATGTCTTGCATGCAAGGAAATTTATCCACCAGGAGAGAACAAAAAATGCCTGAAACAAACAAAGAAAAGGGGAAGTTCTACATCGTAGACGAAGGGATTTTGCCGGAGGCTATTTTAAAAACGGCAAGAATCAAAGAGCTGTTGGCCAAGTATAAGGACATGACCGTTAATGATGCCGTCGAAGAAGTTGGGCTGAGCCGCAGCGCTTTTTATAAGTATCGGGATGGTGTATTTCCGTTTTATGAAGCAACAAAAGCTAAAATTATGACCTTACAAATTTCCATGGACAATAAAGCGGGGATTTTATCCAATTGTATCAATACTATTGCCCGTGCCAATTGCAATATTCTGACTATTAATCAGGGAATTCCCATTCAGAATGTGGCTATTGCCACCATTGCTTTTGAAACGGCGCAGATGGAGCAAGATTTGGAAACTGTATTGGAGATTATTCAACAGTTGAGCGGCGTGTTGCATGTGGAAATTGTAGGTGGACAAAGCTGAAGGAGGAGAGAGCAGTTGGAAGAAAAGATTTTGAAGGTCGGTTTGATGGGCTTAGGTACGGTTGGTACTGGGGTCTATAAGGTAATTGAAAATCAAAAAGCGGAATTTCCTCATAAAATCGGAACTCGTATGGAAATCAAAAAAATTCTGGTGCGGGCTGATGAAATTCCTTCCGTGAAAGCAAGGGTGCGGGAAGGCATTGAAGTAGTAGGAAATTATGAAGATATTGTCAATGACGAAGAAATTGAAATTGTTGTTGAAGTAATGGGCGGCATTGATTTTGCTAAAAAGTGTATTCTAGCTGCCTTAAACAGCGGCAAGAGTGTCGTAACTGCCAATAAAGATTTGGTAGCGGTACATGGCAAAGAATTGTTGGATACCGCTGCGGCCAACAACTGTGATTTTCTGTTTGAAGCGGCTGTGGCTGGTGCCATTCCTATTATCCGTCCGTTGAAGCAGTGTTTGGCTGCCAACAATATCAGTGAAGTGATGGGGATTGTCAATGGGACAACCAATTATATTTTGACCAAAATGACATTAGAAGGTATGACTTTCCAGGAAGCATTGGACAAAGCTACCGAGTTAGGTTATGCGGAAGCTGATCCTACCGCCGATATCGAAGGCTTGGATGCCGCCCGTAAGGTGGCCATTATGGCTTCGATTGCTTTTAATTCCCGGGTTGTTTTAAATGATGTCTATGTTGAAGGTATCACCAAACTGACTGCGGAAGATATCGCTTATGCTACGGAAATGGGCTATACCATTAAACTGTTGGGCGTGGCCCGTCATAATGAAAACGATGGCATTGAAGTGCGGGTACATCCGATGCTCATTCCGAGCGGCCATCCGTTGGCTACGGTAAATGATTCGTTCAACGCAGTGTTTGTACACGGCGACGCTGTGGACGATGTCATGTTCTATGGTCGCGGTGCCGGTGAAATGCCGACTGCCAGTGCTGTGGTAGGTGACGTGATGGATATTGCCCGCAATATTCAGTTCAATTGCAAGGGCCGTATTCGCTGTACTTGCTACAAGGAAATTCCTATTAAGACGATTGATGAATGCAGTAGCAGCTATTTTATCCGCATGCAGGCGCAAAATCGTCCCGGTGTGCTGGCCAAT
The DNA here is from genome assembly GCA_902492275.1 of uncultured Peptococcaceae bacterium. Taxonomy (GTDB): domain Bacteria; phylum Bacillota; class Peptococcia; order Peptococcales; family Peptococcaceae; genus UBA7185. The sequence continues at coordinate 8,931 of CABUKW010000082.1, forward strand.
ATTGCCAACGCTTTCGGCAAGAGCAATGTGAGTATCGCCCAGTTTGTGCAGAAGAATGTGCAGGGGGAAGAAGCGGAAATGGTGCTGATTACCGAAAACGTTCTGGAAAAAGATTTCCGCAATGCGGTGGAAGCCTTGAAGCAGATGCCAATCTTAAAAGAAATTTCTGCAATCATTCGAGTCTATTCTGCATAAGCTGAAAGGGGCTGGTTTAACGTGAAACAAATGCGGATCCCGGCTACAACAGCCAATATGGGACCGGGCTTTGATTGCATTGGCATGGCCTTTGATATTTATAATTATATTGAATTTGAGCCATCAGGCAAGGAGAATGCTTGTGAATTGACCTCTGCTGGTGCGGCGGGCAGTATTGATTTGAGTAAGGAAAATTTGATTTATAAAGCCTATGCTGCGGTATTTCAGTATCTGCATAAGCCGGTAGCAGGTATTCGGATGCATTTTGAAAATAATATACCTTATTCCCGGGGGTTAGGCAGCAGCTCCGCTGCCTTAATCGGCGGTGTGAAGGTGGCCAACGAGGTTTTGGGTAATCCGCTCAGCGATAAGGAACTGCTCAATATTGCGTTGCAGTTTGAGGGCCATCCTGATAATATTGCGCCGGCTTTATTGGGAGGTGTGGTCATCAGCGGTTTGGACGATGCTGGTCAGGTATTTTACCGCAAAATTACGCCGCCAAAAAATCTGCATTGCACGGTGATAATTCCCGATTATCCGTTGTCCACTCAACGGGCGAGGGAAGTGCTACCCAAGCAGATTTCTAGGCAGGATGCCGTTTTCAATATTGGTCGTATGGCGTTATTGGTAGAGGCGCTGCATACGGGCGATTTGACGCAGCTAGCGTTGGCCATGGAAGATAAGCTGCATCAGCCTTACCGGATGTCTCTGATTACCGGTATGGAAGAATTAATTCCCCAAGCGAAGGCGCTGGGCGCGTTAAATGTAACCATCAGTGGGGCGGGACCTACTATTTTGCTGGTCAGCGACGGTGAAAAGGACTTTTCACCGCTTTTGGCTCTGTTGGCGCAAAAAGGCGTTACTGCAAAAATCATGGCACTGCATCCGGTTAACGAAGGTGCAGCGTTGATGGAAGAATAGGAGAGAAAAAGATGGCACTGATTGTACAAAAATATGGCGGAACCTCTGTAGGGACTGTGGAACGGGTAAAATGTGTGGCCAAACACATTGAAAGTTTCCGCAAGGCCGGACACGATATGATTATCACTGTTTCGGCACCCAGTGGTGTGACAGACAAATTAATTGATATGACCAAAGGGTTTGAAAAAAAGCCGCCAACCAGAGAAATGGATGTGTTATTGTCTACTGGGGAACAGATTTCTATTGCCCTGCTGGCAATGGCCTTACATGATTTAGGCATTCCTTCCGTATCCATGACCGGAAGCCAGATGGGCATTATGACTACCGATGCTCACATGAAAGCCAGAATTAACTATATTAAAACCGATAAAATTCGGAAAGAACTGGATGAAGGCAAAGTTATCATTGTAGCCGGATTCCAGGGCATTACAGAAGAAGGTGAAATCACCACCTTGGGCCGTGGCGGTTCGGATACTACAGCAGTAGCGGTTGCAGCGGCAATTCATGCCGATTTATGCGAAATTTATACCGATGTGGACGGTGTTTATACTGCCGATCCTCGCATGGTGAGCAATCCGCAGAAGCTGGCAATGATTACCCACGATGAAATGCTGGAGTTGGCCAGCTTGGGAGCAAAAGTGCTGCATCCCCGTTCTGTGGAGATTGCCAAAATCCACGGTGTCAGATTAAGCGTGCGTTCAAGTTTTGATACAACCAAGGAGGGAACCTTTGTGGTAAGCAGAGATCAGTTGGAAAAAGAATTTGTGGTGACAGGCGTAGCCTGTGACCAAAAAGTAGCAAAAATCGGAATTTTTGATTTAGAGGATAAACCAGGTTCCGCAACAAAAGTGTTTCAGGCTCTGGCAGATGCCAATGTTAATGTGGATATGATTGTACAGAGCGCTATGCGCAATAATCTGAACGACATTGCGTTCACTGTGCCAAAGGATGAAGCCGACAACGCTTTAGAAGTGCTGAATGCCTTGAAAGCTGAATTGGGCATGTCTGAAATTGTTTCTTCTACCGACGTAGCCAAAATTTCTATCGTCGGCGCAGGAATGATTAGTTCTCCGGGCGTAGCGGCAAAAATGTTCTCCGTATTGGCGGACAATGGCATTAACATTGAATTAATTAGTACCTCAGAAATCAAAGTGTCCTGTATTATCGATAAAAAAGATGATATTCCAAAGAAAGCTATGCAGGCGCTGCATGATGCGTTTGAATTAGATAAAATTAACGGCTAGATAATTTGACAACTCTGTCAGAGCCATTCTGTTGCAGAAACAGCACGCAGTCCCCGTGGCTGGGTGCTGTTTTTTGCAAACAAGCTTTACCGGTAAGCAGGCCAATTTGTATGAAAGCTGCAGCCAATTAAGCAGGCTATAAAGAAAAAGCTTGCAGGTCAGGCGGATGTATGATAAAATAATTGAATAATAAGGGAGATTAGCTCAGTTGGTTAGAGTACTTGCTTGACATGCAAGGGGTCGGAGGTTCGAGCCCTCTATCGCCCACCATAGTGGTTAAGCGGTTTCTGCATTTTGCAGAAGCCGTTTTTTTGTGGATTTTAATAAAATTACACCAAAAGTTACACCTTGAACGGGGTGTAAAAAAAGTTACACCTCAAAAAGATATCCCTATCACCAAAAATGATAGGGATATAGGTCAGAGGCTTTGCATAAAATCTTCGATCTTCTCAGATGTTCTTTTTTCTGTTGTCTGAATCAAATGGGAATAAATATCCGTTGTGGTAGAGAGTTTGGCATGGCCAACACGGTGCTGTACATCAACCAAATCAACATTTTGCGAAACCAGGATGGACACATGAAGATGGCGTAACTGGTGAAGATTTGTTTCCGGTAAGTTAAGCCGTTTACATTCATCTTTAAAATGACGTAGTACATTACGTGGAAAAAAGTAGGTACCATCAAGCGATGTGAATACGGCATTATTTTCGGGGCGGATGCAGCGGGCCATGTACCACTGTAATTGATTTTTCCTGTGCTGTTTCAAAAGTTCCAGAGTAGATTCTGGTACAGAGATTTTTCGAATGCTGCTCTTGTTTTTAGTTTCTTTGATTTGCCGTTCATCGGTCAAAGATTTTGTAATAGAAATGGCTTGCGTATTAAAATCAATATCGGACCAATCTAAGGCTAGTGCTTCACCGCGACGCATACCTGTTGTGATGAGTAAAATAATCAAGATATAGTAAACATCTTTTTTGCAGTTATCCATGTAGTATTTTAACTGTTCAACCGTCCAAAAAGTTTTTTCCTTTGCATTGTATTTGGGGAGAGATAAATTTTCGGCGGGGTTACGCGAAATTAATTCCCAAGCAATGGCTGTTTTAAATGCAGCATGTAGCGTACTGATGATATATTTCACTTGTCTGGCTCCGGTTTTTTCTTTTAGAGTGTTAACATATTTTTGCATAACGGCTTTGTTAATTTTTTTGAGCGGTAATTTGCCGATGGAAGAATTATAGACATGTCGTTCAAAATTTTCTTGGTATTGTTTTAAAGTTGTATCGGCCAGTTCATCTTTGCGAGATTCTAGCCATTCTTCTAAAAATTTGGACAGCTTAATGGAAGAATCAAAAGCAATTCCCGTTTCTTCTAATTCCATCAGTTTTTTAGCCAAAAGCTTTTCAGCTTCTCTTCGAGTGGGTTTGCGGGTTAGTTCCAGCTCCTTTTTTACGGAACGTGTAGTAATGCTGCCATTATCGTCTT
>CABUKW010000083.1 GCA_902492275.1 uncultured Peptococcaceae bacterium
AGGATTATCGCATTTGCGTCAAATTGCGGCAGGATAATTTAGAACTGCTGCAAGTTTTGCGGGAGGTGTGTGATGGCGAAAGCAATTATGATTCAGGGCACTATGTCTAACGTAGGAAAAAGTTTGCTGACTGCCGGCTTATGTCGGGTCTTTCAGCAAGACGGCTACAAGGTGGCGCCTTTTAAATCGCAAAATATGGCTTTAAATTCGGGTATTACAGCCGACGGCTTAGAGATGGGGCGGGCTCAAATGATGCAGGCAGAAGCCTGCGGCATTGCACCCGATGTGCGCATGAATCCCATTTTGCTCAAACCGGTGACCGATGTAGGCTCGCAGGTGATTGTCAATGGCAAAGTATTGGGCAATATGAAAGCGGCTGAATATTTCCGTTATAAACAGAAGCTGATTCCTGACATTCTGAACGCTTATCAATCCTTAGCAGAGGAGTATGACATTATTGTGCTGGAGGGGGCGGGAAGTCCGGCAGAGATCAATTTAAAGCAGGACGATATTGTTAATATGAATATGGCCAAATGGGCTGGCGCGCCGGTGCTGCTGGTAGGCGATATTGACCGGGGCGGTGTGTTTGCCCAACTGGTAGGCACCCTGCTGCTGTTGGAACCGGAAGAACAGCAGATCGTCAAAGGTTTGATCATCAACAAATTTCGCGGCGACGTATCCATTTTAGAACCGGGCCTGCGGCAACTGGAAGAAAAGGCCAAGGTACCGGTGGTTGGTGTGATGCCCTATGTTTATGTAGATATTGATGAGGAGGATAGTCTCAGCACTAGATTGGAGCAGCAGAAAAAAATCGCTTCTTTGGATGTGGTAGTGATTCGGTTTCCCCGTATTTCTAATTTTACCGATTTTATGGCGCTGGAAACAGAGCCGGATGTGCAGCTGCGTTATATTGCTGCCGTACAAGAACTAAAGCAACCGGACATGATTATTTTGCCGGGCACCAAAAATACCATCTCCGATTTACTATGGCTGCGGGAAAGCGGCTTGGAAGCGGCTATCAAGCAGCAGGCCAGTCGGGGCTGTTTGATTTTTGGCATCTGCGGCGGGTATCAGATGCTGGGGCAGTCTTTACAGGATCCTTTGGCCTTGGAAGGCGGCGGAATGACCGTCGGCTTGGGCTTGCTGCCGGTGGAGACTGTGTTTCAGCTGGAAAAGCAGCGCCGGCAAATCTGCGGCGTACTGTTGCCATGTAGTTTGCAGCCGGAAGCCGGTATTCCAGTTACCGGTTATGAAATTCACATGGGTAACACCACATTGCATGATGGCGCCCAGCCTTTTCTGCAACTGGATGATCATCAGGATGGCTGCTGGCAGAACAACGTGTACGGGACTTATTTGCATGGCATTTTTGACAGTGATGGGTTTCGGCAGCAGCTTTTGCAAATGTTGTATCAGAAAAAAGGCATACAGCCGGAGCCGCACAACCGATTATCCTGGCAGGCTTACCGGGAACAGCAATATGATAAGCTGGCCGATGCGGTGCGGGAAAATTTAGATTTATCAATGATTTATCAAATTCTGGAGGCGGGACTATGAGCGGATTGGTGCATATTTATACTGGCAACGGCAAAGGGAAAACCACTGCGGCAGTAGGACTGGCGGTACGAGCCGCAGGGCATGGAAAACGGGTATTATTTGTACAATTTTTGAAGGACAATAGTTCCGGTGAAATAGAGCCGTTGCGGCGCTTAGGCATTACCGTACGAGGACTCAGCAAACCTTATGGGTTTGTGCGCAGGATGACGCAGGCAGAAAAACAACAGGCGGCGCAGGAACACGACCAGCTGCTGCGAACAGCTATGATAGAAGCAGAGCGGGGCCAATGGGATTTGCTGGTGTTAGATGAAATTATGGCCGCTTGCCATAGTCAGTTAGCGTCGGAGCAATTCATCGACGCGTTATTGGCGCAAAAGCCGCAAGCATTGGAACTGGTGCTGACTGGCCGTGATGCGCCGCAAAAATGGCTGGCGCAGGCTGATTACATAACAGAAATGACTTTGCGGAAGCATCCATATCAGCAAGGCATTGGAGCCAGAGAGGGGATTGAATATTGAGCAGAGAAGTAGAACTTGTAAAACCAGCAGAAATTGAGGCTCGCAGCTTTGCCATCATTACAGCAGAATTGGCTGCTATGGGCTGTGTGCTGGAAGGCGACAATGCCGATGTGATTAAGCGGGTCATTCATACCACTGCCGATTTTGACTACCGGCATACTTTATATTTTTCCGAGCAGGCTGTGCAGCATGCGTTACAGGCCATTCAGCAAGGCGCCCATATCGTGACCGATACCAATATGGGAAAAGCAGGCATCAATGGACGGATTTTGGCCCGCTATGGCGGCGAAGTGCATTGCTTTATGGCCGATGATGATGTGGCGGCTATGGCGAAAGTACAGGGCACCACTAGGGCAGTGGCCAGCATGGAAAAAGCCGCTCGGTTAGAGCAGCCTTGCATTTTCGCTATCGGCAACGCACCTACAGCATTGCTGCACCTGTGCGATTTAATAGAAGCCGGAAGGCTTCAGCCCGCTTTTATCATTGGCGCGCCGGTGGGCTTTGTCAACGTGGAGGCGGCAAAGGAACGGCTCTTAGCGCAGCAGGTACCCTGTATTGTCGCACAGGGGCGTAAAGGGGGCAGCAATGTGGCGGCTGCTGTTTGCAATGCGTTGCTGTATAAGCTGGGACGGGACTAGCAGATAGCAATCTGTAAGAAAAATACAAAAAAAGCTCCCAATACGGGAGCGAATTTTTATGGTTTATGGTACAATGTGTTTGACATGTCTTGACATAGATAAAATTTGTTTTTCTTGTTTGCCGGTTTTAGAAATCAGATAGGAAACATCTTCTTGGTAGTCATCAAGACGCGCGTCGAAGTGGGCTTTCAGATTATCAATTTGTTCGCCGCGCAGTGTATAGCCGTCAAATAATGCAGTTACTTTAGGAATAAGTTCATTTTCAAGTGCAACGATATGCTGGGATAAAAATTCCTGATTTCTGACCAACTGCTCCTGACCGGATTTCAATTTTGTAACATCAAATTTTAAAGTGGCAACGTCGGATTTTAAATCGGTAACATCAAATTTTAAGTCCGTAACATTTTGTTCCAACTTTGTTTGGCCAGATTTTAAATCAACAACATCAGCTTTTACATCTGCAACGTCTTGTTCCAGCTTTGTCTGACCGGATTTTAAATCAACAACATCAGCTTTTACATCTGCAACGTCTTGTTCCAACTTTGTTTGACCGGATTTTAAATCAATAACATCAGCTTTTACATCTGCAACATCCTGTTCCAGCTTCATTTGACCAGATTTTAAAGATGAAATGTCAGATTGCATTTGCAGCAAAATCTCCAAAATCTTTTCATCATTTGTCATGGCATCCTCTCCTTTCAATTTGATTATACCATGAAAAGAATGCCAGGTTCAATAATATGTTCAATAATATTTTGAAAATATAAAATTGCTTCGTAAAACGAAGAAAAACGTGGAGGTGAAGGTATGGCAGCGATTTTTTGTATCATAGACGGTATGACGGATGAACACTGGTCAGAGACGCAAAAAGAGATGCCCTGCTGGAATCAAATAGGCCAGCAGGGAGCAGTTGGGCTTTTGCAAACCACGCCGTCTGGGCAGCTTGCCGACAGTGTTGGCTGCATCTTGCGGTTATTGGGCTATACTGGAGCCGATGCTTGTCGAGGCTGGATTGAAGCTTTAGGCTGTGATATTCCCTTTGCCGCCGATGATCTTTTGCTGCGGGCCAGTTGGATGACTTTCGATAAACGGGGTTGCAGCACGGGGTTTGCGGTATCGCCGTTGAAGCTTCCGACAAGGGAGCAGGGGATATGCTATTACAGCTTAGGTGGGTATAAAGCGATGCTGGTACTGCAGCATGGTGCGCCAATTCTGACACAGCTGCGGACTTGTGCGCCCCATCAGCATTTTGGCGCGCCGGTAGAGGGGTTGTTGCCGAAAGGCAGTGAAGTGCTGACAGCTTATATAAAAAAATATTGTACGGCTGAGCAGATTTTAATTCCCTGGGGGCCAGCTGGAGCAGGCAGTTTACCGGCCTTTTCCAGACCGGCTGTTTTATTGGCAGGATGCAGCACAGCTTTGGGTATTGGCCGTGCCTTGCACCTTCCAGTTCTGCATCCCAATGGCGCGACTGGAGATGTGGACACCGATTTGTCTGCAAAAGCAGCTGCAGCACTGCAAGCGGCAGAACTATATCCGTTGGTCATTTTGCATATCAATGGAGCCGATGAAGCGGGGCATCGTAAAAATTGGGAGGAAAAAAAAGCGTTTTTGCAGCAGGTAGATGCATTCGTTTTTACACCGCTATTGCAATCGGGACATTGTTTGTTGTTTACAGCGGACCATGGCTGCAGCCCTGAAACCGGCGGTCATTTACAAAATTTGCAGCCTTTTGTGCTTTATGGTACAATGCATAGAGGCAATCTTGGCATATTACCAGCTGCGACGGGATTACAGCTTTTATGCAGCAGAGTATAAAAAGTAAAAAGCGAGGTAGAAAAAATGGGTGTGCAATTTTCTAAATGCTATGTCTGTAAACATTTTATTTCCGGTGGAGAACTGGAGGACTTTACTTGCCAGGCCTATCCTGAGGGGATTCCGGCAGATATTGTATTGGGCAAAACCAATCATGACCGCCCTTTAGAGGGAGATCATGGCTATCAGTATTGTAATATTTTTGATGAAACGGCAGAATCATAAGATAAATAACAGAATTATCAAGTGGCGGTGCCGAGATAGGAGGTTTCATATGCAGCAGAAAAAGGGCGTAATGCCGATTATTTTATTGTTAATCGGCTGTATGCTGCTGACGATTTGGGTATGGAAGCAGGAAACGGTATCCATTGCCCAATTGGAATGGACAGCATTTGATTTGGATAGGGTTTTGGCAGAAGAAAAACCGGTACTGCTCAATATCAGTTCCGATAACTGTCCCTATTGTGTTATGATGGAGCCGGTTTTGGTTCAGATTCATAAGCAATACGGCGAGCAGGCGGTGGTCGCTGATATCAATCTTGACCGGTGTCCAGAAGCTTCTTGGCAATTGCCAGTGCGAGCTACGCCTACGCAGATATTGTTTTATGCCGATGGCAGTCCGTACTTGCCCAGTGAAGCAGTTCAACAGGAGCTGACGTTTTTATATTATGTGACAGAAGATGACGATACAGCAGAAGAAGTCCATGTGCTGACCGTCCATGAAGGGATGCTGACTGCTGCGCAGATGCAATTGATTTTGCAGGATTTGGGTGTGTCCGTATGATGACAGTTTGGTTGGAAAATATGGCTGTGCTGCTGAAACAGAGCAGTTATTTGGCCCCGTTCCTGGCGCTGATAGCTGGTATTTTAACTTCGGTGAGTCCCTGTTCACTTTCTATGCTGCCTTTGGTGATTGGCTATGTAGGCGGCGGTGCAGCAAAAGGCTGGCGGGCGTTTGGTTTGTCCGTTACTCTGGCTTTGGGTACTGCAGTTAGCGTCACTGCTTTAGGCGCTGCAGCAGCTCTGGCTGGTCATGCTTTATCAGGGATAGGGCGGTGGTGGTATCTTTTGGCTGGCGTACTGATGATTCTGATGGCTTTGCAGATTTGGGAATTATATGTATGGATACCGCCTTCTGCGTTGTTAGGCAAGAGCAGAGTCCGCGGCTATGGAGGCGCATTACTGGCCGGTTTACTGGGTGGACTGTGTGCATCTCCCTGTGCTGCGCCGGTGCTGATGGCGCTGCTTACAGTGGTAGTCAGTCAGGAGCATTTGCCATGGGGGATTTTATTATTGTTTTGCTATGCGCTAGGCAATGGCATTTTGATTGTGATATTGGGTACTTGTTTAGGCGCTGTGCAGCAGTTCAAGCAAAGCCAGCGTTACATAGCGTTCAGCCGTATTAGTCGGTTGTTACTCGGTGCGTTTGTATTGTTTCTGGGTTTTTGGTTCTTTTATTTGGCGTTTTAAATTCCGGCGTTTGTTTAAACAGGACATTGCAATAGCTATGGCAGATGGTTGTTTCCAGAAACGAGGGTTGGCTGATGCATAGTTACCATAAAATTTTTGTGATAAAAAATTGTTTCGATATTTTAATTTGATAAAAATAAAATTTTTATTTATAGGCTTTAAAGGTATAGGCTTTAAAGGGAAATTTCGATATACAGAGTCTTCCATTGTTGTTTGGACAATGTTCTTTTACGAAAAATGGAGAGGACTCTTTTTTCATATTTTTTATCTGCTATTTCAAACTGGATCCCCAGGGATTAAAATCTGAGAAACGCCAAGACTTGAGGTTGTTTCTCTCATTGTTTTAGGGTAAAATAAATGCATAATATGGAGAAGAGTAACAGGTAAGAAGTAGGAGTTGAAAGCATGCGAGATTGGATAGAAGACCATCTTTTGGGAAAGGTGGAAAAACCGCTGCGTTATCAAGGCAACGAGATGAATGCAGTACATAAGGACTGGGATAGTACAGTCCTGCGTATGGTATTCGCTTTTCCGGATGTATATGAAATTGGAATGTCCCATCTGGGACTTAGTATTTTATATCATCAGGCCAACGCACAGCCCGATTGCTTGATGGAACGGGTATTTGCGCCATGGACTGATATGGAAGGCTTAATGCGGGAGCATAACATTCCGCTGTTCAGTTTGGAATCCTATCGGCCGGTGAAAGCGTTTCACGGCATGGGATTTACGCTGCAGTATGAAATGAGCTATAGCAACATTTTAAATATGCTGGATTTAGCTGGCATTCCTTTGCGCTGGTGGGAGCGCGGCGATGAGGATCCATTAATTTTTATGGGCGGCCCTTGCGCCTATAATCCAGAGCCATTGGCCGATTTTGCCGATGTGATTTTGGTGGGCGAAGGGGAAGAATTAAATCTGGACTTTTATCAAGCTTGGGTGAAACACTTGCAGGCCCATGACGGCAAAATGTGCAAAAAAGAATTGCTGGAGGAATTGGTGAAAATTCCGGGCGTGTATATTCCCCGCTTTTATGATGTCAGCTATGATGATACAGGCCGAGTGTTGGCGGTAACGCCCAATCATCCTGATGCGCCGGCGAAAATTGTAAAACGCTATTTACAGCACATGGACTACGCTTATTTTCCAGAAAAGCCTATTGTGCCTTATTTGGATATTATCCATGACCGGGCCATGCTGGAAGTGCAGCGGGGTTGCACCAGAGGCTGCCGGTTTTGTCAGGCAGGGATGTTATACCGGCCAGTGCGGGAAAAAACAGTGGAAGAATTGCAGCAGCAGGCCCGTAACATTTTATGCAATACCGGACACAACGATTTGTCTCTGACGTCTTTAAGCACCAGCGATTATACCAGCGTAGATATTTTACTGCGGTCTTTAATTGCCGAAATGGCGCCTAGAAATATCGGGGTGGCGTTGCCCTCCTTGCGGGTGGACAACTTTTCTATGAATTTGGCCAATGAAATGCAGAAAGGGAAAAAATCGGGCCTTACCTTTGCGCCGGAAGCAGGAACTCAGCGTTTGCGGGATGTTATCAACAAAGGGGTGCTGGAGGCCAATCTGGAAAGTGTGGCCCGTACCGCTTTCAGCAGCGGCTGGGGAAAAATTAAATTATATTTTATGATGGGCTTACCGACAGAAACCGATGAAGATTTAGACGGCATTGCCGCCTTAGCCTATAAAGTGCTGCAAATCGGCGATGAAATTCGTCGGGAAAATGGCGGCAAAGGTCCGGCGCCGCAGGTGACGGTCAGTGTGTCCGGCTTTGTGCCCAAGCCCTTTACGCCCTTTCAATTTGAACCGCAAATTCGGGGTGAGGAACTGCGCCGCCGGCAGCGGTATCTGCGGGATAAAATTAAGCATAAGCGGGTGACTTACAACTATCACGACAGCCAGCTCAGTTATATTGAAGCTATTTTTGCCAAAGGAGACCGCCGCCTGGGACAGGTGTTGTATCGTGCCTGGGAGAAAGGCTGTAAATTTGATGGTTGGAATGAATACTTTTATATGGACTGGTGGATGGAGGCTTTTGCCGAGTGCGGTATCGATCCTGAATTTTATGCCTATCGCCAAATTCCCTATGATGAAGTGTTGCCATGGGACCATATCAGTTGCGGTGTGCGCAAGGAATATTTAATCCGCGAACATCAGAAGGCTATGCGGGCAGAGGTAACGCCGGACTGTCGGATTGGCCAGTGCCATGTTTGCGGTGCCTGTCAGGATTTAGATGTGAAGTTGGATTTGAAAGGAGGATGGCTCCATGTTAATACGAATGCAGTTTCGCAAGACTAAAGAAGGTCGCTTTCTATCCCATTTAGATTTGATGCATACCTGGGAACGGGTTATTCGTCGCTCGCAACTGCCGTTGGCCTTTAGTCAGGGCTTTAATCCCCATCCCAAAATCAATTTTGCTTCGGCCTGTGCGGTAGGCACTACCAGCGACGGCGAATATATGGACATGGAGCTGACGCAGGAATTACCATTGGCCGAGGTGCAGGCCGCTTTAGACAGAGCCATGCCGCCAGCTTTTGCAGTGACAGCTATGAAGGTGGTGCAGGGCAAAGTGCCGTCACTGATGTCTATTATTGAACGGGGCCGTTATCAACTATGGCTGGAATTTATAGAGCCGGTGTCACAGGCGCAGTTGGATGAAGCCATAGCACAGTTTTGGCAGCGGGAAGAAATTATCGTCTATCGCTATAAAAAGAACAGTAAGGATAAAAAGCCGGTCAATATCCGGCCTGGTGTGTATGAAATGGCACTTAATGCCCAAGGCTGCCATGCAACGCTGGAAATTCTAGTGCAAAGCGGCAATGAAGGCAATATCCGGCCCGAAGAGGTGGCCTATGGTTTAATGTCTACCGGTATGCCAGCCATACAGAGTATTGTGCGGATTCACCGGCTGGGCTTGTATTTGGTGGGGGAACAAGGAAGACTGGTAACGCCTTTAGATGTTGTATAGGATTTTTAAAGGCAAAAAAGAATATGAGCAATCAAAAAATTGGCTGGGGAGGTGCGTAGATGGCACAACAGCAGATTGTAATACAACATAGTAGCAGAAACCTGCAAGTGGCTGTGCTGGAAGATGGCCGTCTGGCCGATTATTTTGTGCAGCGAAGCGATGGCAGTCCTGTAAGCGGCAGTATTTACCGCGGTGTGGTAGAGTCGGTGCTGCCGGGTATGCAGGCTGCTTTTGTGGATATTGGCTGGGAGCGCAATGCTTATCTGGCGTTGGAAGATGTAGAGTTGGAAACGGGGTTGGAAGATTGTAAGCCCAATATTGGCGATGTGTTGAAGGCCGGTCAGTCTCTTGTGGTGCAAATCAAAAAGGAAGCGGTAGATGCGAAAGGACCCAAGGTGAGCTGTAAGCTTTCCTTGCCTGGTCATACTTTGGTTTTGGTGCCGGGCAAGCCTTATGCAGCCGTGTCCAAAAAGATTGCGGCGGAAAAACGGCAGAACTTGAAGGAGCTTGCCGATGAATTGCTGGCGGGGCAGCAGTGCGGTTTGATTGTGCGCACGGCGGGGCAGAACTGCAGCAAAGAAGAATTGCGAAAAGAATTTCAGTGGCTTTTAGGCCGTTGGCAGCACCTGCAGCAAAGCATGCAGCAGACGCAAAAACCAGGTTTAATTCAAGTTGATCAGGATTTGGCGGCGCAGGTAATTCGGGATTACGCGCGAGAATCAGAGTTGGAAGGCATCTATGTCAACGATTTTGCTTTGTATGAGCAGTTGCAGCAGCAAATCGTGTCACGGCAGGTGCGGTTCAAAATCCGCTGGCGGGAAGAAAATCTGATAGAGCGATTTGCTTTGGAAGGTGCCATTCGTACGATTCATAGGCGGAAAATCTGGCTGAAAAATGGCGGATATCTGGTCTTTGACCGTACCGAAGCGCTCAACGTCATTGATGTGAACACCGGCAAATTTACTGGAAAGCAAAATTTACAGTCCACGATTTTACAGATGAATTTGGAAGCGGCGGCGGAAATTGCCTGGCAAATCCGACTGCGCAATTTGTCAGGGATTATTTTAATTGATTTTATTGATATGCAGGAACCAGCAGAACAGCAGCAGGTATTGAACGCGCTGGAAACAGCTCTATGCCAGGATCCAGTGAAAACGACAGTGCTGGGCATGACACGATTGGGCTTAGTGGAGATGACCCGCAAAAAAATGCGGGCGCCTTTAACTGAACTGCTGGAACAACCCTGCCCCTTTTGTCAGGAGCGGGGAAGGGTGAGCAGCGCTGCCACGGTAGGACTGCAAATTCTGGAAGGCTTGGAAAACGAAGCAGCACGCGCCCAATTTCCACTGCTGACGGTGGAGTGTCATCCGGCAGTGGCAGCTTGGCTGATTGGGGAAAACGGCAAACAACTGGCCCAACTGGAGCGGCAGTTAGGAAAAAAACTGCTTATTCGGGGTGATTGCCGGCGGCATATGGATGCCTATCGTATAGAATGTTGTTCGCCACAGGATTGCGGCCATTTACTGCCTGTATATAAAGGGGAAATTTTGCAGCTTACCATGGAAGAACAGGAACACGGTGAAAGGATTGGCCGGTTAGACGGCTATGTGATTCGCGTGGAGGATGGCGGCGATTTGGCGCCAAAGGGCAGCATGGTAACCGTAGAAATTACCCATGTGATGCGCACCCACGCTTTGGCCCGGCTGGTGAGAGAGGCGGTGATACCGTCATGAATCTGTTTGCGTTGGGAGACCCCCATCTTTCTTTTGATGAAAACGGCAAGGAATATAAGTCCATGGGCATTTTTGGCGATATCTGGCTTCATCATGGAGAAAAAATCCGGCGGCATTGGCTGGAGGCGGTAACAGCGGAGGATGTGGTGCTGTTGCCTGGCGATATTTCCTGGTCCATGACGTTGGAAACTTTTCAGCCTGATTTAGCCTTTTTGGCGGCGCTGCCGGGCAAAAAAATTATTTCCAAAGGCAACCATGATTTATGGTGGGATAGCTTACGCAAAATCAAAAAAATCCTGCCTGCTGATGTTTCGATTTTACAAAACAACAGCTATGTATTCGGCAATGTGGCTATCTGCGGTACCCGCGGCTGGATTTGCCCCGAAGGGCAGTTCCAGGATGAACATGACGCCAAAATTTTTAAGCGAGAGTTAATAAGGTTAAAATTGTCGTTGGACAGTGTGCCGCCAAATGTCGGCAACAAAATTGTGATGCTGCATTATCCGCCGGTAAATGGCAAGCATGAGAAAAGCGCCTTTATTGAACTGATGGAGCAGTATGGCGTTACCCGGTGTCTTTATGGACACTTGCACGGTTACGCAGTTCGAAACGCTCTGCAAGGAGAGCATTGGGGCATTCAATTTCAACTGGTAAGCGCAGATTATTTAGGTTTTGCGCCCAAATTAATCTGTCAAATATAAAACATTTCTGAGGAGGATGTATGATGAAACAAGTAATTCAGACCAACAATGCGCCGCAGGCTATCGGGCCCTATTCGCAGGCGATTATGGCCGGCGATACGTTATATGTATCCGGTCAGATTCCGGTGGTTCCAGCTACTGGCGCCATTGTATCAGACAAGGTGGAGGACCAGGCCCGTCAGGTGATGGAGAATGTAAAAGCTGTGGTGGAAGCCGCCGGCCTGACATTAGATCATGTAGTGAAAACCAGCGTATTTATTAAAAATATGGACGATTTTGGCACCATCAACACGGTGTATAGCCAATATTTCAAAGAACATTGTCCAGCCCGGGCTTGTGTGGAAGTTGCCCGTCTGCCAAAAGATGTACTGCTGGAAATGGAAGCCATTGCCGTGCGGTAATATTTCGATTTGTGCTTGATTTGGCCTGTTATCTTCTGCTGGTGTTGCGGTAGGATGGCGGGCTTTTTTATTATAGCAAATTGGCGGCAGCCTATGATGCACAAAAGGTTTAGAGAGGTGGGATATGGATGCTGCAAATAGAAGAAGTGACAGAACGTCAGCCGCTTTTGTCTGATTTATTGCAGATATGGGAGGCGTCCGTACGGGCTACCCATCATTTTTTGCAGGAGCCGGATATTGTTGCGCTGCGTCCGGTGGTGCGGCAGGCTCTGCTGGAAGTGCCGCAACTGGCCATTATCTGCCAAGGTGGTGCGTTGGCTGGTTTTGTAGGTGCTGGCGGTGACAAGGTAGAGATGTTGTTCCTCACGCCTGCACAGCGAGGCAGCGGTTTGGGCCGCGCATTATTGCAATATGCTTTGGAACAGTGGCATTGTGATAAGGTCGATGTGAATGAACAAAATGAAGCAGCAGCCGGATTTTATCGGCATATGGGATTTATCGTGATAGACCGTTCTCCGTTGGATGAACAGGGGAATCCCTTTCCCATTTTACATTTGCAACGCGCTCCCCTTTCCTGATGCACAAAAATTAATATAGAAAAGTTATCGCCTTTACGCTGCTGTCCCCAAATTTGGGCAGCAGTTTTTTGTTTCTCTACCCAGTTATTCGAAAGCTGCTACTTGACAAATGGGAAATAAATGTTATGATAATAGTGTGTTATCTGAAATAATACAGATGAATTTTAAATCTTTTGTGAAAAGTTTGAGAGGAAAACAGAATGGGCAAAAAGAAGCTGGTGGGATTGTTGCTGGCAGTGATATTGCTGTATGGGTTAGGTAGTTCTATATACCATCATAATATTTTAGACTCCGTCAATAGAAATTTTCATATTTCTCTGCCGGGCTTCTATCAAA
>CABUKW010000084.1 GCA_902492275.1 uncultured Peptococcaceae bacterium
CCACGACTAGGACAGTCTGCAAAATTATCCGCCCCAAGTCGGAATTTTGGCGAAGACAGCGGAGAGGTTTAACCCCATAGAAGGGTAGAAAGTGCCTTGTTTCTTTTTATATTCTGTGCGGCAAACACGTTGTAGGGGATGTTGCCACTAGCGTGTATAAAGCATGTTTGAAACATGTTTGAAGCGCGAATGAAGCACGGTTTTTTGTGCGAATACCCGCTGACCGCTAGGCCAGTTTGATTGTCGAACTGCTGGCGAAGGCGGCGGAAGGGTTTTAACCCATAAGGCCGCAAAAATGCTTGATTTCTTCTGGCGTGAGGAACACTGTGAAATAGGTTCCATCGTCTGATGTTACACAGCGGGGTGTTCTCTGCTACAGCGATTTGTCAGGTATTTTTATTTCACATTCTGTAAACCCCTGCAAATTATTATACATTTTTAGAATGTATATCCCCTTATAAAAACAACCGTTTTTATTTTCTTCTTGCATATTTTTTCATAGTTTCTTAACAAAAACCCCTTTACATTCCCAATCTAAATAAGTATAGATTAATAATCATGCAAAACAGTTTATATATCATAAAACAAAGGCGGCAAAAAACAAAAAACGAACCTGCACCTTTTGGCACAGCTTCGTTCCTGTTTTGCAGCGTATTTATTTTTGCGGCTTCTTACGAAACAAAAATTCCATATTGTCTTCTTCCCGAAACATAATCAAAAAGCACAGGGCTAAAGGCAGCAAATCCACCAGCACAGCCCAGTAGTGCAGCCATTTGCTGCAGATTGCGCCCAACAGCGCGCCCACCATAAAGGCGATAACCAAACAATAATACATCAGACTTTTGCTGCGCTGTCCTGCATCGCCGGTGTGCTCGTAGCGGTACATAGCTTCCGCCGCACTGCGCAGATTGCCGGTACACATGGTGGTGGCATAGGCATTGCCGCGAACTTTGCGAAAGCTCTCCACCTGCAGCGCACAGACAAAGGAAATCATACTGTTGGCCAGCCAATTCCAGGCGGCGCCTAAAAAAACAGTCAGCGTAAGAATCAGGATTTCCAGCAGCAAAATCACTTGCCGCCAATGCAGATTGGTCTTTTCTTTACAACTGTTGCGCAGCTTTTCTGCTATCAAAATCCCCAAGGCAAACACTGCAATGGGAATGAAATACTGCAGCGCTGTTTCCCATTGACATTGGGCCAGACTGATGCCCAGCAGCACAATGTTGCCGGTCTGGGCGTTGGCAAATACTTCGCCCCGGCAAAGATAGCTGTACGCGTCTAAAAAACCGCCGGCCAGCATCAACAACAATCCCAATGGAAGCGACTCGGACATCTGCTGTTTTACCATCGGCATTCTCCCCTTTCTGTTGTGGCCGCCCCATCGGCACAGCCAGTTTTGCGGCTGCTGCGGTTGCAACGGTCCTGCCTCCATTGTAAGCATTTTTCTGAAAAAAACAAGGGCTGTCGGCAAGAATACAACATAATTCCGATTTTGTTCCAACGCTAATAAAACCAACGCCGGCCACAAAAAGAAACATACACACAAACATTCCGGATAAAAAAAACAGAAGCCCTCCCACAGGAGAGCCTCTGTAAAATCCCATATTACAAGTTGACTTACATAATTGCCTGATTGAAACCGCTTGCCGATTCGTTTTCCACATCTTTGTTTTCTGCGGCGTCACCGGGCAGACCGAAGAAGAACGGGAAGTTTTCGGTAATCCACAGATAAGCCAGGAATGCCAGGCAGAACAGACCGATGGTAGACACGATTTCCATAAAGGATGGGAAGTAGCCGCCGCCTAAAGAAGCAACGTGAGCAGACATCCCTGTGAACACCACGTTCAATCTGGTCAATACCAGACCGGCCATACCGGACAGACCGAACACCAGCAAACCGCCCTTGGTTTTGCCGAATGGCAGGAAATGAATGATAATCGGCAGAACGCACAACAGCACCATTTCCAAAATAAACATGTTTCCGCACAGCGTGAAGGAGAATACATTGCCTAACTGACCGCGGCTTACCAAATCAGCGCCTTTCAGCACAAAGTAAACTGCCATCAATACAACAGAAATCTTGCTCAAATCATACAGCATTTTGGTGTCAATTTTCATGTTGTAGCGGCTGTTGGTCCAAATATATTCTACGATAGCAACGCAGGGGCCAACGAAGAAAGCAGACAACAGGAACAGCCATGGCATCATCTGGGTAGCCCAGATTGGATCCAATTTGGCAGGCATAGCATGATACAAGGAACCTAAAGAAGCCTGATGGCCCAGAGGTACGGTACATGCAGCGATAAACACAATCTGCATAATTGGCTGCATTTTTTTCTTGAATTTAGGCGCAACCTTTTCTGCCCCGACTTCAATCAATTCGATCACCTGCAGCACCATGTAAGCTACGATACACATGTAAACTTCAAACATAGGGGAGTGAATCCCTGGAGAAACGAATGGTCTCCAGAAATTATCCCAACGACCAATTTCTACGATTAAGATTAACAGCACCAGCACATAGCCGATAAAGGACAACAGCAGGCATCTTCTGGATACCGGTTCAAATTTTTCAACGTGAAAAATATGGGTGATGATGGCCGTACTAAAGCCTGCGCCAGCCAAAGCGATGACGTTCATATCAGCGCCGATCCATACGCCCCATGGCATGGAGTCATTCAAGTTACTCCATTCGCCAAGCCCTGCATAATATCTGGCCAGAATTAATAACAATGCAACGGCCAGAACAACAAGCATACCAATGCGGACCGGTGTGATTCGCAAATTCCATCTTGATTTCGGAGTTTTAAAAACCCAGTTTTTCATCTCGATAACCTCCCTTTCCTATTCTTCTGTTTTGTGTTCCGCTGCATGGCCTTCATGAGCCACAGCATGACGGCGTTTGGCATAAATGCTAACGCCAGTCCAGGCAAGGGCACCTACAGCAAAAATAGGCAGTGTGAAACGGGTAAAGCCGTGAACATTGGTCGGAATGGATTTTTCCGGCAAATCGGTCGGGAAGCCCAGTTCACCAAAGTCTACGTCAGAAATATACAGCCAGCTGGTGCCGCCCACTTCGGTTTCGCCATAAACGTGGTTGATATAGCGGCTGTCATTGTTGATAATTTCATGGGCCTTAGCCAGCATTTCTTCGCGGCTGCCAAAGGTCAGCGCATTGGTCGGACATACGCTGGCGCAAGCCGGTGATTCGCCGTTCGCCAGCTTAGAGCTGCAGAACTGACATTTCATAACGGAAGGCATTACCTTTTCCCATTCGTATTTTGGAATATCGAACGGACAGGCGATCATGCAGTACCGGCAACCTACGCACAATTCCGGATTATACTGTACAGCGCCCTGTTCGGTCTGATGGAATGCGTGGGCAAAGCATACAGAGGAACAAGCCGGATCTAAGCAGTGCATACACTGCCGTTTTACAAAACGCCATACTTCCTGGCCGTCTTTATTGACTTTCATATGATGTACCGTGGTCCAGGTGTTGCTGTCCAGCTCCACATCTGTGCCATGGGCATTTTCAAATTCATGGGTTTCAGGATTTTCAAAGCTCTGGTTATTCCACAGCTTGCAGGCAACGGTACAGCTGCCGCAGCCAACGCATTTGGTCAAATCCACTAAAACACTTTTCTGATCAGTTACAGTCGTAGCCATTCTTCATACCTCCCCCTCTTAAACTTCTTTCCTGGTAATGGACTCAGATCTGTCTTCATAGCTGGTATGGCACAGTTCATGGGCCAAATGGCTCAGCGGCGCTTCCAGGAAATTGTCATAGATATCAATAATCTGCGGATTTTCATGGCACAACCGCAAGCTGCCGGTTTTTACAACATTCTGACCGGCACTGTTGCCGCCGACTGCAGTCCCGTTGATATTACCAACCGCGTCGCGGCCATACATGGTGTCGGTTCTGGCTTGACGTACCCAGTCCTGAGGAGGCACAGCCGTTCTTGGCTGACCGCCGCCGGCGATACATCCGCCTGGACAGGCCATAACTTCTAGAAAGTGGAAATCGGCTTTACCGGCTTTAATTTCTTCACACAGCTGGCGAGCATTGGCCAAACCGGAGGCAACCACCACTTTCACATCGCCTACGCCCGGAATATTAACGGAAGCCCGTTTGATGCCTTCCAAGCCGCGCACCGGTTCCAGATGATAGAGCAGTTCGGGAGGGTTGCTGCCGGTAATCAGATAATAAGCGGAACGCACAGCCGCTTCCATAACGCCGCCGGAGTTCCCGAAAATCAGACCTGCGGTAGAACCAATCTGGTCGTACTGCCCTTCTTCAAAGCTGGCAAAATCTTCACCCGGCAAATATTTGCGAATCATGTTGGCCAGTTCCCGCACACTTAGCACATAGTCCATATCGGCTACATCCGGGTCATTGTAATACTGACCGGCACCGCCTTCTAACCCGTGGAACTGATGACGGCTGATTTCAAATTTTTTGGCCAGACAAGGCATAATCGCAACATTGACAATGTTTTTGTAAGGAATGTCCAGTTTATCAGCATTGTAGGTCTTCAGCGTAGAACCGTGCATCATCATTGGAGAACGGGCCGAAGACAGATTGGGAATTAATTCTGGATAATAGTATTCCACGAATTTTACCCAGCCAGGACAGCAGGAGGTTAACTGTGGCAGCACGCCGCCCTTGGTTACACGTTCTACCAGTTCAGAGCCTTCTTCCATGATGGTTAAGTCGGCGCTGAAGTTGGTATCTACAACGACATCAAATCCCAGTTTACGCAGAGCAGTTACCATCTGGCCTTCTGCCCAGGCGCCGGCGCCCATGCCAAACTCTTCACCGATTCCGACACGAGTTGCCGGAGAAGTTTGCACGATTACCTTTGTTTCAGGATCCTGAATGGCGTTCCATACATCTTCAATCACGCTGCGTTCCGCAATGGCGCCAGTTGGACACCACAGAGAACACTGACCGCAGTGTACGCAGATAAAGTCGTCATGCACTGGCAGTTCATAATAACCGAACACGCTCTGCACCTTTTCGCAGGCTTCGATACACTGACCGCACAGAATACATTTTTCATCGTTCCGCACCAGAGATACGTTGTCTGGATCCAGAGGAACACGGCCTTTTACCTGTGCAGGCATTGCGCTTGCATTTCGGTACTGATTGGGCAGCCAGCCGGTACCGCTTGGATCACTGACAGGCGAACAACCGGTCATGGTTGCTGCAGCGCCGACAACGCCGGCTCCTGCCATAACACTTAGAAAACGACGTCTGCTCATGCCTTTGTTTTCTAATTCTTTGTGTTTTTCCATTTTATTCACCTCAACGAAATAAAAATTAATGAAACCATTACATAAATTTAAATGAGTCCTCTGCCTCCGGTTCCGGCGGCAGCACTGCCACAGCTGCTAACCGCAGAAAAAACCCGTCGGGGAAGCGAAACAACTTTCAGATCATTCTAAAACCTGCCCGCTTGCAGACTCCCCATAATTTAATGAATCATACAGGCAACCATTTGCCTATCTTTATTTTATACTGTTTTATAGGTTTTTCGCAATATTTTTTTATTGTGAAAACCAATACAAGAACGGCTATCCCTGCAATCCGCTTTTTTTATAATGCCAAGGCTTCCCACAATAATTGCCGCACATGGTCGTTGCAAATACTGTAAAAAACCTGTTTGCCGTCCTTACGGCCCTGCACAATCCGCAGATTGCGCAAAACCCGCAGCTGATGGGAAACCGCCGACTGGCTGCTGCCCACCAGCACCGTCAAATCGCAGACGCAAAGCTCCGCCTGCAGCAGATAATACAAAATTTTCACCCGGGTATTATCGCCCAAAACCTTGAATAATTCCGCTGTCTGCTGGCTTTTTTCCTCGGGAATTTTCTTTTGCTCCATCCTTGCCAAAACATTGTCATGCACACAAAACTCATCACATTGCCATTGTTCTTCCATCCAAATCCGACCTCCATTCCCTGTAAATCGTTGCTTTTTGATTGTGAACAAAAATGCAATCCGATCTTAACAATTTCTTAAAAATCGGAAAAATAAAAAATGCTTATTACCGGCGGCGCAGTAAAACCGCATTGACCGATTTGCGCGGCATCTGTTTCTCTTTTGCCGTTACCTCCGGAGCAGCCGGCCGCCCTAAGGCGACAATGCCATACAATTCCAGATTTTCGGCCTGCTGAAATTCATTGCGCAAATCGACCCTGTCAAAAGAACCGATGCAATGGGTCACATACCCCCTCCGCTGTGCCTCCAGACTGAGGTATCCCCAGGCGCAGCCGCTGTCAAAAGGCGTCCAATAATTAAACAGCCCATTGTGGGTATCGCCCATATTGCCCGCCACCAAAATCAGCACCGGCGCGGCGGCAATCCATTCCCGTTCCCCGGGCAGCATATATTCCAGCAGCATTTCTTTGTCCTGCGGCCGTTTGGCCACAAAGAAACGCCACGGTTGTTCGTTGTAGGCGGAAGGCGCTTGGGTGGCCGCCAGCAAAATTGCCTGCAAGTCATCCTCCGCTACAGGCGCATCAGCAAAATACATGGTAGAATACCGCTCTGCAATTTCCGCCATGACTTCCTGTTCCAAATTTCGTTTCATAACAGCTCCCTCTTTCTCTCTGCACATAAAATTTAAAGTATAGCACAATTCTATATTGTAACAGTATTTTGCCAGACAGACAAGTGTCCAGCCAACAGAACATCGTTCGATTTTTTTATCTGTTCTATATTACTATAGCACGCACCGCTGTAAACAAAACAACCTCTTTTTTCCAACGGGTCAGTTTCAAGGCAAACCTTAAAATTATTTTTATGAATTTTATAAAAAACAATGTTTTTTACAGATAAGTATGATATAATTAATTTATCATTTGATTTGGTTTCGTTTTAAAAATTTTTATATTATCATGACCAAGGAGGATTTTTATGAATCTACAGGAAATTCAAGCATTACCGTTAGCCGTATCCACCCAGGAGCTGATGGAACCCGACGCCAAATTTGCCCAGCCAGTCGCTTTAAGGGAAGAAGAGGTGGCCGAAGCGCTGCAAAAAGCCGACAACAAATCGGCCCATCTGTTAAAAAATACAGCGATGCCGGAAGATGAAGCGCTCAAACAACTGGTGCTGGAGCTGGTAGCCTTAAACCGGGAAATCGAACTGGCCGAAGCCAAATATCGGAAAGCCGTTACCGAAGAACTGCACGGCCTGGCAGCCCGCATCAGCACGCTGCAAAACCACAAAACCAGAATTAGCACCATGTTTGTAGCCAACCTGTGCGGTTAAAACCTGCAAACCTTATCCATCGACAACACAAAAACTGCTGGAAACAAAGAATTTTATTCCCGTTTTCCAGCAGTTTTTGCATCTTGCCAGGCAAGCCTCTGCAGAAACAGCAGCCAGGAAGCCGCTGTTTTCTTTTTTAAGGCCTTCCTTTGCTGATTTGATATCTTCTGCAAACGTTTTTAAACTAAGAATCATTTCTATCGGCAGTGTGCCCTTTCCGAAACGATTTTTCCTTTATTTATAACTCCACCAGCACCGCCCGATTGCCATGCTGCCTGATAAGCTGCAGCAAATCAGCAGTTTGCAGCCAGATGGTGGCTCTATTATCATTGGGATGCACACCAATTTCTCCATCGGCAAAAAAGCTGTCTACCAGCACCTCTACCCGGCAAGCCTGGTCATGCAATATCCCCAACGGTGTCACCCAGCCTTTGGGCAAACCCAGGATGTCTAATAAGTCCTGCTCGGAGGCAAAGGTCAGCGGACGGCTGGATACCATCCGCCGCAGAGCCTTTAAATCTACCTTTTTATCCTGTCGTACCGCCAGCAAAAAATACCGCTGTTTTTTATCATCCCGTAAAAATAAATTTTTCGCTACCCGCTCCGCTTTGGGCAGATGCAGTTCCTGCCCTTCCGCGCTGGTATAAATCCCTTTATGGGCTACCAATTCATAACCAATCCCCCGTTCTTCCAGCCAAGCCAGCACCGCCGCCTGTCCCATTTTCAACGATAGTCCCTCCAATCTGTGATGATACGCCGAGCCAAATTTATGCAAAAAAATAGAACGCCGTCGCAACGCCGTCCTTATAAAAACATCGAAATGTTTTTGATGTCATTATCATTATAGGCATTTCTTGAAAAAAACGCAAGATAAATTTCTTGACTACTGTTTCTGAATTGTCCTGTGCATAGACGGAATGGCAAATAGTTTGCTAGCGATTCCCTCCTTTCCTCTTATTAAAATCATTCTAAAAAGCATTTACAGCTTTCTGCGCGGCCTTATAAGCCACGTCTTTGTACTTCACATCATCGTTCCCTTTTTCTATCCACATATCAACAAGCAGACCAAACGTAAGAAGGTCCAGAGCAGAGCTTCTTAGCTGTACTGCTTTTTTGTTTTGAGTCAAACATAGCGTTTTATAAAGGCGTATTGCTGCAATGCTAAAAGAACCTATTTTTAGGCAAAAAGGGCGTCAATGTCTGAATTTTAGATATGAGCGCCTTTTTTGTCTATGGTGAAGAATGAAAAGCGTCAATATAATGGCAATAGGTGGTAAGAAGGAACCTAAGTTGTCAAGGAGGTTTTTTACATGGATGTTAAAATGACGTTGAAGAAATTTGGTTTAGAACAGGCTTTTCGGTATCTTTATAAGGACCCGGAAACCAATTTGTTAAAACTGATGGATTGGGCTGATAGATTTGCCGGTGAAGAATTTGTAACGCCCCGTAAATTAATCCGGCAGGCCATGACAGAACCAACGCATCCCTATTATACGTTTATTCGTCGGTTACTTTATGATGTGGACCCCCATGTCTTGCAGACTACTGCGGTGAATTTTTTTATCCATGCCGCTTTGGAAGGTTGGACCAAACAGGAGCAATATCGCAAGCAGTATGGCTGTAACATTCCCTGGACGATTTTATTGGATCCGACCAGCGCTTGTAATTTGCATTGTACCGGTTGCTGGGCCGCTGAATATGGCAATAAACTAAATTTGCGTGCAGAGGAAATCGACGATATCATTCAGCAGGGCAAACAGATGGGCGTGTATTTTTATATCTATACTGGCGGGGAACCGCTGGTACGCCAGAAGGATTTAATTCAAATCTGTGAAAAGCATCAGGATTGTGTATTCCTTTGTTTTACCAATGCAACATTGATTGATGAACAATTTGCTGACGCCATGCTACGGGTAGGAAACTTGATTCCGGCGATTTCTTTAGAAGGTTTTGAGCCGGCCACCGACGGAAGACGGGGAGAAGGCGTTTTCCAAAAGGTACAACAGGCGATAGCATTATTGCGGCGTAAAAAGCTGATTTACGGGATTTCTTCCTGCTACACCAGCGCGAATTTTGAATCCATTACTTCAGAAGCTTTTTATGACGCTTTGGTGGAGATGGGCGCTTATTTTGTTTGGTATTTTCACTATATGCCGGTTGGGAACGATGCATCGCCAGAGCTGTTACCGACAGCAGAGCAGCGAGCAGAAACATACCGGCGAATTCGTCAGTACCGTGCTGCAAAACCGCTGTTTGCTATGGATTTCCAAAATGATGCTGAATATGTGGGCGGTTGCATTGCCGGTGGAAGGCGTTATCTGCACATCAATGCCAATGGCGATATTGATCCATGTGTATTTATCCATTATTCTGATTCCAATATTCGGGAGAAAACCCTTCTGGAAGCGCTGCAATCACCGATGTTCATGGCGTACCATGACGGACAGCCGTTCCATGAAAATATGTTGCGGCCCTGTCCAATGTTGGAAAATCCAGAAAAACTAAAAGCAATGGTTCATAGCACACAAGCACATTCTACCGATTTACAGTCCCCTGAGTCGGTGGAGCATCTTTGTGCCAAATGTGAACGCTATGCAGAGCATTGGGCGCCAGTGGCAGAACAATTGTGGCGAGAAAGTCAGCAGCAAAAATAACTGCAGTGAAGGTTACGCAGTACGCAATTTGCAGAAACCATGATGTTGCGGAAGGATTTTATAATGATTGTTGATTACTGCAACAGATAGGAGAGTTTATGACGAAAACGGCGATTATAACAGACAGCAATAGTGGAATTTTGGAACAGGAGGCAGAATACTTAGGGATTTATACAGTTCCGATGCCAGTGGTAATTGAGGGGCAGGTATATTATGAGGGAAAGAACCTTACACATGCGCAATTTTACCAACAATTACTGAAAAAGAAGCAGATTTCAACATCGCAGCCTGCCCCTGCCGATGTGATAACGGTATGGGAGCGGGCCTTCGCAGAAGGATTTGAGGAAGTGGTGTATATTCCAATGTCCAGCGGTTTAAGCAATTCTTATCAGACAGCGGCCATGTTAGCAAAGCAATACGGCAATCGAGTATCTGTTGTGGATAATCATCGCATTTCTGTTACACAGCGTTATTCGGTAGAGGATGGAATGTTGTTGGCAAAAGCCGGCTTGAAAGGTTCTGAGATAAAAAAAGAATTGGAACGGCAAGCATATCGTTCGCTCATTTATGTAGGCGTAGATTCACTGGATTATTTGAAACAGGGTGGCCGCATCACCACTGCAGCGGCGGCTATGGGATCTTTTTTGAACGTAAAACCATTGCTGACAATCAAAGGAGAACGGCTGGATGCCTATGCAAAAGTAAGAGGCACCAAGCAATGTAAGAAGCGATTGTTGGATGCAATGCAACAAAGTGTGGAAACCTATACAAAACGAAACCAGAGTGTACACATTGGTGCGGCAGGCAGTTTTTTGCAGGAGGAAGAGCAAGCTGAATGGCTTGAAATGATTGCGGATAAATTTTCAGGACAAGTCGTACACTATGACCCATTGACTTGCAGTATTGGCTGCCATGTGGGACCCGGTGCCTTTGGCATGGGAATTTCCCAAACATTATTTTGAGATAGACAAGCAACCTTACAGCGAATTGCTTTTCTCATTTGCGGGATACACAGTTCCTTTAGGATTGGATAAAAGCGCATAAAGACGTTTGGATGAGTAAAGTAAATCATAAGACATATTTTCGTCAAGCCAGTCCAATGTGATACCTACCAAAATACATTTATAAAAGCGCACCAGTAGTTTTTTATCCTCAGCAGATAGGAGAATTGTGGTGGAACGCGTATCCACATACTCCTTGACAATGTAGAGTGCAATGCGGTTCAGATGATCTAAAAAAATTTCCCGATGCAGGGAATGATAAATATGCAAAATGGCATTTTTTCGTTCCGTGCTATATTGAATCAATGGCAGAATGCAATCAAGAGGAGAACCTAATTTATAATGGGTATGGATAATGGCATCGGCCCGTTCCTTAATCATGGTTTCTAAAAGCTCCGGAATGTCATGAAAATGATAATAAAAAGTATTGCGGTTTACTTGACAGCGTTCCACAATATTTTTTACGGTAATTTTATTGTAGGGCTTTTCGTCCAACAGTTGCCAGAAGGCATTGATAATTGCTGCTCTTGTATGGTTCATATGTTTTCACCCTAACTTTCACCCTAATTTGAGATTATTGAAATTAGAATAGCATAAAATAAAGATGAATACAATAGAATTTTCATTGGCGACGTCGCAGAGCACAAGAAATGCTTGTTGATAACAACATGTTTCATATCGAAATACGTTAGCATGGTTGGTTTTACGGGAGCAGTTTCCGCTAATGCCGTTTTTGGAAGAAGGGAAAACAGATTGATTTTCTGCTTTGATTCTCTACTCTATGGAGGACGCGCTGTCATCGGTGAAAATAGTATAAAGTTTTGCAATGGAACTGCCACACTACGTGTATCTCTATAACAATTATGCAATAGAGTTTGTTTTTAATGGTATTATTGCTCGGTCAGCAGCTTTCTAAAAAGTACGCCTCATGTACAAATGGTACACGAAGCGTACTTTTCAAAAAACAACATCAGCCGCAAAAAAGACAATTCCGCCTTAAAACGCCGTATGGTCTCCCTCTCTCTGCCACACCCCATATCCATCCTCCTGGGTAATCTTCGACAGCATTTCATATACATCGTCGATGGCTTCTTCTTTGCTGTGATAACAGTTGCCCATACTGATATGGTACAAATCCATCCAGTCGTTTTCACAGGCTTTGGTCATAAACGTCCATTTGTCCGCTTCATTTTGCCCCAAATACCAATACACTTCCTGCCATTTTGGACGAAACATCCTATTTTCCCTCCTTACCAGTACGGATGGCGTACAGCAAGATTCCCGCCGCCACCGCCACATTCAGCGATTCGGCCTGTTGATAGAGCGGAATTTTCACCAGCAAATCACCTTGCTTAATCAGTTGGGGACCGTTGGCTTCATTGCTGACCACCAAAGCCGTTTTTTGGGGAAACTTCATCTGATAATAATACTGTTTAGCCCGAATATCGGCCACTGCCAATTGAAATCCCCAGCGGTGCAAATCGGCCTGCATAGCCTCCGCATCGTCAATCTGATACACCGGCAGTTGAAACACCGCGCCCATCGTAGAGCGCAGCGTTTTATCGTTATATAAATCCACCGTACCTTTTAAGCACAGCATAGCCTCGGTGCCGGAAGCCAGCGCCGTGCGCATAATGGTGCCCACATTGCCCGGATCCTGCACCCCGTCAAGAATTACAATCTGCTCCATTGCAGCTACAGCCTGCCAATCCCACTGACTTTGCCGGGCAATGGCAACAATGCCCTGGGGATGTACCGTAG
>CABUKW010000085.1 GCA_902492275.1 uncultured Peptococcaceae bacterium
CTCTCAATCTAATAAAACAATTATCTCCTATTACACTGGAGATGTAAAGAAGCTGGTCTAAGGGTTTATAGGTATCCCTTGAACAACCTAAATACATTATACAAGGAGTCTTCTTATGGAAGAAATCAAAGAAAAAGGTCTTCACAGCGAGGAACCTGAGATTGTACAGAGTCCCGAGCCTGAAGAAGATTTGGAACATATCTCCGCCGAAGAAGTCAATGAAATTATGGCCAAGTATGACCGAGAATCGGCCACCCGTATTTTTTCCGGCAATAAGGCGTTACTAATCAAAGGGTTGCTTATCGCGTTTACCATTTTTGCGGTATCCATCAATACTTTTATCCGTCTAAACGCCCAGGTGCATCGTTCTGTGTTTATCGCCTGTATTTTATTTTTGGCCTATCTACTCTATCCAGCCAGAAAAAATGCGCCGAAAAACACCAATAAAGTTCCCTGGTACGATTTGTTGCTGGCGGTGGCCAGTTCTGCCTCGTTCTTATATATGGCGCTGAACTACAAACAATTAGTCAGTCAGGCTGGTTCTTACACACAAACGGACGTAGCCATTGCCATTATCGCCATTCTGTTGTTGATGGAAGCCTGCCGCCGTGTGGTAGGTTTGCCTATTTTAATTGTGGTCAGTTGCTTTATCGCCTACGCTTATTTTGGCGCTTATATTCCCGGCTACTTTAGTCACCGTGGATTTACCGTGCAGCGTATTGCGACTCATTTATATTTTACAACAGAGGGCGTTATCGGTACGCCGCTGGCCGTTTGCTCCACCTTCATCTTTTTGTTCATCTTGTTCGGCGCGTTCCTGGAACGGACCGGCATTGGCCAGTTCTTTATTGACATTGCCAACAGCTTGGCTGGGAAAGCCACCGGCGGTCCGGCTAAAGTTGCCGTTATCGCCAGCGCCTTACAGGGCACCATCACCGGCAGCTCTGTGGCTAACACTGTAAGCTCCGGCAGCTTTACCATTCCCATGATGAAAAAGATGGGCTATCGGCCCGAATTTGCCGCCGCCGTAGAAGCTGCTGCCTCCACCGGCGGACAGATTATGCCGCCGATTATGGGCGCCGCCGCGTTCCTGATGTCGGAAATGACAGGCATTCCTTACTCCAACATTATCATTGCCGCTATCATTCCAGCGTTCCTGTATTTCACCGGCATTATGATTATGGTACATTTA
This sequence comes from uncultured Peptococcaceae bacterium, assembly GCA_902492275.1. Lineage (GTDB taxonomy): Bacteria > Bacillota > Peptococcia > Peptococcales > Peptococcaceae > UBA7185. The sequence goes on from CABUKW010000085.1 coordinate 1,193, forward strand.
GAAGCCAAACGGTACGGCTTAAAAGGTTTACCGGCAGAAGAAATTCCTAATTTCTTTAAATTGATGCTGGGTTACTGGTATCTGCTCATTCCATTGGTCGTGCTGGTTACCATGATGATGACCGGCTATACGCCAGCCCGCGCTGCCCTGGTAGCCATTGTGTTGGCCATCGTTGTCAGCATGTTCCGCAAGGAAACCCGTATGAATTTTCACACCTTCCTGGGGGCTCTGGAAGCTGGCGCCCGCAACATCATCGGCGTTGGCGTAGCCTGCGCTGTGGCCGGCATGATTGTTGGTACCGTTACCTTAACCGGTATCGGTCTGAAGCTGGCCAACGGTTTGCTTTCTTTATCGGGCGGTAACATTTTACTGGCTCTGTTCTTTACCATGATTGCCTCTATCGTATTGGGGATGGGCGTTCCTACCACTGCCAACTACGTGATTATGGCAACCATCACAGCGCCGATCGTTTTGCAGTTAGGCGTCGATTTATTACCGGCCCACATGTTTGTATTCTACTTTGGGATCGTGGCCGACATTACGCCGCCTGTAGCACTGGCAGCCTACGCAGGCTCGGCCATAGCCCGCAGTAATCCGTTAAAAACGGGGGTACAGGCCACCAAGCTGGCCATTGCCGCCTTTATCATTCCCTATATCTTCGCACTGAACCCATCGCTGCTGCTGTTGGGCTCGGAACCGTTGGATATTATTCTGGTTACCATCACCGCTTTGATTGGCATGACCGGTGTGGCCGCAGCTACAGAAGGCTATCTGTTCGCCAAAATGAATCCGATCGTGCGCATCATCTCGCTGGTAGGCGGTTTGATGCTGATTATCCCCGGTCTGCAAACCGATATTAGCGGTCTGGCGCTGGTACTCTGCGCTGCAGCCATTCAGAAGATTACCAGCAAAAAGCTGGACAAGGCCAACTAATCTTTGCGTGGCTATGCTATCAGGACTGCAAGCTGAAACCCTGATTCCCAAAATTATGATTTGCATCAGAGCAAAAAGAAACTCTATGTGGTTCCAAACACTTCCACATGGAGTTTTTTATTTTTGCACATACCAAAAATTATGCAGCCTGCTGTTGCCGAAGAAGCCTGTCTATATTAAACTATAAAATAAACAATATCGCTGAAGCATGGAAACGCGAAAGGAGTTTTCAAATGGAACTTAGAGTACTTCGTTACTTTTTGACTGTTGCACGGGAGGAAAGTATCACCAAGGCGGCAGAGGTTCTGCACATCACCCAGCCCACGTTAAGCCGACAATTATCGCAGCTGGAAGAAACTGTCGGAGTCAAACTATTTGAACGGGGACCGCGCAAAATCACACTGACCAATGAGGGCATCCTGCTGCGCAGGCGGGCGGAAGAAATTTTGCAGCTTGTAGACAAAACCCAGACCGAACTGCTGGAACAGGAAACCCAGGTGGAAGGCAAAATCGCTGTCGGCTGCGGGGAAATTGCCTCTGTGCAGCTCTTGTCAACACTTTTTAAACAATTTCGGGAAAAATACCCCCGTGTCAGCTTTGATATTTTCACCGCAACAGCAGATTTGGTAAAAGAACAGATGGACAAGGGCTTGCTTGACATCGGTTTGTTGCTTGAACCGATCGACATGGAAAAATATGATTTCATCCGTCTGAATCAGAAAGAAAACTGGGTTGTTCTGATGCGGCCCGATGATCCCTTAACCCAAAAGTCCTGTATGACTGCCAAAGATTTATCGACGCTTCCGTTGATTCTTCCACGCCGCACCAGCGTACAAAGCGAGCTGGCAAGCTGGTTCGGAGACTATTATGAAGGGCTTCATATCGTTTTTACCAGCAATTTAAGCACCAACGGCGCGATTATGGTAAGCAACGGGCTGGCCTATTCGCTGGTCATCGAGGGGGCCGTTCCCTTTTGGGATCCGACAAAGCTTGTATATCGGCCGTTATCACCGGCACTGACTGCAACGAGCGTGCTGGCCTGGAAACGCGGACAGCCTTTTGGCGCGGCAGCTGCAAAATTCCTGGAATACGCAAAATGCTTTTTGAGCATGACTCACCCATAAAAACCAAGTATTTGCTATATCTCGTTTTCTGTTTTATGATGTAAGTGCAGTTCAGAAGAAATCCTTCTTCTGACAGCACTTACTTTTTTATTTGAAAACGGAGAATCGCTTGCAAGCAGGAACTTTTCCGTTCCAACAAAAATCGGGAGGTTTTTATGATGAAAAAAACGCTTATGCTCTTGCTCTCTTTGCTGATGATTTTAAGCCTTACTGCCTGCGGAAGCGCGGAACAGCCTTCTGCAGAACAAAACGCTGCGGAAGATGTGGAAACCTCGGCAGCGCAGCCGGAAGCTACAGATGCCCTTGAACAAGCGAACGTCAAAGTTCTGGTGGCATATTTCTCTGCCACCAATACCACTGCTACAGTAGCGGAACACCTGGCCGACGGTCTGCAGGCAGATCTCTACAGAATCATTCCAGAGGAGCCTTACACAGATGCCGACCTGGACTACAACGACAACAACAGCCGCAGCACACTGGAAATGAACGACCCCGCAGCCCGTCCGGCAATCTCTGGTTCTGTGGAGAACATGGATCAATACGACATTGTTTTTATCGGTTATCCGATCTGGTGGGGCGACGCGCCCAGAATCGTCAGTACATTTGTAGAAAGCTATGACTTTTCCAGCAAAACCATCGTGCCCTTCTGTACCTCCGGCGGCAGCGGCATCAGCGCCAGCGCAGCCAATCTGGAACAGCTGACCAGCGGAGCAGACTGGCTTGACGGTCAGCGCCTGTATGGCAGCGATTCTCAGGAAACGATTATGGAATGGGTAAACAGCCTTGCCTTAGATCTTGGTGTATAGACAAAGCAGACGAAAGGATGATCGCCCATGAACGCAAACAGAACCGGGAGGATGACAATCCATTTGCTGATGACAGCGCTGCTGCTGTTTCTGACAGCCTATCCAATCACCGGGCAGGCCCTTCACGAGTGGTTAGGTATCGGGATGCTGCTGCTGTTTCTCGTGCATAATCTCTTCCATATCCGGTGGTATGGCAATCTGCGCAAAGGAACCTATTCTTTGCAGCGCTTGCTGCAGACGCTGCTTCCTTTTTGCCTGTCCCTTTCTCTGCTCTGTCTTGGCTATAGCGGCATCATCCTGTCGCGCCATGTGTTTGCAGCACTTCCCGTTCACGGGCCGCTGGCGACAGCAAGAGCTCTGCACATGGCTGCTTCCTGCTGGACAGTGGTCCTGATCGGCATCCATCTGGGCATGCACTGGGGCACTGTCGCAGGTAGGCTCCGCAAGCTTCTGCAGGATAGAAAATTGCCGGATATTTCTATACGGGCAATACAGCTGGTAGCTATCTGCCTTGCCGGATACGGCTTGCTCTGCTTTATCCAAAAGGATACGCTTGCTTTTATGTTCCTGCAAAAGCAACTGGTATTTTCTGATTTTGCGCAGAGTGCCTTATCCACGCTGGTTCAATCGCTTGCCATTATGAGCTTCTGGATTTTTGCGGGCTTCCAGATTGTCAGAGCAGTTGGAAGTCCCACGGGGAGGAATCGCTATGGAAAAACAAACAGAAACCTTCTCCAATAGCTATCTGCAGGCAATGATACTCCCGCTGTTTCTGGAGCAGCTGCTGGCAATGCTTGTGGGGCTGGCAGACACTCTGGTTGTCAGCTACGCCGGAGAAGCGGCGGTGTCCGGTGTTTCTCTGGTCAACCAGTTTAATATTATTTTTCTCTATCTGTTTACGGCGCTGGCGTCCGGCGGAGCAGTCGTCATCAGCCAGTACATCGGCAGAAGGAACACAGCTGCCGCCGGAGAAGCGGCCAGCCAGCTTTTGTTGTTCTCCGCCATATTTTCTGTCCTGATTGCAGCTCTTGTGCTGCTTGGAAAGGAAGGAATGCTGCAGCTGCTGTTCGGAAAGGTGGACCCTGACGTTATGCAGGCCTGCCTGACCTATCTGCGAATTTCTGCCTACTCCTACCCGGCTCTGGCAATCTATCAGGCTGGCGCCGCCCTTTTCCGCAGTATGGGAAAAACCACCGTCACCATGTATCTGTCGGTAGTGGCCAATCTCATCAACGTCATGGGAAATCTGCTGGGCGTGTTTGTGCTGCAGGCCGGCGTTGCCGGGGTAGCCTGGCCTTCCCTGATTGCCCGAGTCTTTTCCGCCGTTGTCATTACGGTGCTTTGCTTCCAAACGAAAAACGATGTGCGTTACACCCGCCAAGGGATTTTGCACTGGAATATCCCGCTTATGGGCCGCATTTTAAGGATTGCCATTCCTAATGGGCTGGAAAACGGCGTTTTCCAACTGGTAAAGGTGGCTTTGACCAGTATGGCAGCGCTTTTCGGCACCTATCAGATTGCTGCAAACGGTGTGGCGCAAAGCATCTGGTCTTTGGCAGCCCTGGCCGGTGTCGCTATGGGGCCAGTGTTTATCACGGTCATTGGGCAATGCATGGGAAAGGGCGATACGCAGGCTGCTGAACTTTATTTCAGAAAATTGACAAAACTCACGCTGGCGCTTTCATCCATCTGGAATCTGCTGATTTTTCTTTGCACGCCGCTGTTTCTGCAGTTTTATGCCCTGGAGACGCCTACAAAGCGACTTGTCCTTTGGCTGGTTCTGATTCACAACCTTTTCAACGCCATCGCCTATCCTTTTTCCGGCACGCTCAGCAACGGGCTGCGGGCTGCAGGCGACGTGACCTTCACCATGTATGTTTCGGTGCTGTCCACACTGGCAGTGCGCCTGCTGTTCTCCTGGCTTTTCGGCGTTATCCTGCAGATGGGCGTCATCGGAATCGCCCTGGCCATGGTCGCTGACTGGACTGTGCGGGCGGTTATCTTCCTTTGGCGGCAAAAATCTGGCAGATGGAAAACCTGTCAGGTACTCTAAGTAAAAAAAATAAAACAACGTTATGGAGGTATTTTTATGCGTAAGAAACTTTTAGTAGCCTATTTTTCAGCCAGCGGCGTAACTGCTGCTGCTGCCAAGAAGCTGGCGGCGGCAGTTGACGCCGATTTATTGGAAATCAGACCGGAGATTCCCTACACCGATGCTGATTTAGACTGGACCAACAAAAACAGCCGCAGCTCTCTGGAAATGAACACTCCTGCTTCCCGACCTGCCATTGCTGCGCAGGAAGCCAATATGGAACAGTATGACGCTGTCTTTGTGGGCTTTCCCATCTGGTGGTATACTGCGCCGACCATCATCCACACGTTCCTGGAAAGCTATGATTTTTCCGGTAAAACAATTATCCCTTTTGCAACCTCTGGCGGAAGCAATCTGGGCAAGACCAAAGACAAGCTCAAAGCAAGCTGCCCAGGCGCAACGGTGGTCGCTGGAAAGCTTTTGAACGGAACGGTGACAGAAGACGGACTGAGAAAATGGGCTGTAGAATTAAACCTGTAACCCCATAGACTGTATGTACAGCGAGAAAGCAGTGCCGGAAGGAATCCACGAGTAGCCGTTCTGGCACTGCTTTTTTGCCTGTCTGACCCGGTAAAAAGCCTATTTACCATCGCCTGCCTCTCCCCCAGCGTCTTCCAAAACTTCCTGCCAACTTTCTCTTCCAATTATGTCCTGCTTATTATAAAATAAAGATATTGATTATCGTTGCAGGAGGGATTTTGTGAAGCAATCATCGACGACCGCCGCCACCAGAGAAAATCTGGCCCAGGCTTTTTGGACGCTGTATCAGAAAAAACGGATTGAACAAATCCGCATCCATGAGATCACCGATTTGGCCGGCTACCACCGCGCTACCTTTTACCAATATTTTCAGGACATCTACGATATACTGGACTATATCGAACAAAAGCTGTTGGACTACGTGCAGGACTACGCCCTGCGCAATTTGAATTCGCCCTCGCTGGAACTCATTGTACAAAATTTTACCGAGCTATACCGCACCCGCGGCCAAGAACTCAACCTGCTGTTAAGCGAACAGGGCGATCCCCGCTTTGCCGATAAATTAAAAGCCGCCCTTGCGCCGGTGTGGGCTCAGGCGCTGCATTTGCCCCAACGGGAAGAATCCCAGTATATCATCGAGTTCACCATGTCGGCGCTACTGTCTACCACGGCTCTCTGGTATAAGCAAAACTGTCAGTTGCCGCCGCAGAAGCTGGTGCAAATCATCCATCCGTTAATTGCGCAGGGCATTCTGCCAGTGGTGCAGGCCATGGAACTGACAACTCCGTAGGTTCTTTGTTCAGAAAACCAGACAGGATTGTCGGCTTGCGCCGCAGATAAAATATTTTCCGAATGGCTGAAAAATATTCAAAATTTGCATTGCATCGCCTCATATTTAGCGATATAATATATTAATTATCAATCGAAAAATAACAAGAAAAGGAGATTTAACAGTGGCTTATTATTTTAACGAACCATCTCACACCTTTGGCGAATACCTGCTGGTTCCAGGGTATTCTTCCTCCAAATGCATTCCCTCCCGTGTTTCTCTGAAAACACCGCTGGTAAAATTTAAAAAAGGGGAAGAACCGGCAATTACCATGAACATCCCCATGGTATCCGCCATCATGCAGTCGGTATCTGACGACCGCATGGCCATCGCGCTGGCCAAGGAAGGCGGCGTATCCTTTATCTACGGCTCCCAGTCCATCGAAAGCGAAGCAGCTATGGTAAGCCGGGTAAAAAATTACAAAGCAGGCTTTGTCAGCAGTGATTCCAACATCAAACCAAACGACACCTTAGCCGACGTGCTGGCTTTAAAAGAAAAAACAGGACACTCCACCATGGCTGTCACCGAAGACGGTACCGGCAACGGAAAATTATTGGGTATCGTAACCAGCCGCGACTATCGGGTAAGCCGCATGTCCTTAGATACCAAGGTATCCGAATTTATGACACCTTTCGACCGGTTAATCTGCGGCAACGAAACCACCACGCTGAAAGAAGCCAACGATATCATCTGGGAACACAAGCTGAACGCACTGCCTCTGGTTGACGCCGACCAGCATTTGCTGTATATCGTGTTCCGTAAGGACTATGACTCCCGCAAGGAAAATCCGCTGGAATTGCTGGACGAAAATAAGAGCTACATGGTAGGCGCCGGCGTAAACACCCGCGACTACGAAGAACGGATTCCTGCTTTGGTAGAAGCCGGCGCCGACGTGCTGTGCATCGACTCCTCCGAAGGCTTCTCCGAATGGCAGAGCCGCACCATCCAATGGGTGCGGGAAAAATATGGCGACAGCGTAAAAATCGGCGCAGGCAATGTGGTAGACAAGGAAGGATTTCTGTTCCTGGCCCAGGCTGGCGCAGACTTTATCAAGGTTGGTATCGGCGGCGGCTCCATCTGCATCACCCGCGAAACCAAGGGTATCGGCCGTGGACAGGCTACCGCAGTAATCGAAGTGGCCAAAGCCCGCGACGAATATTATCAGACAACAGGCATTTACATCCCCATCTGCTCTGACGGCGGTATTGTACACGATTATCACATTACCTTGGCGTTGGCTATGGGCGCAGATTTTGTCATGCTGGGCCGGTATTTCTCCCGCTTTGAAGAAAGCCCAACCAACAAGGTTATCATCAACGGCAACTACATGAAGGAATACTGGGGCGAAGGCTCCAACCGGGCCCGCAACTGGCAGCGCTACGATTTAGGCGGCGCAGGCAAGCTGTCCTTTGAAGAAGGGGTAGACTCCTATGTGCCATACGCAGGCAGTCTGAAAGACAACGTGGGCGTCACACTGGCGAAAGTGCGCTCTACCATGTGCAACTGCGGCGCGCTGACCATTCCCGAACTGCAGAAAAATGCCCGCCTGACCCTAGTATCGGCAACCAGCATTGTAGAAGGCGGTTCCCACGACGTTGTGGTGAAAAACAACAACATGAACGTCACAGAACGGTAAACACAGTCTGTTTGCTATCCTTTGCCGACATAAATAATCGCAAAAATCGCCCTTCCGGCCTTTCATCCGGGAGGGCTTTTCAGTTCTCCGGCAATCTGTTATAATAGATCAATTGCTGCGCAGCGCCTTCTTCGGCAGCCAGTCCATGAGAAAGAGGGAACCTTATGAACTATGCACTTATAGACCTTGAATTTGCCATTTTAGATACCATCGCCAAATCCCACAACGGATTTTTGGATACGATTCTGCCAATCATTACAGCTTTCGGCAATGCCGGCATCGGCTGGATTATCCTGTCCCTGCTTCTGCTCTGCATACCCAAATACCGCAAGGCAGGGCTGGCTATGGCGCTGGCCTTGATTTTCTGCCTGCTGATCGGCAATCTCACCTTAAAGCCGCTGGTAGCCCGTATGCGGCCCTACAGCTATTTTCCCGATATGACGCTCTTAATTCCGCCGGAAAAGGATTTCTCTTTTCCATCGGGGCATACCTTTGCCTCCTTTGCCGCAGCGACCGCGTTGTTTCTGCATCATAAAAAGGAGGGCGCAGCCGCTTATATTTTGGCCTTTTCCCGGCTCTATCTCTATGTCCATTTTCCCAGCGATGTGCTGGCAGGATTGATTTTAGGCGTTGCCAGCGGCTGGACAGCCTATAAGCTGGTGGACTGGTATCAGCAAGCATATCGGCCCAAGTGGCTGTTATCGTAAAAACTTTTTTAAATGGGGACATCTATCATGAACGGTTTACAAAAATCGCTGGCAATCGGCTATGTGCTGGCCATCAGCGGCGGTATTTTCTGGGCGGTAGGCGGCGCCTGCGGCCAATATCTATTTCAGCATAACAATATGACCTCCAACTGGCTTGTGCCAATTCGGCTCAGCACCGCCGGATGTATCTTGCTGGCCTTTTCTTTGTTGCGGCGGCAAAATATTTGGCTGGTTTGGCAAAACAAACAAAACGTGTTTGATATTTTACTGTTTGGCCTGCTAGGCTCGGCGCTGTGCCAATATGCCTACTACACCTCCATTCAATATTCCAACGTGGCGTTGGCTACAGTGCTGGCTTACATGTCTCCAGCCATGATTTTAGTTTACACCGTCTGCAAAGAAAAACGGCTGCCCCATCTCTATGAAACGCTGTGCGTACTGCTGGTCATCGCCGGCGCTTTCACCTGCGCCACCCATCTGCATCCCCAGTCGCTGGCGGTTACGCCGCAGGCCCTTTTCTGGGGGCTGATTAGTGCCGCTGCCTTTGCCATTTACACCATGCAGCCCCAGCGGCTCATGCAGCAGTTTGATTTGCTGGTGGTAATCGGCTGGGGCATGCTGATTGGCGGCGGCGCTCTGCTGCTCTTTCGTCCCTGGAATATCAACGTAGTAGTCAACAGCACCTTATTTTTGAATATGAGCGTCGTCATTTTCTTCGGTACTGTATGTTCCTTTTGCTTCTATCAAGCCGGCGTATCCATTGTCGGCAGCATCACCGGCAGTATTTTGTCATCGGTGGAGCCTGTCGCTTCCATGATTCTGTCCGTGCTGTTTTTGCATGTGCCGCTGACTGCTCTGGATTTTCTCGGTTTTCTGCTCATTTTGGCCACCATTCCCATCATCGCGCTGGGCAATGGCAGGCGGCAGCACCAACCAACTACGCAAAGCCCATAATACAGCAAAACGCACGGCAGCAATTGATCAGCCGTGCGTTTTTTGATACCATTTAAAAACGAATGATTTTTGGTTCTTCTGTAAACGAAGAAATGGTTGCTGCGCCATCCTTTAAATAAAATACCTGGGTATTGCCATCATCGGCCTGATACAGCTTTTGCAGACTGGGATAGGCATCTAACATACTCTGACGGGCCTCCAACCGGTCATCTTCCACCGCCGTAGCCTGCACGCGAATCCATTTGCCGCCATGCATCCCGCATAATTCCACTTTCGGATTGGCTAACAGCTGCTTCGATACTTCTTTTACTTTTCCGGTCTGGATATAAAGTTTCCCCTCAAATAAATGAATGGTGCCAAAAGGCCGCACATGGGGCTGCCCATCTTCTGCTGTTGCCAGATAATAGGTTCCGCATTTTTTCAAAAAGTCGCGTATTTCCTGCATCTTGTTTGCTCCTCTCTCTGCGTTATACTGTTTATTTCCTGCAGACAGCAAAAAATTCCTGCCTTACACAATCCCCTGCCGCTCTAAAAAAGCGCCGATGTATCGGTTCACCTGCTGGGGCTGATCAGCGTTGGCGTTATGTCCCGCATTGGCAACAAGCTGTAACGGATAGCCGCTGTGCTGCGCCCAAAGCTGGTTATAATAGGCCACTTTGCCAATCCGGTCTTTGTCGCCATCCAGCAAAAGCACCGGACATTGGAACTGCACTGGCTGTTGTCTGGTAAAAACATCTTTGTAAGCTGCTTCAATCTGCTGGCAAATCTGCTCCTTGCTGGAGATGGTCAGCATCATGCGCATATTGTCATAGCCCTGCGGCGTCGCTGTAGCGCCGCGAGCAATGCTTTCCTGTAGCAATTTCTTGGGAAATAAACTGCATAAGGGCGCTACCTGCTTCAGCCAAAACCGATCACTGCCTGTATAAAAACAATGACCAAAGGGCGCGGCACCGATACCAACAAAGGCCAAAACCCGTTTGGGATACCTAGCGGCAAATTCCTGACAAATATATCCGCCCAGCGACTGGCCTACCAGCACGGCCTGCTCGATTTCTTCCAAATCCAACAATAAGCGCAGTTCCTCCGCGCAATTTTCATAGGTAAAATTCCGATAGCACACAGAAAATCCATGCAGCGGCACATCCCAGACGATAACCGTATACCGCTGCTTAAAATATTCCAGTTGCCCATCAAATAAGCGGTGATTAGCGGTGAGTCCATGTACAAATACGACGCAGGGCTTGTCCTGCTCACGATGTATCCAATAAACGGTTTTCCCCCGCATTGATTGGGTAACTTTTCGCTCCATGGCATGTTCCTCTCTTCGTAAAAGCTTTGCTACAGCGCCCCTTCCAAGCGCAGCAGCTTTTCTTTGATCTCCAAACCGCCGGCATAGCCGGTCAGCTTGCCGTTGGCGCCGATAACCCGATGGCAGGGAATGACGATGGCAATGGGATTGTTGTGATTGGCGCCGCCTACCGCTCTGCTGGCTGTCGGCTTACCCAAAGCTGCCGCAATCTGGCCATAGGTGCGGGTTTCTCCGTAAGGAATCGCCTCCAACTGTTTCCAGACAGCCCGCTGAAAGGCCGTGCCTCTAGGCGCTAAAGGCAGTGAAAAGCGACTCCGCGCACCGTCAAAATATTCGCTTAGTTGCCGTTTCGCTTCCAACAGCAACGGCGTTTCCCGCTGCTCCCATTGTTCCGGCACCTCCATAGGCTCTTTCATAATGTGCAATTCCGTAATCGCCGCTTGCGCTTCCACCACCTGCAGCCAGCCCACCGGCGATTGTAGATCCAGATAATAGGGCATTGCAAACTCTCCTTGTATAATGTATTTAGGTTGTTCAAGGGATACCTATAAACCCTTAGACCAGCTTCTTTACATCTCCAGTGTAATAGGAGATAATTGTTTTATTAGATTGAGAG
>CABUKW010000086.1 GCA_902492275.1 uncultured Peptococcaceae bacterium
CAGCCAGGCTGCATTGGTGTTGACCACATTGCCCAGCAGCAGTTCAGTACCGATGCATAAAATTTCTGCGTTCATAAAAAATCCTCCTCACAGGTCATATTTGAATTTATAATAAGATAGTGTTTGCATGATTGGTATTCTTATTATAAAATGGTACTGCGAAATGGATGCAGATGCAAGTATATTTTGCGCTGCGGTCAGGCAGATTTTTTGGAATGTGCCTGTTATGGAACGGCCTTTACTGTTTTTGCGAAGCGTTTTTGAGAGGAAGGGGAGGGCTTGCTGTGTGGAAGAAAAGATTGTGTGGAATTCTTTGTCTGATTTTGTTTTTGTCGCTGCCTTGCGCTGCCTATGCGGATGTGGGACCAAAGCCTTCTGTACGGATTACCTTTTCCGGCGATATGGGAGAGCCTTATTATGGTACTCTGTTGTCGCAAACTCGCTCAACGGGGCCGTCCTCTGCATGGGATGGCATAACAGAATATAGCCGGGAAGACGCAGAGCAATATGCAATCTGGCAGAAATTTGTTGCTTATGAGGACGCCGATGGATTTTATTTTTTGCAGGAATGGTGGGACTGTTCTGAAAATCATCAACTGAACTGGACCTATTATCCGCCGTCGGTTTTTAAAATTTTGCTGTATTTTCCGGAACGGGACGCTTTTTATGTCAGCCCTGTTTATGAGCGATATGCCTTTGACAGCTACTACACGGCAACGCTTTTCGCTGCGGAGGACGGTATGCTGACAGCGGAGCCGAGCTATGATTATACCTGGGAGACGGTTTCTCTGCTGGTGCGGATTTTGCTGACCATATTGCTGGAGCTGGCGGTGGCCTGGATTTTTGGCTACAGGGAAAAGCGGCTGCTGCAATTTTTGACGGCTGTGAATGTGGCCACGCAGGTATTGTTGAATCTTTTGCTGAATGTGATCAATTATCAGCAGGGGCCGATGGCCTTTGTGCTGTTCTATGTGCTGCTAGAGCTGGTGGTTTTTGCGGCGGAGGCTGTTTTATATGCATGGCTGCTTCCGTATTACAGCGCTAAGCCGCAGACAAAAGGCAAGGCGGTGGGATATGCCCTGCTTGCCAATATGGTTTCCTTTGCGGGCGGTTTGTGGCTCGCCCATTTCATTCCGGGCATCTTTTGATTATGGGGAAGTTTCGCTATAAAATTTGCAAATTTTCTCAAAAATATATTGCATAAGTATACGGAAAGATGTATACTTGTTTTTGATATTTTCAAGGAGGGACAAATCATGTCTGTAAAAGTTGGTATTGTAGGCGTTACTGGTTATACTGGCGGCGAATTGATTCGTTTGCTGCTTAACCATCCAGAAGCTGAGGTTGTAGCGGCATCTTCCCGCAGCAATGCGGGCAACCCGGTTTCGGCGGTACACCGACAATTGTTTGAATATATGAACTTGGTAGAATGTGAAATCAAAGCGGAAAATTATGCAGCCTGTGATGTTGTATTTTTGGCACTGCCCCATGGGGCGTCATCGGGTATGGCCAAGGAATTGATTGGCATGGGCAAAAAGGTGATTGATTTGGGCGCCGATTTCCGTCTGCGCGATTATGACGTTTACCAGCAGTGGTACGGCGCGGAACATACCTGGCCGGAAGTTCTGCCAACAACAGTATATGGTTTGCCTGAATTGTATCGGGAACAAATCAAAGCTTCCAGTCTGATTGCCAATCCGGGCTGTTATCCAACCAGTATTATTTTAGGGTTGGCGCCTTTGCTGAAAAAAGGCTGGGTAAAGCTGGACACCATTGTGTGCGATAGCAAATCTGGCGTGACAGGCTCCGGCAAAAGCCTGACCCAGAACACCCACTTCCCCGACTGCAACGATAATATGTCGGCTTATAAGCTGGCGGCGCACCGGCATACGCCGGAAATCGAGCAGGAACTGAGCGCGCTGGCCGGAGAAAAGCTGCTGGTCAGCTTCAATCCCCATTTAATTCCGCTGAACCGCGGGATTTTGTCCACCGTTACGGTGCAGGCTACCCAGGACTTGACCCAGGAAATGCTGGACGAAGCCTATCATGCCTTTTATGATACGGAAGAATTTGTGCGGGTGCGCAGCAAGGACAATCTGCCTTGCACCAAGCTGGTACAGGGCTCTAATTATTGCGATGTTGCGCCGGTGTGGGATGGCCGCACCAAACGCATTGTGGTAGTATCCTGCATTGATAATCTGGTGAAGGGCGCCAGCGGCCAAGCCATTCAGAATATGAATTTGATAATGGGCTTAGACGAAGGCATGGGTCTGCGCTACGGCGTGATGTATCCTTAATGCAGGAAGAATTGCAGGAAACTGAAAAAGGAGCAATGAACATGGAATTCTTAGAAAACGGTTCTGTGACCAGTCCGCGGGGCTTTACCGCCGCTGCGGTGGCAGCAGAAATTAAATATATTGGGCGGCCCGATTTGACCATTCTCTATTCTAAGGTGCCGGCCCAGGCTGCGGCAGTGTACACCTTGAATAAATTCAAGGCGGCGCCGCTGCAGGTAACGGAGCAAAATATTGCCAACGGTATGGCCCAGGCCATTGTGGTCAACAGCGGCATTGCCAATTCGGGCATGGGCATAGAAGGCATGCAGCAGGCGCGGCAAATGTCCGATTGGACAGCTGAAGCGCTGAAAATAGCCAAAGATGACGTGGTGGTGGCTTCGACCGGCGTGATTGGTATGCCGCTGCCTATGGATAAGCTGAAGGCCGGCATCGATAAGGTATCGCAGGCTTTATATGCCGATGGCGGCCATGACGCAGCCAGAGCCATTATGACAACCGATACCGTCTGCAAGGAAATGGCTGTGCAACTGCGGGTGGACGGCAAGGTGGTTACCATCGGCGCAATGGCTAAAGGCTCCGGTATGATTCATCCTAACATGGCCACTATGCTGGGTTTTATCACCACCGATGTGAATATTGACAATCAAGCGCTGCAAGCGGCTTTCAAGGCTAATATTGACGATAGCTTCAATATGGTTTCAGTGGACGGCGACACCAGCACCAACGATATGGTGGTTATTCTGGCCAACGGACAGGCTGGCAATGCAGTATTGACAGAGGACAGCCCGGATTTTCCTGCTTTTCGGGAAGCACTGCGGGAAATCTGTATCGCAATGGCGCAGAAAATTGCCGGTGATGGCGAAGGCGCAACCAAATTGATAGAATGCACCGTAACAGGCGCAGCCAGCAAGCAGGACGCCCGTTTGGCTGCAAAGGCCATCATTGCTTCCAGCTTGGTGAAAACCGCTGTTTACGGCAACGACGCCAACTGGGGCCGCATTGCCTGTGCGGCAGGATATTCGGGCGCAGAGTTTAATCCCGATAAGGTGAATATTTTTATCGGCGATGTGCAGGTGGCGCAAAACGGCATGGGGCTGCAATTTGACGAAGAAAAGGCCACTGAAATTCTCAAACAGAAAAAAGTGAAAATTTTAGTGAAATTCAACATCGGCGACGCCGAAGCGACCGCTTGGGGATGCGATTTGACTTATGAGTATGTGAAGATTAATGCGGACTACCGAAGCTAAACGGAGAGGCTTGTCTTTTTTCCTTTTGGGTGCGTTGTTTTTGATTTTCTCGCCTTGCGTACATATACACCCGACCAGAAGGGCGTCGGGCGCACGTCGCTTCAAAAATCAAAAGCCGCCTTCTCAAAAGAAAAAATCCTATGTCTCTGGTTGACGGCATCTTTTCTGCAAGATAAAATTATGGTGGTCAAAGTATTTTAGCTGGTCTATGTTTTAATTCTTTAAACGAAAGTATCAATCATCAATGAATCATTTAGGAGCTGATCTCTTGGAAAAGGCAATGAAAACTGCGCAGGTGCTGGTGGAAGCCCTGCCCTATATTAAAAAATTCTCTGGCAAGACAGTGGTTATCAAATATGGCGGTCACGCTATGAACAACGATATTATGAAGGAAAAGGTGATTTCCGACATTGTGCTGATGAAATTTGTCGGCATCAATCCGGTGATTGTACATGGCGGCGGTCCGGCGATCAACTACTGGGTGGAAAAAAACGGCGGCGAACCGGAATTTATTAACGGATTGCGGGTAACTGACAAAGACACCATGGAAGTGGCGCAGATGGTGCTGGTTGGCAAAATCAATCAGGAAATTGTCAGCATGATTCAGAAGCTGGGCGGCAAGGCTATGGGCATCAGCGGCGTAGACGGCGGCACCATTGTGGCGCGCAAGAAAGAAATGGTTGTAGACGGCGAAGAAATTGATTTGGGCTATGTAGGGGAAGTGGCAGAAATCAATACCGAATTAATCAATCAAGCCATTGAACATGACTTTATTCCGGTCATTTCTCCAATCGGCTGCGGCGTAGACGGTCAGATTTACAATATCAACGCCGATTCGGCGGCAGGTGGGATTGCGGCCCATCTGAAAGCTGACAAAATGTTTTTATTAACCGATATCAACGGCGTGCAGGACGATAACGACAATGTGATTTCTATTTTGGATTTTGCCAAAGCAGAGGATTACAAGAAAAAAGGCGTTATTCGCGGCGGCATGATTCCCAAAGTGGATTGCTGCATGGACGCCATTCGCGGCGGCGTAAACAGCGTGCATATTGTAGACGGCTGTCTGGAACACAGTATGCTGCTGGAACTGTTTACCGACGAAGGGATCGGCACTATGGTGGTAAAGGAGTAGATTGAACAATGAGTATGACCACAGAGCAAGTGATCGCGGACGGACAAAAATATGTGATGAATACCTACGGACGGCTGCCTATGGTAATCGATCGGGGCGAAGGCTGTTATGTATGGGATTTGGACGGCAACCGGTATCTGGATTTGGTGGCAGGCATTGCGGTAAATTCGCTGGGGCATTGTCATCCGGCGGTGACAAAGGCGATTCAGGAGCAAAGTGAAAAATTGATGCATTGCTCTAATTTATATTGGATTGAAAATCAGGTGGCGCTGGCTAAATTGCTGGTAGAAAAAAGCGGTCTGGGTAAAGCATTTTTCTGCAACAGCGGTGCAGAAGCCAATGAAGCTGCCATTAAGCTGGCGCGGAAATGGGGCAAGGGAGAGAAGTATCATATCATCACCATGCAGAAATCCTTTCATGGCCGCACCATGGGTTCTCTGGCCGCCACTGCGCAGGAAAAATACCAGAAGGCATTCCGCCCGCTGCCGGAAGGGTTTTCCGCTGTGCCATTGGGCGATTTGGACGCTTTGGAAAAAGAAATCCGGCCGGAAACCTGCGCCGTTATGCTGGAACCGATTCAGGGGGAAAGCGGTATTAACGTGCCCAGTCAGGAATATATGCAGGGTGTGCAGGCGCTGTGCAAAAAGTATGGCATTTTGCTGATTGCCGATGAAGTGCAGACCGGCTTGGGACGTACTGGAAAATGCTTCGGTTTTCAGAATTTTGGGATAGAGCCGGATATTATTTCTTTGGCGAAGGCTATCGGCAATGGTGTTCCGATGGGCGCTATTGTGGCCAAAACAGAAGTGGCTGATTGTTTCCAGCCCGGCGATCATGCGTCCACCTTTGGCGGTACGCCGATTGCCACTGCCGTAGGGATTGCTGCGTGCAGCATTTTGCTGGACGACGCATTTTTGGCGCAGGTGCGAGAAACGGGAGAATATTTCCGGGCACAGTTGGGGGCTATTGCAGAGCGGCATGCAGGGCTGATCAAAGAAGTGCGGGGGTTGGGCCTGATGATTGGCTGTGAATTAACGGGCTCCTCCAAAGCTGCAGCGGCAGAACTGCTCAAGCAGGGCGTTTTGGTCAACAGCATTGGCGATCATGTATTGCGGTTTGTGCCGCCGCTGATTATCAGCAAAGCAGAAATTGACGGCTTTATGCCGGTTTTGGAACAGGTGCTGGTGCAGACAGCAGAAGCACAGTAAACAGACAGGGCTGCGTATGCAGAAACGGAATGCATATACAGCCCTGTTTTTTTATAGCTTCACACAAAAGTTCTGGCATAAATCTGGCAAGATGGCAGCGGTTGGCTGCGGATTTTTTATGCTTGGCAATCTTCCTGCCAGCCTTTGCAAACGTCTACCCAGCCTTTGGCGCCGGCATATTGAAACAAGGTGTCACAGTCCAGTTCGATGGCGCTGTTGCTGCTGCCGCAGGCAGGAAAAACGGTGTCGAAGCGCTGCAGCGAGTTATCCAGATAAACGGCGGCAGTTTCCGGTACGCCAAAGGGACAAACGCCGCCGATGGCGTGATTGGTCATAATGGGTACATCTTCTGCAGCCAGCATGCGAGGCTTGCGGCCAAAGGTATGCTTGAACTTGCTGTTATCAATTTTGGCGTCGCCGGCGGCTACAATTAAAATGCAGCCCTCTTCTGCGTAAAAGGATAAGGTTTTGGCGATGCGGGCGGGAATGCAATGCACCGCTTGCGCGGCCAGTTCTACGGTAGCGCTGGATACATCGAACTCCATGATATTCTGTTCTGCGTGAAATTGTTTTAAATGTTGACGGGCAATTTCAATTGACATAAAAAAGCTCCTCTCGGCATTTGGTTGTTTTCTGGATGTAAGTATATCATGAAAAGAAATTGCTGTCTATTATTGCTATTTCTCCATGGTTTTTGTTATAATAGTCCTAGTGTTTTGACAAAGCGGATAAATTTGGGGGCAGAGGTATGAGTTTATTAAAAAGTTGGAGCAAATTTGATGAAAAAATGAAGGCCCGCGCCACAGAGGAACTTTTGCGCTTTATGGCATTGTTCAGCATGGCGGCGGCTTTTGTGTGTTTTGGCGGCGCCTTTGTAAATAATAGCGATATGACCTTATCGTTAGTGTTGTTGATTTTCTGGGTGGCGATTTCGCTGAGCTGGCAGTATGTGAAGCGCAAAAATGAACGGCGCTGGGGCGTGGCCAAACGTACCGGTCACGAAATATTCCGCATCGGTATGAGCCAGCCTACCGAGGAAGAACGCAAGGGCGTTAAGACCAAGCCGGAACAAACTGCTAAAAAGAAAAAGAATAAGCCGGCCAAAAAAGGCAATTATAAACGATAAAAACGAAGAAGCAAAGAAAATGTGCTGCTGCATTGGCGTTTGACAATCCTTTCAGGAAAATGCCAGTGCAGCAGTTTTATTTTTCAAGAAAATAACAAAGCAGCCGCGATTATTGAAAAGATGCTTTCATCTGTGATACAATACAAATAACCGTATAAAATTTTAAGGGAGTGCTGAAATGAATTTGAAACGAATGAAACAGGCCGGCTGGCTGTTGGTAGCATTGGCCGTCATCTGCAGTTTTACACTGTGGGGACAGCGGCTGCAGTCGGAAGCCGATTACAAGCAAGTGCAAATGGTTGTCAACTATAATGATATTCTGGCGTTGGCCAATGGAAATCAAATGAGCCAGGAAGAATTGGCGGCGCAGCTGCAGGCGCGGGGCGTGTCAGCGGTGCTGTTTAAAGAGTGGAGCCTGGGCGATTTGGCCAATAATGGACAGGTCGCGTTACAACTGGGCGCAACGATTAAAAATACCAATTTTTATAGTCAGGTGTCGCCGGAACTGCCCATTAACGAAGCCACGTTGTATGTGGCCATTCTGGATTCTTCCGTCGCCGAGCAGGTGGAAAAGCATACCTTGCTGAAGGTTGCCGGCGCGGCCTATTATCCCGGACAGGTGCCGGTGATTACGGTGCCTGTGATGGTGCCCACTGGCGATAGCGAAGTTACTACCATTATGACCAAAGTGAAAGATATTGGCGTGGGCTTTTACTGGGACGGCATAGAACGCATGGCAGCCCAGGGCTTTTATATCATACCGCAGCTGCGCAGCTGGGATAATCCTACCGATGAATCGCTGCGGGCTGTTACCGATGAAATTAAGGCCATGCCCAATTTAGGATATTTACTGTTCAATGATAAAGAATTGCCCGGTTATCCGGAATCGGTGCGGGCCCTTGCCGATTTGTTGAAAGACAGCGACGGCAATACGCTGGTGACCATCGGCAGCATTGAATTTTCGGATCAAAAGGGGTTAAATCAGTTAGGTATCTTGTTGCATAAGGATTTAATCCGTCTGCATACCATATCCAACAATGAAATGAGTAAATTTGAGCCGGATACCGCATTGGACCGCTGGATGCTGGCGGCCCGGGAACGTAATATGCGCAGTCTGCTGGTGCGGTTCTTTGATATTACCAGTCCTGGTACGGCGCTGCAGGAAAATCTGGAGTATCTGGAATCCATTCAGCAGGGGTTGCTGGCTTCCGGCTTTGAACTGGACCAGCCTTATGAAAAACCGGCCAGCATTGACGCTGGTAATCTGGTGCTTTATCTGATTGGGATTGGCGTAGCTGCTGGCGTGATGCTGATTTTGCTGGAAATGCGGCTGCCAAAGCTGGGAGTTGCAGCGCTGGTATTGGGCACGGTGGCCTGGATTGGGCTGCTGCATGTGAGCCCGGTTATGGCGAAAAAATTGATGGCGTTGTTGAGCGTGATTACCTTCCCAACCTTATCCTGCATTCTGGTGATGAAGCCGCAGCGGCGTTCTGTGGGCAAATCGGTGCTGGCGCTGCTGGTGATGTGCGCGTTAAGCTATATCGGCGCGGTGCTGATGGTCGGGTTATTGGCCGACGTGCTGTTTATGCTGAAGCTGGATCAGTTTATCGGGGTAAAAATCGCCCACGTGATTCCGATTGTGGCGGTGCCGTTTATCCTGTACATCTGGAATGCGGAAAAACCGCTGACCACTGTGAAGCAACTGTTGGATAAAGCGTTGGATTATAAATGGGCCATTTTATTTGCCATTGTGGCAGTAGCCGGATTTATTTATATCAGCCGTACCGGCAATACAACGGCCGAGTTAAGCACCGGCGAAGCGGCCATGCGGAATTTCCTCAATGATGTGATGGGGGTACGGCCGCGCAGTAAAGAATTTTTGATTGGCTATCCGTTGACTTTGCTGCTGTTCTGGTTGGGCGCCAGCCGCCGCAACTGGATTTTGACCATTCCAGCCGTTATCGGTCAAGTGTCGCTGGTAAATACCTATGCCCATATTCATACGGCGTTGCTGATTTCTCTGCAGCGCAGCTTGAATGGTCTGGTACTGGGTCTTGTACTGGGATTGCTGCTGTTGGCGGCTGTGCAGATTTTGCTGAAGCTGTATCATCGTTTGGAAGAGAAAGAGGGATTATGATGAAGGTGTTGCTTTCTGGATATTACGGATTTGATAATGCCGGTGATGATGCGGTGCTGTTTGCCATTGTACAGGCTTTGCGGGATGGAATGCCGGATATTGAGATTACGGTATTGTCCAATCAGCCGGAAAAAACAGCGGAGCAGTTTGGCGTGAAAGCGGTGGACCGTTGGAGTAAGGGCGGTTTGCTGAAAGCGGTGAAAAACTGCGATGTGTTAATCAGCGGCGGCGGCAGTCTGCTGCAGGATGTAACCAGCAAAAACGGCATATTATATTATCTGGGTATCATCAAGCTGGCGCAGATGCTGAGAAAAAAGGTCATGATTTATGCACAGGGCATTGGCCCTATTCGTGAGCCGCGCAACAGAAGTCTGACTGCCAAAATTCTGAATAAAGTGCCGGTAATTACCGTGCGCGATCTGGATTCCCGCAATGCCCTGATGGAAATGGGCGTTTATCGGGAAGTGCTGGTATGCGTGGATCCGGTATTGGGCATTCAAGCCGAACAAATTGATGCCCAGCAGGGTCTGCGGCTGTTGGAGCAGGCAGGCTTTGTGCAAGACAAAAAAACTTTGATGGTGGCGGCTCGTAACTGGCAGCATTCGGAACGATTTTTTCAGGAAATTGCCGAAAGCTGCGACGCTATGATACGAGAAGGCTGGCAGGTAGTATTTGTGCCTTTTCATTATCCAGAGGACAGCGACGCCGGCCGCAAAATTGCCGAACTGATGGCGCAGGATGCGGTGGTATTGAGCGCCAATTACACGCCGCAGGAAACCATGGCCATTTTGAAAAATGCCGACTTAATCATGGGGATGCGCCTGCATAGTTTGATTATGGGCGCAGCCTTGTTAAAGCCAATGGTGGCGTTATCCTATGATCCAAAGGTGGCCAGCTTTATGCAGTTATTGCGGCAGCCCGATTGTTTTGCGGTAGACAGCGTGGAAGCCGGACAACTGGTGCAGTCTATGCAGCGTTTATGCCGGCGGACAGAAAAACAAAAGCAAATTTTGGAACAGCATGTGGAAATTATGGCACGGCAGGCAAAAGCGCCGGCAGAGTTGCTGCAATCTTTTGTAAACAGCCGGTAATTGGGAGCGGCTTGGAACTGCTGCGCTAAAAAATAATTGTCAGAGAAAAGAATATTTTTGCAGTTGCAAATTCAGCAAGAATGATGTAAAGTAATTGCGAATCTTGTCAATTACGTCGAATAATTCGGAGGCAGAAATTTATGTTAAAAGATTTGATTATGGCGCTTTTAGCGCTGCTCCTCAGTTTGCTTTTAGTGCCGGGCGTAGGGAAGCTTGCAATTAAAATTGGCGCAGTGGATAAACCCAATGCCCGTAAGGTACACACCAAAATTATGCCGCGCATGGGCGGGCTGGCCATTTATGTCAGCTTTTTCGTCGTACTGTTTTTAAGTCATAGCATGACGAAAGAGTTATTGGGGCTGTTTTTAGGCGGCACAGTTTTAGTGATAGTGGGAATTATTGACGATATGAAAGATATTCCTGCCAAGGTGAAATTATGCGGCCAGATTGTGGCAGCCTGCATTGTGGTTGCCTTTGGCGTTCGTGTTAATTTTATGACCAATATTTTTCACGGCGACACCTTTTTTCTGTCGATATTTAGTATTCCAGTAACGATTATCTGGATTGTAGCCATCATCAATGCAGTTAATTTGATAGATGGTTTAGACGGCCTGGCAGCAGGGATTTCCATTATTGCAGCGACTACCATGGCTGTTGCCGGTTATGCCAGCGGGCAGACAGAAATGGCCTCTATGGCTATGATTTTGATTGGCGCAACGCTGGGCTTTTTGCGCTATAATTTCCATCCGGCTAAAATTTTTATGGGCGATACAGGCTCTATGTTTTTAGGATATAATCTGGCGGTATTTGCTGTTTTAGGCGTGGCAAAAAGTTTTACCATGTTGTCCTTAGTCACACCCATTTTGGTTCTGGCAATTCCGATTTTAGACACGCTGTTTGCCATCATTCGCCGCAAGATGAACCACACGCCGATTTTTAAACCGGACAAGCATCATCTGCATCATTGTCTTTTAAACTATGGTTTCAGTCATCGCAATACGGTGCTGATTATTTATGCGGTCAGTGCAGTATTGGCTTTGTGCGGCTTGATTATGACCTATCTGAATTCTACCCAGGGAATTTTACTTTTGGCGGTACTTTCTGTGGTCATCATCTACGGCGCAATCCGCATCGGTGTCATTGGGAAACGAGACGAATAAAGGAGAACTTCCATGAGAATCAAACGAATTGCAGTCGTGTCCTTAATCACATTTTTAATTGGCGGTGTGGGCGGCAGTGCCTATGCCTATGTGACCCACCCTTCACACAGCGGAGACAGTCAGTTGGCATTGTCGCTGAATTTGGAGCAAGCCCATGAAAATTGGGAGGTCGAGCAGTTTATCAGCGAGCAGGAAGAACTGCGCCCCGATGGGTTGAGTGAATCGAAAATTGCTGCGGGCAGTAAATACACAGGCGTAACCTATAAGGATGGCAAGATGGTAATGCCGCAACAGGGGAATGATGTAAGTATTGCCAATGTAACGCCGCAGATCGATTCCAGCCAAGAGAATGCTTCTGCTGCACCAGAGGAGAAAAAGGAAAGCTTTTTGAGCAAATTGTTTAGCAAAAAAGAGTCGTCTGACTCGCAGCAAACTGGAGATGGCGATGGAACCCAGCAAACGCAGACAGGACGAATTGCCATTCAGAGCGGCAGTTTGAACGTGCGGGCCCAAAGCAATACCAGCAGTGAAATTATCGGAAATGTTTATAAAGATGATACCGTGCAAATTATTGGTCAAACCGGCGCATGGTATCAAATAACCACCCAAGATGGCTTGCAGGGGTACGTGTCAGCAGCTTATGTGGAAGTTATAAACGGAACAGAATAAAAATGACATGGAGAATCTTCTGGAAGCGGGAGATTCTCTTTTTTTGCGTAAAGCCGTTTATGGTTCTAAAAAATATATAACAGCGATAAAAAGATTCTGTTTGTAAAAGGGCGGAATCTTTTTATGCAGACAATAAGTGCCAAAATAGCCGGAACCAAAATAGAAAGCAGAAGCAAAGCATTCTGGAGGGTGAGATAAAGAAATAACGAACCAGAATAGAACCAGAAGGGAACCAGGTCATAGCCAGATGAGCGCCAACTGTCAGCCAGATAGCAGCCAGATGAGAAACAGACGTCAGCCACAAACAAGAATATAAAGAATATAAAGAATGAAAAGAATGAAATAAAGAAGGAAAAGAATGAAAAGAAGAACCGACAGAAAAAAAGTCGAAGGAAGATGAAAAAAGATGTTGACAAAAAGGGTAGGGAGGTGGTAAGATAGCAAAGTCGTCAGCGAGACGGTCACCACGGAAAAACAAAATTGAAAATAATTTGAAAAAAAGTGTTGACAAAGGATTGCAGACGTGGTAATATATAAAAGCTGTCGCGAG
>CABUKW010000087.1 GCA_902492275.1 uncultured Peptococcaceae bacterium
CTCCAGCATACGAATAATGGTGGGATTATCGTGGCCCAGAATATCTAATTTTACCAGCCTGTCATGAATTTGTTCATAGGTGAAATGGGTGGTCACCGTACCTTTGGTCGGATCATCGGCTGGAATTTGTAACGGCGTAAAATCATGCACATCAATCCCCTTGGGGATTACCATCAAGCCGCCAGGATGCTGGCCAGTCGTACGGCGCACACCGGTGAAGCCTAGCGCCAGCCGTTCAATATCAGCCTGTTTGCGCCGAATATTACGCTCATTGAGATAATTAACCACATAACCTTGGGCTGTTTTTTCCGCAAAGGTCTGAAAGGTGCCGGCGCGAAATACATTATCTTTACCGAACAATTCTTCCGTATACGCATGGGCCCGCGGCTGATAAACACCTGAGAAATTCAAATCAATATCGGGTACCTTGTCACCTTTAAATCCCAAAAAGGTTTCAAAAGGAATGTCATGTCCATCTTTAATCATCGGCGTGCCACATTTTTCACAGACTGCGTCAGGCATATCGGCGCCGGCGTTATAGGTTCCATCATCTTTGAAAACCGTATGATAACAATTTGGACAACGATAGTGAGGTGGCAACGAATTTACTTCTGTAATTCCAGTCATATTGGCCACAAAGGATGACCCTACCGAGCCACGAGAACCCACCAAATATCCATCATCATTGGATTTTTTTACTAACTTATGGGCAATCAAATACAACACAGAAAAGCCGTTCCCGATAATGGAATTCAGCTCCTTGGTAATGCGATCCTGCACTACTTGCGGCAGCTCTGGTCCATATAATTCATGGGCTTTGCTATAGGTCAAATTGCGAATTTCATCCTCGGCCCCTTCAATCTCTGGCGAATGCAAACCGTCAGGAACCGGCTTCAATTCTTCAAAATCGGCAATAATTTTCTTAGGATTGGTAATCACAATCTCCCTGGCAACTTCCGGCGGAAAATAGTCAAACTCAGCCAGCATTTCTTCTGTATTGCGATAATACAACGGCGCTTGCTGGTCGGCATCCTCAAATTTTTTCCCAGCCATTAAAATAGCCCGATAAATACTGTCGTCCTTGTTGGCAAAATGGACGTCGCCAGTGGCCACAACCGGCTTGCCCAACTCTTGTCCCAAGGCATAAATATCAAGATTGATTTGTTTCAATTCAGCTTCTGTCGAAAAAATTCCTTTGCGCAGCATAAATTCGTTGTTGCCATGGGGCTGTACCTCTAAGAAATCATAAAACTCCGCAATACGTACCAATGCGTCATGATCTTTCTTGGTTTTGATGTAGGTCTGAATCAATTCGCCGGCTTCACAGGCACTGCCCAAAACCAGATTTTCCCGCACCGCTGCTAAAAGCCGTTTTGGAATGCGTGGACGACGGTAAAAGAAATTCAGGTTAGATTCGGTTACCAGCTGATATAACGCTTTCAGTCCCGCTTTATTTTTAGCCAAAATAATACAATGGTAGGTGCGCTGTTCTTCTTTGGGCAAGTCATCATCAAAAATGTAGCCCTCTAAGCCGTAAATAATTTTTACACCGGCTGCCTGCCCTGCATGATAGGCCTCTGGGAAAGACTGCACAACACCATGGTCGGTGATGGCAATGGCCTCATGGCCCATATCAGCCGCTAGCTGAATTAAATCCGCCACATCACAGAGGGCATCATTGGCGCTCATATTGGTATGCAGATGTAATTCAATCCGTTTATCGGCAGCTAAATCACTGCGTTTTTTCAGCTTGGTCAAATTCAAATCATAGGCCATCAGGGTCAGTTCCCGGGCAAAGGTATCTTCTCGGATACTGCCCTTCACCTTCAGCGCTTTTACTTTTTTCAGCTTTCCTTTTAATTCTTTGATTTCGTCGGCTTCTTTAATAACCTTACAAGTGATGGAATCGTGGTCGTCCGTAATTTTGAAGGTTAGCAACTGTTTGCCATTTTTCAGTTCCCGTACGTCTAAGCCAAAAATACGGCCTTCTACCGTCACAAATTTTTCTTCTTCCTCAAAAGATTCAATGGGACGTGGCATATCCTTAATCAATTTTCCCAACAGTACAATTTCATCGCTGGGCTTTTCTTCCTGCTTAACTGCCGCCTTAGCTGCGGGCTTCGTAAAAGCAACTGATTCCGTCCGCTGCTGTAATTCTGGCGGTTTTATGGCCTGGTCGCACTGCAACTGCACTATCAGCTTCTCCTGCAGTATCTCATCTAATAAAACGCTGGCCTGCAATGTAAACCGCATATTATGCAGAAAGCGTATTCCGATTTCCTGCCCGATAAAAATGGTCAATTCTTCGCCGTTTAATTTCCAGTAGCTGTTATATAACCAACCGGCAATGGTGGGATGCTGCTGCTGTAGCATGGTGATAAACAGTTGAAAATGCTGCTCAAAAAAATCAGCAACCTGCAGTTGCTGCAGCGGCTGTACCACCAACCGCAAACCACTGGCCTGTGTCATATTGTCCGTAAAAAACTGCAAGCTATGCAAATAAAGTTCCGGTGTAGGGAGCTGCTGACAAGCAAGAAAAATCTCACAGCCCTTTGTCTGCTGTGAGATGGCAATCTTACGGACACTGGCGTTCTCCAGAAAAGCTATCACATCCTGATTTGGTTTTTGTTGCAAACAGCTATCATCCAATTTCATATCGTGAACCTGCCTTTCTCCAATACAACACTCGCTCAAACACGTTCCTCTTCCGTTCGCTCCGACAAAGCATCCTCCTGTGGATACTCCGCTTGCATTTCTACTGTATCTGCTACTCTCAGCCTGCCTGCTTTTTCATCTGCCTGCTTTTGCAGTAAACTTTCCGCCTTATCCTCTAAATGAGAAAACCAACTGAGGATAATAAAAGTTAAAAGGGTGGCCACAATGGCAGTTAAATATAAACCCGCTCCTACCGCAAGACCAATAGCCGCCACTACCCACAGAGACGCCGCCGTGGTCAGGCCATGTACACGACCCTTTCCCTGCAAAATGGCCCCTGCTCCCAAAAAACCGATGCCACTGACAACCTGAGCCGCAATACGCCCAGGATCTGCATTATTGACAATGCCCTCCGGCATGGCATAAATAATCATTGGCATAGAAATGGATACCAGCATAAAAATACAAGATCCCACTGTCACCAAAATGTGGGTGCGAAAACCGGCTGCATTATTCTTTCCCCGTTTTCGCTGCCGTTCCATTCCAATTAAACCGCCCAGCAGCAAGGCCAGCAAGAGCCGGCCAATAAAGACCAGCTCACACTGCCAGAGTCCGTCATAACTTAAAAAAGACATTCTGCAACCACATCCCTTCCCTGTACAAATGCTTCCCATACAGAGCCGCAGTGCCATATCATTTTGTAAACTTTTCCCATAAGAATCACCTGACAGATGGTTCTTCCGTCATCGAAAAACGTCTGTCTTATTCAGAAAAGATATAAGAAACGGCTTTTTCTACCACTTCATCAACAGCAACGATTTCATTTTCGGCTGCTGTTCTCAATTTATATTCCACAATTTTTTCTTCCACTGCTTTCTTACCTACTGTGATACGTAATGGATAGCCAATCAAGTCTGCATCCTTAAATTTCACGCCGGGTCGTTCGTTGCGGTCGTCCAGCATCACTTCCACGCCTCGCTTCTGCAAATCAGTATAAATTTGTTCTGCAATGGCCATCTGCTTTTCATCTTTGGCAGAAATCGGCACAACCACCACATGATAAGGCGCAATACTTTTCGGCCAAATCATGCCGTTTTCATCGTGGTTCTGTTCCACGGTAGCAGCCATGGTACGGCTAACACCTACACCATAACAACCCATATGAATGACTTGCGTCTTACCGTTTTCATCCAGATACGTAGCGCCCAGGGTTTCACTATATTTGGTCCCCAATTTGAAAATCTGCCCAACTTCAATACCGCGGGCCGAATCCAATTTTTGACCGCATTTCGGACAAGCTTCGCCTTCTTGCATCATCCGCAAATCATAATAGCCTTCTACCTGAAAATCCCGTCCCGGATTTACATTGATATAATGATAAGCTTCTTCATTGGCACCGCAAACCAGATTTACCATCTGTTCTACTGCCAAATCTGCATAAATCTTTATCCCCTGTAAACCCACCGGCCCCAGAGAGCCAAAATTGCAGCCCACTTTTTTTACAACGTCTTCTTCTTCCGCCAGCTCCAACGCCAGGCAAGGATGCACGCGCTGTACTTTTACATCATTAACTTCATGATCGCCTCGAGCCAGCACACAAATTAATTCATCGTCGGCCTGGAAAAATAATGTTTTAATACATTTCTGTGCTGGTACCTGCAAATAGTTGCCGACTGCTTCAATCGTTTTTGAATCTGGTGTATAAACCTTCTCCATTGGTAACGCTGTTTCCACACTGCTTTGCGCTTCCGGAACTGGGCACGGCGCAATTTCAATATTGGCCGCATAGCCGCAATGCTCACAATACACCACTGTATTTTCCCCAATGTCTGCTAAAGCGGTGAATTCATGGGTCTGACTGTCACCGATAGCACCGCCGTCTGCTTCAATAGGACGGAATTTTAAACCGCAGCGATTAAAGATATTGGTATATGCCTGATACATATCCCAATAGCATTGGTCCAAACCCTCTGGATCTCTGTCAAAAGAATACATATCTTTCATCACAAATTCTCTGCCACGAATCAAGCCAAAACGAGGCCGTTTTTCATCCCGATACTTATTCTGAATTTGATATAACCGTAATGGCAACTGACGGTAGGAATTGACCTCATTGCGCACCAAATCGGTAATCATTTCTTCATGGGTAGGCCCTAAACAAAACTGCCGCTCATGACGGTCGGTCACTTTAAACATTTCAGCACCATACGCATTCCAACGACCAGTTTCCAGCCACAGTTCAGCAGGCTGCACAATGGGCATCAAAAGTTCTTGGCAACCAAAGGCGTCCATTTCCTCCCGCACGATCGTTTCAATTTTTTGCAGCACCCGTTTGCCCAAGGGCAGATAATGATACAGCCCTGCAGCGCTCTTGCGGATGAAACCAGCCCGCACCAAAAGCTGCTGGCTGACAGTATCCGCTTCGGCCGGATTATCCCGTAATGTTGGTATTAATGCTTTGCTCATTCTCATAATATGTCTTCTCTCCCCAATTTGTTCTTTATCCTTGCTTTTTTATAAAAAGACAGCCTATAACAGCTTGTCCAATTCCTCCTGAAAGGCAGCCAATAATTGATCCTCCGGTACCTTTTTGATGATCTCTCCCTTGCGGAAAATCAGACCTTCGCCTTTGCCGCCGGCAATACCTAAATCTGCTTCCCGTGCCTCTCCCGGCCCGTTTACCACACAACCCATCACAGCCAGCTTCAGCGGTTTGTCTATGTTGCTCACCAGCTGGTCTACCTGCTCCACCAAATGCTCCAGCCCGATTTGCGTACGGCCGCAGGTTGGACAGGAAATCAGCTCTACACCTTTGGGATATAGCTCCAATGAACGCAAAATTTGCTTGGCCACCGGAATTTCCTGCAACGGATTGCCTGTCAGCGAAACGCGAATGGTATCGCCAATGCCCTCCGCCAGCAAGGTGCCAATGCCAATAGCCGATTTTACTGTGCCATACTTGGCATTGCCCGCCTCTGTCACACCCAAATGCAATGGATATGGCACCTGCTGTGCAATCAAACGATAGGCCTCAATCATCAGCGGCACATCCGAAGCCTTCAGAGATATTTTTATCTGTTCAAAATTCAATTCTTCCAAAATATGAACATGGCGCATAGCGCTTTCTACCAAAGCCTCTGCCGTGGGATGCTGGTATCGGGCCAACAACTCTTTTTCCAGAGAACCGGCATTGACGCCAATGCGAATGGGGATGCCCAAGCCCTTAGCTTTGCTGACAACCTCCCGCACCTTCTGCGCGCTGCCGATATTTCCCGGATTAATCCGCAGGGCTGACACGCCGTTCTCCATCGCCAACAACGCTAATCGATGATTAAAATGAATGTCGGCAATTACAGGCAGCGGACTTTGCTTGCAGATTTGCTTCAAGGCCTGCGCCGCTTCTTCATCAGGCACAGCCACCCGCACCAATTGACAGCCGGCCTCGGCCAATTGCCCAATTTGCTGCAAAGTCGCCTCCGCATTGCGCGTATCGGTGTTGGTCATCGACTGAATACTGACCGGATAGGCAGAACCAACGCCCACTTCACCAATCTTAAAATTGCTGGTTTCTCTTCTCCGCAACAAGCTCACCTTCTTTGTTTAAGACGTAAATAACCGCATAATATCTTTATAAGTTACAAATAAAATCAACAGCATCATCAGAGAAAATCCGATAAAATTGACATATCCTTCTTTCATGGGGTCGATGGCTCTGCCGCGAATCGCTTCTATCAGCAAGAAAATCAGCTTGCTGCCATCCAAAGAGGGAATGGGCAGCAGATTAATCACAGCCAAATTGATAGACAACAGCGCAGCCAGATTGAATACATAAACCCAACCGGCTTTTGTAGATTGGTCAATAATCTGCACAATGCCAACCGGCCCTGTTAAGCCTTCTTCCTCATCCATAATATCAATTTTTCCTGTAAACAGATCCCCCAGCACATCCACCATGGCAGTGGTCATTTGCCAGGTGGCGCTGCAGCCCAGCTGTACGCCCCGAATTGGGCCCACTGCCTTGCGCTCTGCCGATGCGGCATAAATACCCAGCAGACTCCGGCTGCCATCCTCACTTAAAACAGGCTGTATCTGCAGCTCAAGTTGCTGTGCCTGTCGCTCTACCGTAATGTCCAGCGCTTCATCGGTAGAGGCGTGCATCACCAAACCATTCAGTTCCTCCCAGGTGGTCACAGTCTGACCATTTACAGCCACAATTTTATCGCCCGCCTGCAGGCCGGCTGCAGCGGCAGGACCACCATCGGCCACCGCTGAAATGGTTGTATCAGGATTTTCGATGGGAACTGCTTCGCCCAACACCATAAACATCACGCTGAAAATCAAAATCGCAGTCACCAAATTCATGAGCGGACCAGCAGCCGCAAAAATCATACGCTGCCACACCGGACGATTCTGATAACGCCGCGCTTCCGGTACTTCAATGGGTTCAATGCCCGTTCTTTCTTCTTCCTCTACATCCTCGCCCAGCACACGCACATAGCCGCCCACCGGCAAAAGCCGCAGCGAATAACGGGTTTCTCCATAACGCTTGGAAAATATCTGCGGTCCCATCCCGATGCTGAATTCCTCTACATACATGCCCGACAACTTCGCTGTAATGAAATGGCCAAACTCATGCACGGTTACCAAACCGGCAAAAATCAAAATGGCTACAATTGCTGTTAACATTTCAAACGCTCCTTTTCAGCAGACACCCTACTGCCGGTGCTGCTGTACAAATTGCTGCGCCTTCTGCCGTGCCCAGCGGTCAAGCTCCATCAAATGGGCAAAGCTTTCAATCTCTACCGGAATATGCTGCTCTACCACCCATTGCACCAGCGCAGGAATATCCATAAAACCAATCTGCTCCTGCAAAAAAGCGGCTACCGCCACTTCATTGGCGCCATTCAGTACAGCCGGCGCCGATTTTCCTGTGCGGCCCACAGCATAAGCCAGCGCCAGAGCAGGAAATTTTTCAAAATCAGGCGCATAAAACTCTAACCCGGCCAATTGTGTAAAATCCAGCTTTGGAAACGGATTTCCCTGCCGTTCCGGCCAGGTTAACGCATATTGAATGGGAATCCGCATATCGGCTCTTCCTAAATGGGCCAATACCGAACCGTCCCCATATTCCACCATAGAATGAATGACGCTCTGCGGATGTACCAACACCTGAATATGGTCATAATCCACATCAAACAGCCAGTTAGCTTCAATCACTTCCAGTCCTTTATTCATTAACGTAGCCGAGTCAATGGTAATCTTTCGTCCCATAGACCAGTTCGGATGCTTCAAGGCCTGCTGAGGCGTTACCTGATACAGCGCTTTCTTTTCCCAAGTGCGGAAAGGGCCTCCGGAAGCAGTCAGCAAAATTTTATTGAGACAGCTGCTGCCTGGCTCGATACATTGAAAAATAGCCGAATGCTCGCTGTCCACCGGTATTATTTTCGCGCCGCTTTTTTGCTGCGCCTTGCGCACCAGGCTGCCGCCGGAAACCAAGGTTTCTTTATTGGCCAATGCCAAATCAATGCCTAATTCCAGCGCCTTTAACGTCGGCTCTATACCGGCTGCACCGCTCATAGCGCCCACCATCATATCAACAGGAAATTGCTCCAGCGCCTTCAGCACACCTTCCATACCGGACAGTACGACCAGCTTGGGATCGGTGTTTTCCTGCTGAAATCTGGCAAAAGCCGCAGGCTCTGTCACTACCACACAGGCCGGCTGATATTTCTCTGCCTGCTTCAACAAAAGCTGCCAATTGCTGTGTCCAGCCAAAAGCACCACATCAAAACGGCCTGGAAACGCATCCACCACCTGTAGCGTCTGCGTGCCAATGGAACCCGTCGCACCTAAAATCGCCAATCGTTTCACTCTATGTCACACCTTTCTCTAATATGCCCCAAAATGCTGCGCAATAACAAGCACATAATACATCACCGGCGCAGCCAGCATGATGCTGTCAAACCGGTCCAGCACACCGCCATGCCCAGGAATCAGTTTGCCCGAATCCTTCACTCCATAATAACGCTTTATTAAGCTCTCCATTAAATCGCCAATCTGTCCAACCAGGGAAATGACAACGGCGATTACCAACACTGTAACAGACGACAGCATATGAACATACAGATTTAACAAGCTGAGCAAAACACAGGTAGTTATAATCCCACCGATAGAGCCCTCCACCGTTTTTTTCGGACTGACGCGGGGACACAGCTTATGTCTGCCTAAAAAACGGCCCACAAAATAAGCGCCCGAATCGCTGCTCCAGATAGCCACAAACAAATACAGCACCAGTAACCGCCCATTTCCCAGGCTGTCAAAGGCAATAAGATGGGCCATCGTCCAGCCGATATAAAGCAAGCCCAGAAAATTAACTGCGATATCCTCTACATGAAAGGCTGGAAATTGAAACACTGCTACCGCAAACACAATACAAAAAGTAACTAAAATCCCAAGCGACGTCCAGTTTTCCCATTGCAGATAGCTGCCCAGCAGCATCAGCCAAACGCCCAGCAGCACAGGCACCAGCAAAAACTGCTGCTTTCCGTCAGTCATACGGGCAAATTCATAAAGACCGACAGTCGCTAACACTGCCACCATAAACGCAAAGGCACCGCCGCCTAAATAAATAAACAATAATAATATCGGAAGCCCTACCAGCGCACTGATAATTCTTGTTCCCATCCTGGCTCAACTCCTTTTTTCGCCTAATCCACCATAACGCCGGTCTCGGTTTTGATATTCCCAAATAGCCTGCCATAGCTGTTCCTTGCCAAAATCGGGCCATAGCACATTGGTAATCCAAAACTCACTGTAGGCGATTTGCCACAGCAGAAAATTGCTGACCCGCAGTTCGCCAGATGGACGAATTAACAAATCCGGATCGGGCTGACCTTTTGTATAGAGATAATTGGCAAACAGCGTTTCGTCGATGTCTTCCAGATCCAGTCTGCCATCCTTCACTTCGGCACAGATAGCCTTGGCAGCCCGAATGATTTCCTGCCTGCCTCCATAATTTAACGCCACATTTAAAATAATATGGTCATTCTCTTTGGTTTTTTCTTGGGCAAACACAATTTTCTCATAGGTTTTTCCCGTCAAACGGCTGATATCCCCGATAGGATGCACCCGCACCCCTTTTTCATGCAAATAATCAATTTCCTTATCAATAAATTCCACAATCAAATCCATCAGCGCATGCACCTCATCGGCCGGCCGCTTCCAATTTTCTGTGGAAAAAGCATACACTGTCAAATACTGAATCCCCAGTTCATCCAAAGCGATAATCACACTCTTTAACGCCTGCACGCCTACGCGATGGCCGGCAGTCCGAGTCAGTCCTTTGCTTTTGGCCCAACGCCCATTTCCATCCATAATAATGGCGATATGCTTGGGCATCGGTTTTTGCTGCAATGTTTCCAACGTTACTTTCATAATATTCTCCCTTATAAAATCACAGACCAGTCAGCGCCTGTAGAAAATTTACAGCCGTCTTTATTATAATATGTCCCCCGGCATAAAGCAAGAATGGACACAGAATTTTCTCTCTCCAGGAATCTATCACCTTAACAATTTTTCTTTCTGCCTTTGACAAAAAAATTCCTTTTTCTGCACATGCCTTTCTTTGCACAGCCTTCAACAAACCGCCAACTTTGCCAAGGAGCGACCATTCTTTACAGCCCCTGCTCTCTTTGCTACAATAAAAACAACAAAAAATCTGAAAAGTTGATAATTTGTTGAACTGTTTTTACTATGCTAAAAGGACTAGGAGGGATGTTATCTTGCAAACGCTTTTACTGGTAGATGATGAAACCGATATTGTAACCATGCTGCAGCAATTTTTTACAGGCAGAGGCTATCGGGTGCTGACTGCCTGCGACGGTTCCTCGGCCATTCAGCAGGCGGCCTGTCAGCCCGATTTAATTTTGCTGGACATCAGCATGCCAGACTTAGATGGCCTGGAGGTATGCCGACAAATCCGTCAGCATGTGTCGGCACCGATTTTATTTTTAACAGCCCGCATCGACGATACCGACAAGGTAGCAGGCTTTGCCGTCGGCGGCGACGATTACATTGTGAAACCATTCTCTCTCTTAGAGCTGGAAGCTCGGGTAGCAGCCCATCTGCGCCGGGAAGTGCGCCATCAGCAGGAATGTCAGGTCAAATTCAGCGGCGGCTTGGTCATTGACTACGGACAGCACATTGTCCTATTTGCCGGTCAGCCAATTCATTTCGCTAAAAAGGAATTTGCAATTATAGAGCTACTTTCCCAAAATGCCGGACAAATTTTTGACAAGGAGCGCATCTATGAACGCATTTGGGGTTACGACAGCGAAGGCGATGCCAGCGTAGTAGCGGAGCAAATTCGCCGCATCCGCAGTAAGCTGGCCGCTGTTACCGAAGAACGCTATATTGAAACAGTCTGGGGGTGCGGATACAAATGGCGGCGTTGAAACACCGTATCCACAATTTATCACTCCGGCAAAGCATAGCCTGTTATATTTTAGCCTTCGCCTTGCTAGCGCTCTTACTGAGTATCCTCACCAGTATTGGCTGCCTGGCTGCCCGTGACGCCATCTATGCCCAATACCCGCCCAGCGGTGAAAAATATTATCTCACCACCGCCAGCGGACAACAATTAGGCGAAGGCAGCTTTATCGGCACGATGCCTGCTGCTTATTCACCTCAGCATGAACGGCTGTTATTGTTACTGGAATGGCTGCCTGTTCTGGCTGTTCCTCTTTATTCTGCAGTATGCCTGTTGGCGGCAGTCCTGCTGTTTTACCGCCATAAGCTCCAAACACCGTTGCTTCTCCTGGAACAAGCAGCGCAGCAAATTGCAGACAACAATCTGGATTTTACTATACAATATGAAAATGCCGATGAATTAGGCCATCTATGTCATTCTTTTGAAACCATGCGCGCCGCCCTTTCCAAAAGCTACAGCCATATGTGGCGGCAGGCAGAGCAGCGAAAACAGCTCAACGCCGCTTTTGCCCATGATTTGCGTACACCGCTGACCGTACTCAAGGGTCACAACCAAATGCTGCAGGAAAGCAACCAGCCCCAAACCAGAGCCACCGCTCTGGTGATGGAACGCCAGCTTACCCGCCTGGAACGCTATGTAAACAGTATGAGCCAACTGCAAAGATTAGAAGACTATACGCCCTGCTGCCGTCCTTTGTCGCTGGCAAAATCCAGCGCACTATGGCAGCAATCAGCAAGCCTTTATTGTCAGCAACAGCAAAAAACCTTGCAATGGCAAAATCATTGCAGAGCCGCTGCCATATCGCTGGACGATGCATTAATCGCCCAGGTGCTGGAGAATTTGCTGTCTAACGCAGCCCGCTATGCCCGACAGGAAATTACCGTCACCTTACAGGACAGCCAGCAAACAAGCGGCGGGCAAACTCTGCAGGGCCTTACGCTCGTTGTCACAGACGACGGATCCGGTTTCTCGCCGAAAAGCCTGCGCAAAGCCACCGCACCCTATTACACCGAGCAAAAGCAAAACGGTCAGCATTTCGGCTTAGGCTTAACCATCTGTCAGCGTCTTTGTCACTGCCATGGCGGCTGGCTGCATATCAGCAACACCGACCAGGGCGCCCAGGTGACGGCATTTTTCGCCGCAGAAAGACGATAGCCTGCAATAAAACAGCACACCAATAAAAAAGTGATTGCAAGCCAGGTTATTCCTTTGCCTGCAATCACTTTTTCATTTATCGATCGAGCCCTTGCTCCAATCCCATTCTGCTACAGCTTCCACTGCTTCTGTTCCGTATGCAGCAGATGATGGGCTTTCTCCGACAACGGACTGCCCAAATAGTTGTGATACAAATCCAATACCGCCGGATTTTCATGGGAGAACCGCAGCCGATTGGCTTCATCCAATGCGTACAGCTTCTGTCCGCGGCTGCCATAATACTCGCAGCCTTCATGAATAG
>CABUKW010000088.1 GCA_902492275.1 uncultured Peptococcaceae bacterium
TGGTTTAACGGTGGAAGGAAAACGTTCGCTGGCATTAATTTTATGTACAACCTTGATTTGGATGAGCAATGTGCTTCCCTTGGGTTTGGTGGCAATGGGAGCGCTGCTATTGATGCCAGTGCTGGGACTGTGTACATTGCCGCAAGCTGCTGATAAATTTTGTGAACCAGTTTTTTTCTTCATGGTCGCTAATTATGTAGTAGCCAATGGGTTAGCTGTAACGGGATTAGACAGACGGATTACATTACTATTGGCGATTGCGTCAGGCGGTAATGCAAAAAAATTATTGCTCATTTTTATGATGGGCGCTGCAGTTTTGTCTATGGTACTTTCCGATATGGGCGTTGTACTGATGATGCTTCCCATTGCTTTAATGCTATTGCGGGCGACAGGCTGTGAGCCGGGAAAGAGTAACTATGGGCGCGCTGTCATGGTGGGGCTGCCTGTTGCAGCATTAATCGGCGGTATGGGAACGCCGGCTGGCTCGGCAACCAATGTGCTTGCCTTGACTGTGCTGGAGAATACAGCTGGTATTCAAGTCACTTTTGCACAATGGGCTTGTCTGGGTATACCGATTGTACTGCTACTGACGCCGATTGTCTATAAAATTGTATGGCATGTTTATCGTCCGGAAATTACTTTCTTACAAGGCATGGAAAATGCGCAGGAACAGTTGCAGGGTTTAGGGCGGATGCATGGACAGGAAAAGAAATTTATCATTGTTATGTTATTGCTGATTCTGGCATGGTTGACAGAAAGTGTACATGGCCTTCCCATTGCAATTACAACGACATTAGGAGCGTTAGTATTTTTCCTGCCAGGTATTGATGTCTTGAATTGGGAAAATACGAAAAACGCAATTATGTGGGATATTATTTTGGTAGTCAATTCTTGTTCGGCGTTAGGTTCGGTGATTTGGGATAGCGGCGCAGCTGCTTGGATTGCCAATGATATTTCTGTATTATTGGATGGTCAAAGCGTTGTTGTAATGCTGATTATATTGGGGCTGGTGATTGCCTACGCCCATTTAGTTTGTCCGGTAAACCCGGCTTTGGTATCTATTTTTGTACCGATTACCTGTACAATCGCTGTGGCGCAGGGATTAAATCCAGCCTGTTTGGCCATTCCAATAGGCTTCATGGTATCAGCGGCCTGCTTGATTCCGTTAGATGCAATTCCACTGGTTTGTTATGGAACAGGATATTTTAAAATGTTAGAAATGTTTAAGTCGGGTGTCTTTATCGTATTTGCTTGGGTATTAGTTGTAACACTGATTATGATGACGATTGCACCGATGTTGGGATTAATGTAGCTAGAGAAAAGTTTAAAAAGGAAAAACTGCTATGAAAGGCACGCTCTGTTATGATACGCACTTCAGTTTTTTGATGCGGTATGTTGGGAGCACGACCTATTGTAGCAGTTTTTATTTTATAGAATAGCTTATTGGAATATTCCAGCTTCATCCATGCTGTGGGCAGACTGCGCCCTGCTGCTGCATGAGATAGGTGTTGCCCCAATCGCACATGGCTTGCAGTACGGGGATGATGGTGGTGCCGAAATCGGAAAGCCGGTACTCTACTTTAGGTGGCACCACTGGATACACCGTGCGGATAATCAGGCCGTCGGTTTCCAATTCCCGCAGCTGCTGGGTCAGCATTTTGGGCGTAGCTTGAGGTAGCAGCTTTTGCAGCTGGTTGAATCGTAATGTTTGATCGATGAGATGCCAGAGAATCAGCGTTTTGTATTTACCGCCGATTAATTGCAGCGTGGCCTCCACCGGACAGTGAAAGCTGCTGGGACAGGTTTTATGCAGCATGGAAACAGCTCCTTTACAGTATCTTTTTGGGTAGTATCTTACTTAAAAGTGCATTCTTGCAAAAAAGAAAAGCAATGTTAAAATTATAGCATAAGTGAGAAGGCCGCTCAACTTGTAAATTACTGTCAACGGATATATCCAGCTATATCACAACAGATAAAGGAGTTTTGCACGATGGATTTTTTAGAATTGGTGAATACACGATATGCAGTACGCAGCTATACCAGTCAGCCGATAGAGAATGACAAGCTGACAAAAATTTTAGAAGCGGGCAGAATGGCTCCCACCGGCGGTAATCTGCAGCCTCAACGGTTGGTGGTGGTGCGGCAGCCGGAGGGCTTGCAAAAGCTGAGCAAAGCGGCTAACATTTACGGCGCGCCGCTGGCCATCATCGTTTGCGCTGACACGACCAAAACCTGGACGCGGCCGCAGGACGGCAAAAAGCTGACCGACATTGACGCTTCCATTGTAACGGACCACATGATGCTGCAGGCCACCGAGTTGGGCTTAGCCAGCGTGTGGGTGTGCTGGTTTGATAAAGTGGAGCTGCGTAAGCAATTTGCCCTGCCAGAGCAGTGGGAGCCTGTTAATATTCTGGTGTTGGGCTATGGCGCGGAGCCGGCCAAACCGGCAGAGCAGCACAGCGCAATGCGCAAGCCTTTGCAGGAAACGGTATGGGATGAAGCGGGACAGTCTATTGACTTGACAGGAAAAAAGAGGGATAATAATACGGCAAACAATTATAGCGATTGATGGAGGTATGTATTATGCTGGAATTGAAACAAATCACTTTTTCAGCCGACCAAAAAACAATTCTGCACAATGTGGATTTGACAGTGCCCGACGGGCAGCTATTGGCCATCACCGGACCCAACGGCGGCGGGAAATCTACCTTGGCGCGGGTGATTGCCGGGATTGAACAGCCGGATAGCGGACAAATTATCTGGAACGGTCAGGACATTACAAATTTGAATATTACCGAGCGAGCCAAGCTGGGTTTGGGCTACGCCTTTCAGCAGCCGGTGCGGTTTAAGGGCATTTCG
Source organism: uncultured Peptococcaceae bacterium (assembly GCA_902492275.1). GTDB lineage: Bacteria > Bacillota > Peptococcia > Peptococcales > Peptococcaceae > UBA7185. The sequence goes on from CABUKW010000088.1 coordinate 2,860, forward strand.
GTGTTTGAATTGCTGAAGCTGGCCGCCGGCGGCGATTTAACCATCGCCCAGGCCTGCGATTATTTGAGTCAGGTGGGCTTATGTGCCCGGGAATATGTGGACCGCATGGTGGACGCCAGCTTATCGGGCGGGGAACTAAAGCGCATTGAAATTGCCACCATTTTGGCCCGTCGAGTAAAACTGGCTGTGTTTGATGAACCGGAGGCCGGTATCGATTTGTGGAGCTTCCAGAATTTAATTCAGGTCTTTGAAGATTTGCAGAAAAATCAGCAGCAGTCGATTGTGATTATCTCCCATCAGGAACGGCTGCTGAAAATTGCCGACCGCATTGTGGTTATCGAAGGCGGACGGGTAGCGGCAGAGGACGCGGCGGAAAAAATTCTGCCCCAATTATTAAATCAGAAACCATGCTGTAAAGCAGGACGGGGGTGCGAACAGCCATGAGTCAGGAACATTTATCTTTCAATTTGGCAGGTACCAGCGGTTTGGCGGCCAAACAGCAATCCGGCGGCATAGACGACGCTCAGAAGCATTTATTGCTGGAAATCGCCGGGTTAAAAGAATTACCGGCCGGAGCCTTTAATATCCGCGCCAATGGGGCTACCGCCCAGCGGCAAAGCTCGGAGCATGTAAAAATTGTAGGCAAAAACGATGTGCAGGGTATTGATATTTATGTAGAGCCCGGCACCAAAGAAGAAACCATCTATATTCCGGTAGTGATGAGCCAGAGCGGTATTCAGGAGCTGGTATACAATGATTTTCATATCGGGGCCGGTGCAGATGTTACCATTATTGCTGGCTGCGGCATTGACAACTGCGGCCATGAGGACAGCCAGCACGATGGCATTCACAGCTTCTTTATCGAAAAAGGCGCCCGCGTCAAATATGTGGAAAAACATTACGGCTGCGGCAGCGGCGACGGCGGACGGATTATGAATCCCCAGACCATTGTGGAAATTGGGGAAGGCGGCTATATGGAAATGGAAACGGTGCAGATTAAAGGCATTGATTCTACCCACCGCAGCACCAAAGCCACTTTACAGCAGGAAGCTACCTTTGTTGTGACCGAACGGTTGATGACCCACGGCCAGCAGGAAGCCATCAGCGAATTTGAAGTGACCTTATCCGGGGAAGGTTCCGGCACCCATCTGGTGTCCCGTGCGGTGGCCCGCGAGCAGTCCAGTCAGACCTTTATCGCCCGCATTACCGGCGACGCGGCTTGCAGCGGCCATTCCGAGTGCGACGCTATTATCATGGACGACGCCAAAATCAGCGCAATTCCGCAAATTAAAGCTGATTGCCCTGACGCCTCTCTCATTCATGAAGCAGCGATCGGCAAAATTGCCGGCGATCAGATTATCAAACTGATGACATTGGGGTTGACAGCCGCTGAAGCAGAAGAACAGATTATCGAAGGATTTTTGAAATAAATATTGCAGGCACGGCGTTGTAAACGAAACAGCCGAAGGAGCTTTTCCAATGGAGAAGGTTATCCTTCGGTTGTCTTTTTATTTTGCCAGCTACGCGGAAAAACAATTTATCGGCCGGAAAATAGGGCAGAATGTTATGGCTGCTTGCATAAATATTCAAATTCGGATAATGATTTTTGTTGGATTTTGGATTTTATATTTTTTGCTGCCACTGCGGTTTTTGGGAAAGGCGGTGGAGGTGTAAACGAGAGATTACACCGGTCTATTTTCTGCCGAAGGGAAGGGTGTAAAGCGTTGTTTATAGGTGCGTTGGCAAGGTGCGTCAGATTTGCAGCACCAAGGTGTAAACAGTCGTTTACAGGTAAGCCGCCGGGGTGTGTCAGATCTGCAATACCGGTGTATCAGGTTCGCAACACCGAGGTGTAAAGAGCAGTTTACAGGTGCGTTGGCGAGGTGTGTCATGTTTGCGACACCGGGATAGATTTTTCTCATTCTACAAACGCTTATATATTATACTATTTATATACAGTAAATATAAAAACATTAAAACATGTTTTAAAACATAGTAAAACATAAAAACATAAAAAACATGAAAAACATGAAAAACATAAAAAACATGAAAAACATGAAAAACATAAAAAAGAGCCTGACGGCTCAAGGTGTAAAGGGCCGTTGTCACCGACGATTTTTTGTAGAAGTTTTGGAGCCAAGGCCTATCTCCAGCCGCAGCGCTCGTTGACACAAAGCAAGAAGCTTGCGGCAGCAATGCCGCCAAAAGGCTGTAAATTGCCCTATGAACGGGCAAAAGGCAGCTTGGTATCCCCAAGTATGGCTGCGGCATATCAGAGGCCCAGAAAGAAAAATACGACTTATCAGCACTATCTGGATATGCCTGAGAAGCTATATTTTTGTTTTTAAGCCCGTTAAACAGTATTTTTAGTACCTAGGGACATAAAAAGAAAATCAACGCCTTAAAATCAAAATAGACATGGTTTCGGCGCAAAGAAAAAATTAGCCCCATTTTCCTAGCGGAACAGTAAATCCGAAATAATAAAGAGAACCCGTCCCATAGAGGAAGAAAAACAAAAAAATAATCTGCATAAATATAATAGAATAAAAATAATTATGCCTTGCAAACGAAATGCCAAGTACACCAGAAAGAATATTTTTTGCGCAATCCGAGTAGGGCGCACATTGGTATCAATTTCTATCTATAAAACGCTACGAAAATCAATTTTGGGAATAGCGGAAAATGCAGAAATAACGTGTAGTGCAAAATGTTCTGCGCAGAGCATCTTCCAGAGAACAACGCCGGAAAGAAGATTCTTCGCCTGCAGCTCAACATGACGGCACTGGCCTAACGGTCTCTACAACGTACTTGCCGTAGAGAATACAAAAAGGCACAATGCATTCGCTGCCATTCTATGGGCTTCACTTCCCGCTATGCTTCGCCAAAATTCTAGCAGTCATCTGGCCTGCGGTACGATTTCAGCATATTTGCACATTTGCACAGAAAAACGTGCTTCAAACGTGCTTTATACGTGCCAGCGGCATCGCACCCTACAACGTATCTGGCGGATAGAATACAGAAAAATTAGGGCACGCTCTGCCGTTTTATGGGGTTAAAAACTCCCCGCTCCCTTCGCCAAAATTCCGACTTGGGATGGACAATGACGATGGTTGTCCTAGCTGTGGCAAACGTCAGCGCAGAAATGCGCGCTAGTTTGACAAAAGCGGACAACCGAGGAAATGTCCAGAGCCACGGAGGAACGGGCGAAGGGGAGCAAAAGAAACGATGGATAGTAAAAAATGGAACGCAACTATTATTTGAAGAAGTTGTGAAAATTGATTTCTTTGGTAAAAAGATAAACCTCATTGCTTCTATAAAAAAGTTATGTTATCATCATAGAAAGAGGAAAATGAAAGACAAAAATGATGCAGCTTGTTTGTGCATAAAAGGAGGACGACAGCGTGAAGCGTGCAATGATGGGGCTTACCCTTCTCTGTGCAATCTTTTTTTGGGGCAATACTGCCGCCTGGGCTGACACAGCCAGCTATACCAATCCGGTTTTGGGATACACTCTGACCTATCCGGCCGATATGCAGGCGGATACCAGTTTGGAAAATATCTGTACCGTATTCCGTAATCAGGAATGTCAGATTGAGGTCTATTACCAGCCGCTGCAGGCGAGCAGCTATCTCAGCTATGTGAATTATTCCAACAGCGGATTTCTGCAAAATACGGTAGACCATCAAAATCGTTGGACAGGTAAACAAACTATCAATGGTCATACCGCCCAGGTGACCAAATGGAACAGGGCCAAGCTGAAGGCGATTGAGAACGATCTGAACTATTACTATACGGTGGACTTCCGCAAGAGCGGGACAGAGGCTTACAGCATCTTTATCAAGTCCAATCGGGATATTTCCGGCGACGCCAAATATATGGCGGTGGTGAACAGCTTCCAGTTCACGCAGACCAGCGGCGAAAATAAGGACGTATCCTTTCAGGAAACGGCAGAGGAACGGCAAAGCCGCGTCGGCCGTTTGAACATGGAAACCCAATATCTGCTGGATACCTATTTCAGCGACGACGCGCCTCTGACCTGGGGCATTTTTGAACCCACAGCGCCCTTCGATTTGTCCAAGCTGCTGAAGCTGGAAAATCAGATGGGGCAGCGATTTAAATTTATTTTGTACTATCACCATTTGTTTGGGGACGTGCCTATTGAAACAGTGGTAAAAGGATTGCAAACGGCTTACGCCAACGGCTATATCACAGAGCTGACCTTGCAGACCGGCGATTATAACAGCGACAATGCCATGTATGATATTTTAAACGGCGAATACGACAGTTATTTTACCCGCTACGCCCAGGCCATTGCCAAGTTTGAGCATCCGGTGTTGCTGCGGTTCGGCAATGAGATGAACGGCGACTGGTGTATTTATTCGGCCTATCACACCGGCAAAGATACAGAAATTTATAAAAAATGCTATCGCTATATCCATGAGATCTTTACAGAAAACGGCGCCAACAATGTGTTATGGGTGTGGAACCCTAACGAAAAATCGTTCCCCAATTTCACCTGGAACGCCATGGAGATGTACTATCCGGGCAATGAATATGTGGATATTATCGGTTTAACCGGTTATAACACTGGCACCTATTACAGCGGAGAAAGCTGGCGCAGCTTCCGTCAAATTTACAGCGGCTTGTACCAGAAGTATGAGGCCATGTTCAGCCAGCCGCTGATGATTACCGAGTTCGGCTGCAGCAGCATTGGCGGCGATAAAGCGGCATGGATAGCGAATATGTTTCAGGAACTGCCCAACTATCCAGCCATTAAGGTGGCAATTTGGTGGAATGGCTGCGATTGGGCAGTGCCAGGTGAAGTACCCGCCCGTCCTTATTGGGTCAACGAAACAGAGCAAACGCTGAACAGCTTTAAGCAGGGTTGGGCAGCGCAGACGGCGGCACTGAAGGCGAAAGAAGGAGCGGCGAAAGCAGAGCAGCAGAAGCAGGGGGAAACGGTATGACAGCAAAGGTCTATGCGGTGAGTATCAGCCAGCGCCGCGGTGAGTTGAAAAAAGAAATTGACGCTGCCAATATCATCGTAGGCTTTGGTATAGAAGGCGACGGTCACGGCGGCGATTGGGACCGTCAGGTAACTTGTCTGAACTGGGGCAGCGTGGTAAAATCCAACGAACTGCACCGGTTGCAGATGGGCCCCGGCGATTTTGCCGAAAATATTTTAATAGAAGATTTGGATACCTTGCAGCTCCAACCCGGCGACCAGTTCCAGCTGGGTGAAACGGCGGTGCTGCAGGTGAGCCAGATTGGCAAGCCCGACCATCCCAGCGTGGTGACCCGCACTTTCGGCGTAAGCCTTCTGCCCTCGGAGGGGTTGTTCTGCAAAGTGGTACAGGGCGGATCGGTGCAAAAGGGCGATAGCGTTGTGAAGCTATCGGAAAAGCGATAGAAAGACGTTCAGGCGGTTGTTCCAAGCGGACAGCCGCTTTTTTTGCTGCCTTGACAAAAATTTTATATGCTTTTAAAATGTAAGCATATTAAAACTAAAATGAAGGGAAGCAGGAAATCATGAAGCAATCCTTTTGGGAGCGATTTGCCAATGTATATGATTTGGCCATGAAGAAAAACGAGCGGATGGACAGAGAAGCGGCGGCCTATATTGCAGAATTTTTGGATAAGGATATGAACTTGTTGGAGGCTGCCTGCGGTACAGGCCGATTTTCCTGTGCCCTGGCCAAACAGGTACGCCACATCAGTTGCTGTGATTACGCCGAGCAAATGGTGCAGCAAACCGCAAAGAAAGCCCGGAGCTTGGGCCTGACCAATGTGGACGTTTCCCGGCAGGATATTTCCGCCCTTCCCTTTCCCGACCATAGCTTTGACGCAGCTCTGGCCGCCAACGTGCTTCATTTGCTGCCAGAACCGGAACGGGCCATTGGGGAATTAAGCCGTGTGGTGCTGACGGGCGGCCTGCTGATTTTTCCAAATTTCGTGAACGGAGAAAATAAATTGCTGGGCCGCTGTTTCCTGCGTTTTATCGAGCTGCTGGGCTTTCAGCCAAACCAGGAATGGAACAGCGATACCTACCTGCAATTTTTAGAGCAACAAGGTCTGGAGATTATCGAGTATCGCAATTTTTCCGGGCATCAGACCATGTGCGTTGCCATTACCCGCTCTCTAGCTGGATAGGGGAGTATGGTTTGGTGTCTGGCTATTGCTGCGTAGAATTGTTTGCCGCGCTTTCCTGCTTACAGAAAACTGCCGAGGTCACATGGTTGTGTTGCGTCGGCAGTTTTTCACGTTGTTATGATGTTGAGAGCGGCAGCGATTTAATGAAACAAGAGCAGTAAAAATCCATAAATGACTGGCTGGTGCAGCATATACAATACTAAAGTGTTGCGGCCAATCCAGTTGAGCGCTGGCAGTTGCCAATGCTGTATGTTTGCAAACAGCTTGCTTTGCAGCAGCAGCGGGCCGCCCCAATAGCCGACTAAGAATAAGAAGGACCAGGGAATCAGCGGGAAATAATCGCCGGAGAAAAAGCTGGCGTTAGGCAATCCGAAAGGAAAGAGCCAGGCTGATTGATAGCATTGGGCCGGCAGCTGCCAAAGGGCGTAATGAAAAATGCCCAGATATCCGTAGTAAATGCCCTTGGTAATCATAAAAAGCAGTGCGGACAATAATAGCATAGGCCAGGCAGGCAACGGACGAAATACCGGCTTTAGCAGTCCAGCCAGCAGATAGGACAAACCGGTAAAATGCAAAATGCCGAATAAAATACGTTCCTGCGGCATAATCAGCCATGTGACGGCGGTGATAACCAAACCGCAGCCCAAAATCTGCAGCCCATGTTTGGCTGGCCGGCGGCTTAAAGTACAGCAGCAGCCCGCCAGCAGAATAAAGCCGCTGCAGATCATTTGCTGCCAGAGATAAGCGTTGTGGCTTCGCATGAAAGCACAGGGCTGACCGAATAAAAATACCCAGTCGTATAAAAAATGATAGGCAGCCATATTAAGGAACAACAAGCCCCGCAACAAATCCAGTATCTGAAAACGGGGACGGTTCATGATAAGAACTCCCGGCAGATTTGATCAGTGGGCGCAATGGTAACGCCAATGCCGCGCAGTTCCTGCAATCCTCTTTCATATAAGCCGGACATGGCGTCTTGCGCCAGCACCAGACGAAAATCCCGTTCACTGGCCTCGTATATGCTGGTGCGGGGGCAGTTGGGAAAATTGCAGCCGCTGAAGATGAGCGTGTTCACTTGCAGCTGATGCAGAAATGCTTCTAGCTGAGTTTGATAAAAAGCGCCCCAACGGGATTTGTACAGCACCCATTCCTGCGGGCCGATTTGCTGAAAATCGCCTTTTAAAAGTACCTCCCAATCCAAGAGCGGCGCGGTTGCCGGTTTTAATTGCTGTGGAAAATCGGCGCCATGAGAACCAGGCGGAATAATGGCAGCACCGCTCTGTATCAGCTCCCGGCGGCAGAGATCCACGTTGGAGCCGTCGGGCAGGTAGCAGCGCACCACATGAATAACAGGGCGCCCCTGGCTGCGAACCGCTTGCACCAGTTGCTGCAGTTTGGGCAGTATGGCATAGCTGCCGGCAATCTCTGCAGGGCTGCCGGGCAAAATAAAATCGTTTTGAAAATCAATCAGAAGTAAAGCACAATGGCTGTAATCGGCGGTGAGTAAGGACATCATCCATTCCTCCAATCATGTTTTTGTTGGCTTTTAGTATAACACATAGCAGCGAAAAGCAAAAATAATTTTTCGGAAGCCGCGCAGTTTTTCTGCAGAATTTTGTGTCGATTGGGAATTTACAAACGGCGGCGGCTGTGATAGTATGAACAGAGAAAAGGGAAGATTGTGCAAGAGGGAGTGAAGAGTTTGTCTAACGCAGCAGAAAAAATTGAAAAGAAAGATATTGCGCTTTTTGCCGTTTGTTGGCTGGGCTATTTTTTTGCTTATTTTGGCCGTATGAATTATTCGGCTTGTATGGCGGCGATTATTGTGGCGGAAGGCTATTCGAAAGGAATGGTGGGTCTGGTTGGTACCGGGCTGTTCATCACCTACGGGCTGGGACAGATTTTCAGTGGTTTTTTGGGCGATTATGTAGCGCCACGGAAGATGATTGTGGCGGGGCTGATCGGCTCCAGTCTCAGCAATCTGTTTATGTGTCTGGCGCCGAATTTGAACTTTATGATTGTGGCCTGGTGTGTAAACGGTTTTATGCAGTCGTTGTTATGGTCGCCTATTGTGCGGCTGTTTGCCCAATATTTTACCAGCCAGGTGCGGGGAACGCTGGGCGTATACATCAATAGTACGGTGCCGGTGGGTACATTGGCCACCTATGGCTTTACGGCCTTAATTTTGGAAATGACAGGCAACTGGAAGCTGGTCTTTTTCGGCTCTTTTGTTGTTGTGATGATAACGGCAATCGGCTGGTGGATTTCCACTGGTGTGCTGCTGCCGAAGCTGACCCGTGTGGACTTGGCCGATACAGCGCCTGCAGCGGCGGCAAAACCGACAGAAGTGCAAAAAGCGCCTCTGGGCGAATTGGTGCTGTCCTCTGGCATGGTGTTCATGTGCCTGGTTCTGATGATGCAGGGGATGCTGAAAGAAGGGATTACCGCCTGGATGCCTAATCTGATGGGAGAACGGTTTGAAATCGGCACCACACTGGCTATCGTCAGCACGGCGTTAATTCCAATGTTTAATATTATCGGCATCAGTATTGCAGCGGCCGTTCGCAAAATGATTGGCGATGAAGTGCGCTGCTCGTTTTTCTTGTTTATCGCAGGCACCGTAGCGCTGGTGATTTTATATATCACTTCCTTTATCGGCTTAATTCCAATGTTTGTGTTCTTCTCCATCGCCACCACCATCATGATGGCGGTAAACACGGTGTATGTAGGCGTGGTGCCCGGCTATTTTGCCAAAAAAGGCCGCAGTTCTTCTGTTTCCGGAATTTTAAACGCTTTTGTTAATTTGGGGATTGCCACCTCCATGTTTGCCACTGGCGCTTTTTCCGAAGCCTTTGGCTGGGATATGACCATGATTTTCTGGTGCGTCTGCGGCGGCGTCGGTATTTTTGCCAGCCTGATTGGCTATCAAATCTGGAAAAATTATAAGGTGAAATTGGAAGCATAACGTGGCGATAAGGCCGTTGCTTCTTATAAAATACGCAGAAGTTGTGCAGGGCTATCGTGGAAAATTTTCCGGCGATAGCCCTGATTTGTTGAAGCAGGAAAAACTACGCGGCGAAAGACAGAAAATAAAAGCATTTCCCTCTTTACTTTGCTGCTTTAGTGTGATAAAATACTAAATAGATTTTACAACCAAAACAATTTGGAGGAGAAAAATATGAAAAAGAAATTGGCAAAACTATTAGCACTGACTTTGGTGATGGGCATGACTTTGACGGCCTGCGGCAATAGCGGGGACAGTAACAACGATGCCGATGCAAATGCAGACGGCGATCAGGCTGCCATCGTTTATGCGGTAGAAGCAGGCTCTGCCGGGGAAGCAGCCGCCCAGGAAAACGGCTTTGCATATAACTCTGTAGCCTCTCAGGCTGATGCGCTGATGGAAGTTGCTTCCGGCACTTCTGACGCTGCCATTATCGACTTATTGATGGCCGGCGCTATGATTGGCGAAGGCACCAGCT
>CABUKW010000089.1 GCA_902492275.1 uncultured Peptococcaceae bacterium
TATTCAAATAATTGAGTACCGCTGATTTCAAACCGCTGAAGCTGAAATCAAAGCTATCATCGCCCATCCAAGCCCGCGGCAGCTCAATGGCATGGGGATTGCCCTCTTTGGCCAGCTTTTCAATTTGCGGTCCGCCGGGATAGGGTAACCCGATAGCCCGGGCAATTTTATCATAGGCTTCCCCGGCAGCGTCATCTTTGGTTTGACCAAGCAATAAATATTGTCCATGGTCTGTGATCTTAATGATATTGGTATGTCCGCCTGAGACAACCAGACAAACCAACGGAAAGTGCAAATCCTGTTTTACTAAAAAATTAGCGCAGATATGGCCTTCAATGTGATGCACACCAATCAACGGCTTGTTAGAGGCAAAAGCCAATGCTTTCGCCGTAGCCACGCCCACCAGCAGCGCGCCCACTAAGCCGGGGCCATAGGTAACTGCAATATGGGTCACATCCTCCAATCGCAGCTTCGCCTGTTCCAAAGCCTCCTGCACCACTGCATTGATAAGCTCCAAATGCTTGCGGGAGGCAATTTCCGGCACAACGCCGCCATAACGGCGGTGAATGGCAATTTGTGTGGAAACGACATTGGATAAAATTTGATGTCCATTTTTAATAATTGCTACAGCAGTTTCATCGCAGCTAGATTCAATGGCCAGTATGATTGTATCTTCCATATCAGCGTTCTCCTTCCTCTTGTGCCTGCCGATACCACATCAACAGGGCATCTTCTCCATTATCTTCATAATATTTAGGCCGTACCCCTTCCACTGCAAATCCCAGCTTCCCGTAAAGCGACTGGGCAATCTCGTTGGAACGCCGCACCTCCAGCGTCATGGCTGTCACGCCTTCAGCAGCTGCAAAAGCCATCATTTGCCGCATCAAATAGGTTCCGGCGCCTTTATGCTGCCACTGGGGCCGCACTGCCACATTAGTAATATGGCCTTCCTCCAGCACCTTCCAATAGCCGGCATAAGCCACCACACAGCTTGGATTTTTTTGATCCAGCAAAACCAGATAGCGGCAGAGCGGATTTTTTTCCAATTCTTCTTGAAACATGTGGGCATTCCAGGGGGATGCAAAACAAAGCTGCTCAATCTCACAAACAGAGCCAATATGTTTCGGCTCCATCAGACACACAAATACTTGACCAGAAATATCCGGTAATTCTGAATTCTCGGCCAACTGCTTCTGCATCATGAACTTTGATGCCGTGCTTCCCATTGTACTTCCGCCTCCGACTTTCGAATATACAGCAGTTCTGTCTGAAATAAATCGTCAAACTGCTGCTGTTCCGCTTTTTGTGCCGCCAGCATGGCCAAGGAGCCTGCCCGCGGAAAACGCTGATGTCCATCGGCAAAGTGACAATGCTGTCCTAACTGGGTGAAAAATACCTCGGCAAAAGCCTCCACCCCATCGCCGACAAACCAGATATCCTGCTGCAGCGCCTGCAGTTGCTGGGCCAATTGTTCTGCCGCAATGGCCTGATAATCACTGAGCCGCTCCAATTCATCGGCCTTGCTGCGGTAAATGGCTGTGTATACTTGCTTTTTCTGGGCATTCATAATCGGGCAGAGAATACCCGGATAATGCACCAAATTGTAAGCCAGGCAGTCTAATGTCGGCACAGCAATTAACCGCTTCTTGGCTCCCTGCGCCAGTCCTTTGGCCGTTGCCATTCCAATACGCAAACCGGTAAAAGAGCCCGGTCCCTGCGTTACTGCAATGGCGTCCAAATCCTGCATGGTCACCTGTACTTCCCGCAGCAATTGCTGCACCAGCGGCATCAATTTTTCAGAATGGGTATTTTTCGTGTTGAGCATGATTTCACCCAGCAAGTTCCTGCCATCGGCGATGGCAATCCCAGCCACTGGCGTTGAACTATCGATACTTAGAATAATCACAGCCTGTCAACTCCTCAATCATGTGTTCATAGCGTGTCCCATGGGGAAAGAAACGCAGCTCCCGTCCGTCCGGCATAACAGCAATTTCTATGCCTAAATATTCCTCAGGCAGCAATGGCGCAATGAGTTGCGCCCACTCCACTACCGTTACACCTGCTCCGTAAAAATATTCTTCGTAACCCAAGTCATATAATTCCTCCGGTTGTTTTAACCGATACACATCCATATGATAGAGCGGCAGCTTGCCCGATTGGTATTCATGAATAATGGTAAATGTCGGGCTGGTAATGTTTTCTGCAATTTCTAACCCCTGCGCCATGCCCTGGGTAAATAAAGTTTTGCCTGCGCCTAAATCGCCATCTAAGGCTAAAAAATCACCAGGACGCACCAGCTGTGCCATCCGCTTGCCCAAATATTCTAATTCCTGCGGCGTTTTGGTAATAATTTTAATCATAGATTCTCCTTCTCCCTGAAAAATCAAATTACCTTATGAGCTTTCCAACCATCTTAAATTTATCTCTACTGTTCCTCTTTCTATAGGGTTTCCCTCTCAGGAAATTTTATACAAAAAAAGTGGTGCCGCCATTGCGACACCACTTTTAATGGGCGTTGACGGGATCGAACCGCCGACATTCTGCTTGTAAGGCAGACGCTCTCCCAGCTGAGCTAAACTCCCAAAGGGTAAATGACATGTACGGGATTCGAACCCGTGAATGCCAGCGTGAAAGGCTGGTGAGTTAAGCCGCTTCTCCAACATGCCATACAGTATAGAAACGAATAATAGTGGGCCCACTTGGTTTCGAACCAAGGACCGTCCGGTTATGAGCCGGATGCTCTAACCACTGAGCTATAGGCCCACAAGTTTCCCCCTGGTTCAGGAGCCTTTTGTATTATACGTTACTATACCGATAAAGTCAAGCTTTTTTTCTTAAATAATCCGAATAATGTTTTTACCGAAACTTAGTCCAAATAATCCTTCAACTTCCGGCTTCTGCTAGGATGGCGCAATTTGCGTAATGCCTTGGCTTCAATCTGCCGGATGCGTTCTCTGGTAACACCAAATTCCTGGCCGACTTCTTCTAAAGTTCTGGAACGTCCATCGTCCAACCCAAACCGCAGCCGCAACACTTTTTCTTCTCTCGGTGTTAACGTGTCTAACACGCTTTCTAATTGTTCCTTCAGTAAAATATAGGAGGCTGCTTCTGCCGGTGCCGGCGCATCTTCATCCTCGATAAAGTCGCCCAGATGGCTATCCTCTTCTTCCCCAATGGGCGTTTCCAAAGAAACCGGTTCCTGGGCCACCTTCTGAATTTCACGTACCCGTTCCACCGGAATTTCCATAGCGGCAGCAATTTCTTCCGGTGTCGGATCACGACCTAACTCCTGCAAGAGCTGACGGGAAACGCGAATTAGTTTATTGATGGTTTCCACCATATGCACCGGAATCCGAATGGTTCTGGCTTGGTCCGCAATAGCACGGGTTATGGCCTGCCGAATCCACCAGGTTGCATAGGTACTGAACTTGAACCCTTTGCCGTAGTCGAACTTTTCTACCGCTTTGATGAGCCCCAGGTTGCCTTCCTGAATTAAGTCCAAGAATAGCATACCGCGCCCTACATACCGTTTCGCAATGCTGACAACCAGACGAAGATTGGCTTCTGCCAACTGTTTCTTGGCTTCTTCATCGCCTTCTTCCATCCGTTTGGCCAACTGTACCTCTTCTTCGGCACTCAATAAAGGAACCCGTCCAATTTCTTTCAGATACATCCGCACCGGATCGTCAATCCCTACGCCTTCCGGTACGCTGAGATCCAAATCAATGACTTCTTCCTCCAGCTCCTCTGGCGGAACCTCTTCCTCCAATACAGGAACTGCTAGACCATCATCCTCTGTGTCCAGCAGCGTAACATCGGCATCTTCATCATCACCCAAACTGGATTTGTTTTTATCCGCATCATCATGAATGAGCTTAATACCCATAGCGCCAATTTGTTCATAAATATCATCGATCTGTTCTGGAGAAAGCTCTGTCTTGCTCAGGCTGTCCATAATTTCCTGATAGGACAGCGCGCCCTTTTCTTTTCCCTTAGCCAGTAACTGCTTAATTTTTTCTTTTTCTTTTTTTATCGTATTTGTTTCTGTCATCTGCTACTCCTCCCTTCTCGATGTTTCATATTCTTTCTTCGCCCGTCGGATTAAATCCAGTTTCTGCAATACCTCCTGCATCCCTTCTGCTGCCTCCATTTTTTGATTCTGCTGAATCTCTATTAATTTTTGTGTCAGCCTCTGATATTCCTGATCTAGCTGCTCCTGCTTTAATTGCCGCAACGAATCTTGTAAAACCTTTTCCGCATCGCCCAGATAGGTTTCTTCCATCAATAACTCGGCCAACAACTGGCTCTTTTCCTGCGAAATCTCTGCGCTTTTCACCTTACCGCAACGCCGAATACTGGCTGCAAAATCCTGATATAAATCGGCTGCCGTGCTGCTTAAAATTGAGGAACCGCCGTATTCTTCCACAACCGCAAGCAAATCGGGCCGTTCCGTTAAAACACGCAAAATATTTTTTTCGACTTTACTTTCTATATTCCCTACCGACAGGCTGTTTTCCTGCACCTCATCACGTTGTTCTGTCTCCGGCATACCAGAGGCAGGCGCCGTGTTGTAGCGATGAAGTTCATCCCAGATGGCTTTTTCACTGACCTGTAAACTCACACTGATTTTTCGAATTGCCGTTTCTCGAGCCACCGCGCTTTGCATTTTACGCAAATCAGGCAACAGTTGTACAACCACCTGCATCTTTCCTGTAATCGTATCTGTATTAGTTGTTTCCATATATCTGGCAATTTTATACATAATGAGTTCTTGACTCTGAGAAATTAGTGCTTCAAAGGCTTCTTTTCCATATTTTTTTAAATATTCATCGGGGTCGGCTTGGTCCGGAATTTGAATGACGCGGGCGGTACAGCCCAAATCTGACAAAATATCTAAACAACGCATGGTAGCCTTAATGCCGGCCGCATCACCGTCAAAAGATATGCCGACCTGATAGGTGCTGCGCATCAACAAGCGTCCTTGCTCCGGTGTAAACGCCGTCCCCAATGGCGCTATAGCGTTACAAATACCGTACTGATGACAACTAATCACATCCATATAGCCTTCCACGATAATAGCCAAATCCGCATTGCGAATTTGTGTGCGAGCCAAATGTAGTCCATAAAGATTGCGACTTTTATGGAACAACGGCGTGTCCGGTGAATTCAGATATTTTTGCGGACTGGAGTCTTTATCAATAATCCTCCCGCCAAAGGCAATGATACTGCCCTTTTCATCACCAATTGGAAACATCAAACGCTGACGGAAGGGGTCTATATATTGCCCTGACCGTTTACTGGCACTGATTAAGCCCAAATCCAGCATTTCCTGCTCTTTGACACCCTGTTTTTTCAAAGCTTGATACAAACTATCCCAACCAGGCGGAGTCGCCCCCAATTGAAATTTTTCAATCGTCTCTCCGCTGATTTCTCTTTTTTTCAGATAATCCCGATAAGGTTGTCCCGCACTGGTTTCCAACAACACTTTATGATAATATCTGGCTACATAATTATTGATTTGCAGATAGCGTTTACGTTGTTCCAGCTTTTCCCGCTGCGCTGCCGTCAATTCTTTTTCCGGCAGTTTCACATTGGCCCGTTTTGCCAGTTTTTCCACTGCTTCCAAAAAAGAGACGCCTTCTATTTCCATGATAAACCGGAACACATTGCCCCCTTTTCCACAGCCAAAGCAATGGAAAATCTGCTTCGCCGGTGAAACGGAAAAGGAAGGGGTCTTTTCATTATGAAAAGGACAAAGGCCTTGATAATTGCTGCCTCTTCGCTTTAAAGGTACATATTCACCGACAACAGAAACAATATCGCATCGGGCGACAATTTCATCCAAAATCTCCTGTGGAATATAACCAGTAGACATCATCATCACCCAAATTTCATTTATCTTGCTTATAATTCTCTAAAAAATTTAGAATTCCTCTTTTTTAAACAAATTTTATTTCCTTTTTCAACACAGTTTTCCGCCCTTGACCAAAACATCTACCTCAGCAAAACATCCGCTTCAGAAAATCGCTGCTTCAAATAAAGGAACGGGGAATTGTAATTTCCTTAAAAACAGCAATACAAAAGGCATCGGACATTCCCGAAATATAATCACAAACGCCCTGCTTAACACCTTCCGTTTCCGCAATCTGCTGATAAAGCGCCGGCATTTGCGCCCTGTGCTTACAATAATGCTCAAATAAATAGTGAACCACCAAAGCGGCCCGTTCCCGTTCTTGCTGACAAATACCGCCTTTGTAGACATTGTCAAACATAAAGGACCGCAGCCCTTTTAGTGCCTTATCCACCTCCGGTGTAAAACATAGCTGCACCTGTTCTCTGCGTTCCGCGTTTCCCATCAATTCCCGCGCATGCAGTACCAAATCGGTCACCAGCGTCGTGATACGGTCTCCATGGCTGTGCCCCAGCACTTCTGTATATTGCTGCGGCAAATCAGACTCTTGCAGCACACCGGCCCGAATGCTGTCATCAATATCGTGCTGTACATAAGCAATTTTATCGCTGAACCGAATAATCTGCCCTTCTAAAGTGGCTGCGCCCTTTTGTGACGTACCGTAGCCGCTGTGACAGGCAACGCCGTTTAATACTTCCTTTGAAATATTCAGCCCTTGCTGCCCTTTATGCTGTTCTATCCGCTCTAAGACCCGCACACTGTTGACATTATGCCGAAATCCGCCAGGCATCAATTCATTTAGGACCTCTTCTCCCGTATGGGCGAAAGGCGTATGTCCCACATCATGGGCCAACGCGATGGCCTCTATTAAATCCTCGTTCAAACGCAGCGCTTTGCCAATGGTTTTGGCAATCTGGTTGACCTCTAAGGTATGGGTCAGCCGTGTCCGGTAATGGTCTCCGGACGGCGTGATGTATACCTGCGTTTTTTGGCTTAACCGGCGGAATGCCTTGGAATGGATAATCCGGTCACGATCCCGCATAAAACAAGTACGCAGCGGATCTGGCTCTTCTGGCTTGCTGCGCCCTAAACTTTCCGAGGATAACATGGCCAGCGGCGAAAGCTGCTGCCGCTCCCACTGCTCTATTTCTTCCCGCATCAACATCATAAGCACCCTCTCTCTGCCTACATTGTATGAGAAACGACTGCTGAAAAATACTTTATTTTATGTATATTCGTAATAAAAAAGGATTCTCCTTCTTTCTGACAACACTTTTTCGTTTCATCTGCCCTTTTTTACAAAATTCCGACTTTTTGAGGAAAAAATTTTTTCAAATGAAAAACAGGTGCAAACCGCACGTAGGTTACACCTGTCTGTTTCTATGTTATAAATTGGCACCGTTACAGGACTTCAACGCAGCGTTAATTTGCGTGACAGCAGCTTCCACAGCGGCAGTCTCGCCGAAAATAGCCAGCAAAATCATATTCTGCGGACAACTACCCCGCACGTCCCGTACTGCAACATCCACGATTTTTTCAGCAATATCGGCAGCGCAAATCATATCAATGAGCTTCCCTTGTATTAAGCCGACTGCATCAGCTTGCAGGATGGTTTCCTCCATTGCACCGTTAATCCGGTGTTTCAGAATTTCCATCGTGCCTGCAGAAGGCGATTTGATGATACGAATATCCATTTAGGCCGGCCTCCTAATGACGAATCACAGCAACAGGAAAGTCATGACTGTTTATCCAACTTTCAATTTGGTCCAACTCCTCGTCGCTCAGGCTAGGGTCGCCGACAATGGGGTATTCCTTGCCCAACTGCTGATATTTATTGACTCCCAATTTATGATAGGGCAATAAATCAATGCCATGAAAGTTCTTTTTGTCTTTATAGGGCAGTAAAAACTGCACCACCTGTTCCATTTCCTCTTTGCTGTCGTTGATGCCTTTTAACAACGGCATTCTTATTTTTACATGATACCGCTTCTGCAGCAAAATTTCAAGATTTTTCAGAATTAATTCATTGTGGACGCCGGTTAATTGGGCATGCCGTTTGCTGTCCAAATGCTTGATGTCAAATAAAAATAAATCGACAAATTCAGCCACTTGTAAAAGATTTTCTGTCTTTGCATATCCGCAGGTTTCAATGGCGGTGTGAATCCCTTCCCGCTTGCAGGCCATTAACAGATTGGCCGCCGCTTCGGGCTGCATCAACACTTCTCCGCCGCCTAAGGTTACGCCGCCGCCGGATACACTGTAAAATGCCTGGTCTTCCTGGATAATCTCCAGCAATTCAGAAATTGTCTTTTCTTCGCCTACAACCGAAAGAGCATTTTGCAAGCAGGCACGCACACAGTTACCGCAGCCAGTACATTTCCGTTCCAAATCGCGGATCACCTCGTGCTGACCCTGTCCGTTCAGCCAGTGAATGCCCTGCGGACAGTCCTTTACGCAGGCACCGCAGCTTACACAGGAAGCCGCCTTAAACAGCAGACGCGGCCGGCGTTCCATGCCTTCTGGATTAGCGCACCACTGACAGCGCAGCGGGCAGCCTTGAAAAAACACCAAGGTCCGCACGCCGGGGCCGTCATACATGTTATACTTTTGGATATTAAAAATGGTTGCTTTGCGTTCAATCATCGTTTCCATCTCAATTCTTTCGCTTAAAAATGGGTCAACATGGTGCGGCTGATGATTTCATCCTG
Source organism: uncultured Peptococcaceae bacterium (assembly GCA_902492275.1). Taxonomy (GTDB): domain Bacteria; phylum Bacillota; class Peptococcia; order Peptococcales; family Peptococcaceae; genus UBA7185. The sequence goes on from CABUKW010000089.1 coordinate 8,620, forward strand.
CACGTCTTTACATAATTCTACAAAGAACGCACTATATCCTGCCACCCGCACAATCAAATCCCGATATTGTTCTGGATGTTTCTGTGCTTCCAGCAAGGTTTCATTGCTCAAATAATTAAACTGCATTTCCCCGTTGCCCATCTGGCTGGCAGTACGTAGCAGTGTGATAATGCCGTTTTCGCCTTCCGGCGTATCTAACAGTCCGGCCATCAGCTTAAAGTTGTGTACCATACCAATGTTCATATTATCGCAGGACATTTTGGACACCGACTTGATAATGGCGGTAGGGCCTTTGAAATCGGCGCCTTGGGTTGGACTGATCCCATCTGACAACGGCAGCCAAGCCTTCCGACCATTGGCAGAAGCGCCTGTAATCTGTCCCAACGGCGTATTGTTGGAAATGGACAGCGTGCCATGACTCAACACCGAATACAATGTTTTATACTGGCGATGTTCTTTTTCGGTAAAGCTGATAATATCGGCGGCAATGTTGTCGGCATAGTCGTCATCATTACCGTATTTGGGAGCGTCCAAACAATCCTTGCGGATTTGTTCATAGCCGACGAAATCGGCCTTCAAGGCCTCATTTAATTGTTCCAGCGTATATTTTTTGTCATCGTAAACCAGTTTTTTGATGGCCGCCATAGAATCGGCATAGGTTGCCAAACCGCTCCATACAACGCCGGGGCCAAAATTGTACATAGCGCCGCCGGCAGAAACATCGCAGCCATGTTCCATGCAGCCTTCATACATAATGGACATCAATGGTTTCGGCGCCAAATCCCGATGTACCCGCTGCGTAATCACAGTGGCCACGCTGGACCATTTGGTCACATACTCGATTTGTTTTTTCACTGCCGCTTCAAACTGCTCATAGGTTTTAAACTGGCTCAGTTCGCCTAAATCTGGGCAGACCTGTTTTCCATACCACAAGGTTTTGCCGTGGTTCAGCACCAATTCGATGCAAATGGGCCACTGGGTGTAGGCCGTGGAAGTCCACTGATACAAACGGCCCGACTTTTGTGGTTCTACGCAGCCCATCAGGCAATAATCCCGAGCGTCTTCCATAGAAACGCCCTTCGCCAGCATCATTTTGATATGGGTATCGTCAAAATGGCAAGCGGGGAAGCCCATGCCGGAGCGAATGACATCCACAATTTTCTTCATATATTTCTGCGGCGACAGGTTATGAATGCGGCAGGCCAGAGAAGGCTGATAAATTTTCACATGCCGTACTGCATCCATCAACAAATAGGTCAAATCGTTGGTGGCGTCTTTGCCTTCCCTCGTCACACCGCCCACGCACATATTGACAAAGGGCTGATAGCCGGCAAAAAATTTGGAGCCGCCTTCACTGGTAATCCACATCATTTCCGACATTTTAATCAACATACAGCCAGCCAATTCAAAAGCTTCATAATCGGTCAAACGACCAGCCTCTTTATCGGCTTTATAAAAAGGATACATATATTGGTCTACTCGGCCAATGGACATGCCAGTCTGGTTTTCTTCCACTTCCAGCAGCGATTCTACCGTCCAAACAGCTTGGATTGCTTCCCAGAAGGTTTCCGGCTTATGGGCCGGTACCCGGGCATTAACCTGCGCAATTTTATACAGCTCGGCCTTGCGCTGCGGGTTCCGTTCTTTGGAAGCCAGCTCTGCCGCATAATCGGATAGACGGCGGGCATAAATCATAACCCCTTCTGTCGTATCAATGACCGATTTATAAAAATAAATTTTTTCAATATCGTCCGGATTGCCATAATCCAGTTGGGCTAAATGGTCCTTGGCTTCCTGCTGAATATCCAGCATGCCTTTTTTCATCAAAATAACATCATAGCCCGGATTGGAATCGCCGCCGCCGTTTAAGGCGTGATAAGAGCAATCAGATACAAAGGATTCGGCCGACAATTCCCACAAACCGGCTTCCCGGAATTGGTCCTCACAATATTCATCGACCGATTTACCTTTCCAGTAAGGGAATAATTCTTCCCGCATAATCCGCTTATCTTCTTCAGAAATATAAAAGGGGTCCTGGGGACGGGTGCCGATGGTGTCGATTTCCTCTTCCATCCACCGCCAAGCTAAATCGGGCGAAAAGGCGCCGGCCCGCGGTGCGCCGCAGGGATGACCGACAATCAGCTCATCCTCCTGAATAACCAACGGCGCCGTTTCACAGCAATAACGGAAGCATTTGGCCCGCAGCATAATCTTAGGCATACCGGGATTTTCTTTGGCAATTTTGGTGATGGCCCGCGCCCGATAGGTGGTAATGCGGGGAACCTGTTTCATATAATTGGCCTTTAATCGCTTCAAACGCTCTGTCATACCGTCGGGAACGCCGGTTTCGACAGCGGTGCCAGCCGTCGTGTCTTGTGGCTTTTGCTCCAATTCCGCCGCTACCTTTTCAAAAGCCTGCAATAAAAGCTGCCGTTCCTGCGCCGATAATTTTTGCGTCGCAGCCGCAAATTTATCAGAAAATTCATGCATATCCATGCGTTTCTCCTCCTAATTTTTATATAAAATTTGATATCTATTCCACTATAATGTTTTCTGCCGTAATTCCTGCTCCAACAGCAAACGAACCATTTGTTCCAAGGTGACTGCTTCCGCCGGTTTCTCCGCCACTGCCGGACCGGCTAACTGTTTCAGGGCCTGCGCGCCGCTGCGCACACCGTAGCCCACTTTACGAATATAAATTAAATTCAGCGGTGAAACATTATCGGCAGTCATTCCGCTCCCAGCCGAGCCGCTGCCCAACGTAAAGGAAGGAAATAAGTTGGTGGTAATTCCCACGCTGCCCAAAACAGACGGCGTGTTGACTAAAATCCGTCCCACCGGCTTTTGCAGCGCAAACTGCCGAATGACCGCTTCATCCTGTGAATGGATGACCAGGGTATGGCCCGTCCCTTCTGTTAAAAGCAGCTCAATACATTTTTCACAGGCATGCCGCCAATCTTCTTCTACATACCAGGCCAACACCGGACAAAGCAGCTGCCTGCGGTAGCCATCGTCCAAAGGTACGTGGGACTGGGGCGCAATCAACAGCTTAGTTCCCGCCGGAACCTGTAATCCGGCCGCCTTTGCAACTGCTTCGGCGCTCTGCCCCACCAATTCCACATCCAGCGCGCCTTTCGGAAAAAGCCGCCGGCCTAATTGACGGCTCTCGGCATCGGATAAAAAATAAGCACCCTTTTTCTCAAATTCATGCTGCACCGTTTCAGACACGCAGCCGTCTACCACCACAGCCTGCTCCGCTCCAGCGCCCATGCCGTAGTCGAATGTCTTGCTGAGCAGAATATCCGCCACAGCCTGTTGCAGATTGGCCGTCCGTTCAATAAAAGCAGGCCCGTGTCCATGACCGCCATAGATGAACGACTTGCCGCTCTGCTTACAAACCTCCAGCATCTCAGAAACGCCCGTATTGATCAGCAACGCCGTCGCTTTATGTTGCACCAACTCTTTTGTACCAGCCGCAGAAAGAGTGTGCAGGTAAGCAATTGCGCCCTCTGGCAGTCCGGCAGCCTCTGCCGCAGCAATCAAATAGTCTAAAGTTTTACCAATGGTGCTGCAGGCTCTGGGATGGGGTGAAAAAATTACGGCATTGCCGGCTTTTATGGCAATCATAGCCGTAGAAATAGTAACCGAGACCGGGCTGGTTGCCGGTGGCAGCGCCACGATAACCCCAAGGGGCACACCCACATCAGCGGTTCCCTGCGCCTTATCCTCTCCAATGATGCCCACACAGCGCAGCGGCTTCAACTGCTGCCGCAGCGCTGTACAAACAAAACGGTTCTTCACATATTTATCCTGCCAACGGCCATAATCGGTTTCTTCC